>JAJRWA010000035.1 GCA_024277025.1 Candidatus Krumholzibacteriota bacterium | reverse complement strand
TTCCATTCGGCCTGCAGGAAACTGGCCGTCGTGTCGCCCACCCCGGCCACGAAGGTCGCCACGCTCTGCAAACCGGGCAGGGGAATCGGCCGACCGATCAGGTAGTTCCCGAGGCCTTCCCCCACGTGCAGATAGACCCGCTGACCGCCTGCCGTCAGGCGTTCCAACACGTAGTTGCCGTTGCCGGGCCCGACGTAGAACAGGTCCAGATCAAAGTCGCCGCCCAGTTCATTGAACACATAGATCGTGTCGGTGCCGGCCACCTGGGCGTCGTATTCACCCAGCCCGGGTTCGGTGGCAGTCACCCCGCCGGCCACCGCCAAATTCGGATTGTCGCCGGCGGCCCGGAGAATCGCCTCATCAGCCGGTCCGAGTGTACCGGTTCGCAAGCGGCTGGCGTCGTCCTTCTCGCGGATCACCCGGGCACCGAAGTGACCGTCACCACCAAGGAGCGGTACCTTGAACCTGGCGCCGCCACCGCCGCCGACCACCGTCCGGGCGTAGGCGCCTTCACCTTCCTCGAATTCGACCACGATGGTCGATTCCCTGGTCACCAGTTGCCGGTAGGTGAAGGTCACGGTGCCGGCCACGTAGTCGATCGTGTAGTCCCGCTCAGACCCACGAACCATCAACCGGCCGTCCAGGGTCACCCGCTCGCTGCCTGCGACGATGAACAGGTTGCCCGCAGCGCCGCTGCCGCCCAGGAAGTACGGCCCCTGATTCGCTTCCTGCCCCCGAATCTGGATGGTCCGGTACAAACCCCGCGGTGAGCCCGCTATCACTTCGCCATGGGTCTGACCGGGGTCCACCTGCAGCGAGATACCCTGCAGCTTGCGGCGGTAGTTGCCAAAAGTCGTGCCATCGCGCCGGGCCACGAAATCACCCAGAGTGGCGCGCCAAACCGGTGCGGTCAATTCGACGAGCACCTTGTCGATGTCGCGCAATTCCTCGGTATTGCCCTCGGGCACCACCGGCAGGTTGTCGTCCGACAGGAAAGCCCGGACCGCGATATCGGGCGTGAGCTGACCGATGATGGTCAGGCGCAGGTTCTGGTCCACGGTCATCTCGCGCCGGCTGCCCGAAGCGACCTGAACGGTCTTGGAGCCCCGGACCTCCAGGTCGCTGGTGCGCCAGCTGCCGACCGGAGCCGGCGGCGCAAACAGGCTGCCACTTTCCCGGCTGGCCACCGTGCCCGGGGCCGGGGCCACCGGCCGCAGGTCGCGCCGTGCCGGAACCGGCACGGGCAGGAAGTCATAGCTCACCATGACCAGGGCCCGTGCGCCGGCGGCGGTGGAATCCGCGCCCGTCGTCACCCAGTTGCGCAGGGGGATCAACAGGCCGCTGCGAGCCCGCACCCGGTAGTCCAGGTCAGGCTGCCAGAGGTGCCCCTCGACAAAGACGCGCACGGATTGGGCATCGACGAACCCGTGGGCCAGTTTCAGTGGTTTGCTGCCGGCCGGGACCAGCCGAAATTCCTGCTCCGTCGCCAGCTCGGGAGCGGCGCCCAGCACCGGGCCGGCCGTCGCCAGCAACACCGCGATGGCAATCAACAGCACACGGAAAGTCGCTGGTACAGGTGCGGAAAGTTCTCTGCCGGGGCTCCGGCGCATCCTATTGGTAGATGATCCGGTAGACCAGGATGGCCGCCCGGTCGCGATCGGCCACTGCCAGCAGGTCCCCCGGTCCCACCGCGACATCAACCGGAGCCCGCAAATCACTGGCGGCCGCACCCTCGCGGCCGAAGGCCAGCACCGGCGCCAGACGTTTGCCCAGGACCTGCACCTGGCCGTTGGCCAGATCGGCGACAAAGACGTTCCCGAAGCGGTCAGCCGCCAGCCCCATGGGCGTGAAGAACGGGTTGTCCGGCTGGCCGTCACCACCGATCAGCCCCTCGAAGAAGCCCAGCCGCCCATACAGGGCCAGCCGCCGGTTGCCCCGATCCGCGACCAGGAAACTCCCGTCCGGCAGGAAGGTCAGGCCGCTCGGCTCGGCGAACTGGTCAGGCAAGGTGCCCGGATCGCCGGCGCGCATGGTGAGGTTCTGGAACGTGTCGAGCAGCAGGACCTGCTGCTGGGTGGCGTCGGCGATGGCCATCCGGCCGTCGCGGTCGACGGCGAACGCTGCCGGCGAGGTCTGAATCACCGGATCGACCCGCCGGATATCCACCAGGACATCCAGGAAGGCCCCCGTCAGATCGAAGCGGTTGATCTGGGCGTTGCCCATGTCCAGGACCATGACCTTGAAACCGTCGACCGCCACGTCGACCGGCTGATAAGGCCGGACCGCCGGCGTGTCGAATTCGAACCAGCGCCGGGTCAGGGCATCCAGGCCGTACACCTTGCCGCGCATCCGGTCGGTGAAGATCAGGGTGCCGTCGGGGCTGTAGGCGCAACCGCCAAGCCCCTCGATGGGATAGTAGGGTTCAGCCGGGTCATTCTCGAAGGAGTACAGGAAGTCGACCCGGCCGACACTCGTACCCGCACGCAGTGATCCTGCCGCGGGTTCCGGTAGACTGCCTGTGGGGTCCCCCGCCCCGGACTGCGGGCCGGGCGCGCAGGCCACGATGGTCGACAGGCCGAGCACCAGCAGCAGCCGTCCGGCCGGTTGCCCTGCCGTGCCGCGCCGCATCAGAAGCTCCGCGAGACCACGCAGCGGGCCCCCGGGTCCCGGAACGACGGCAGCATTTCCATCTCCAGGTTCAGGCCCATGATCTCGGTCTCCAGGACACCATCGGTGCGCCCCGCCCCAATGACCGCATCGACCACTGAAACTGCACGGTTGACCACCGCGAAGAGGATCATGAAGTCGCGCCGGTCATAGGCCGCGTTGCCGTCCGACCGCAATTGGCTATAGCCCAGCTGGCGCGTTTCGTTGACCCACTGCCAGCTGTCCGCGCCGGTGACCAGGCCGGTCGGCTCCTCGCCCAGGGCCCGCGCCTCGCGCAGCACGCCTTCGTTGTAGGCATCGCTGTTGGCGTAGTGCCCCACGTTCTGCCAGTAGTTGTCCGCATGGTTGCCACTGGTGCCCGCGTAGATAGCGGCCCACTCCTCGGAATCCTCGCGCTTGCTGTCGCCCTGCTGGTCGAAAACGAAATAGGCCGTCCAGATGGCCACTTCGACACCGCCCATGATGTAGGCCTTTTTCTTCTGGCCGTTGTAGTACTGACCGGCACCCGGCAGAATGGCCGAGAACAGCCCTGCTTTCACCTTCTCACCGGTGTTCGAGGGCCCCTGGACCTGGTTCTTGTCCTTTTCCGGCGTCGTTGTGCCGAACTCGCTGGGGGTCTTGCTGCGCTCTTCGCCACCAATCTGGGCCATCGCCGCAGCGGCCGTCGGCACGGCGAATTGCCACTGCCCCGAGGCCGAATTGCCCAGCACCAGGTACTCCGCCCGCAGGAAGGACTGCCCGGCGCCATCGCCGGCGCAAGCCGCACCCGCAGCCACCAGCAGCACGATCAGCGACAAGCCCAACGCCAGAGCACCAGCGGTCCCGCTATTCAGTCCAGACAATTTCTTCAGATACAACTTGGGCCTCCACGGTTGGCCAGGGGTATTCGGTTTGGGAGTCTAGAACGAAACCCGGGCAGACAGCGAACCACTGTACATCCCCGAGGGCAACGCCTGGATTTCGACCTTGTGACCGGATATTTCGATGTCGTTGTTGGCCGGCCCGCCACCCAGCATGCCCTGCAGGTAGGCCACCTGGAAGACACTGAACAGGCGCAGTCCGATGTTGGCGTAAAGCCAGCGGTCACGGCTCTTGTAGGCCTGGTTGGAGTCGTCGCGCATGACCCGGTAGATTTCACGGTTCTTCGAGACCCATGGCTGCAGGAGGTCCGGGTCGCGGGTGCCGGTGGGATCGTAGCCGGGATAATCATCGGGCCGGATGTAATCGTCCCAGCCGAAGACGAACTGGTCCCACTTGCCCAGATTCTCGTAGTACTCGCGCCGGTCCGCTTCCTTGGTCACATACAGGGGCAGGTTGCCCAGATCATCGATGCTTTCGATCGGTCCGCGCTCGCTGCTCGGAAAATACAGGTCGCCCTGCCCGTCCCGGTAAAAGCCCTCGGAGGTGGAGTGGCTGGTCGAGTAGCCGTCCACCAGCAGGGCGTCCGTGTAATGGGCGTCGGCAAAGTCGTAATACGCATCCCTCAGGTCCGCCCCGTCACTGTGGTACTTGGCCACCTGGGTCCAGGCAAAGATATCGGCCGCCGCCATGAAGTAGCCACGCTTGTAGCCCATGGCCACCTCGCCGGCGCCCGGCAGAACCAGTGACATCAGGACGGGCAAGGCACCACTCATGCCAATCCCCTCGGGTTCGACCCCGGGCACTTCCAGGGACTGGCTGCCGCCACCGCCGATTTCGGACTGCTCGAAGCGCTGGCCGGTAAGCGCGTAGTCGGCCACAGCGCCCCTTTCGAGCAGCCAGGCCGCCCGACCGGTCCCTTCGCCCGCCAGCACGGGACCGGACACGGCCACGACCAGCACCAGCCCCAGGCATCCCCTCAATCCGTTCATCCAACTTTGCCGCACCATGCGTTCCTCCATCACCGGCCGGTTACCCGGGTTGCAAAACCAAACTACTTCTCGATCGCCAGCGTCATGGTCCTGGTCTCCCGGCCACCGACCCCCTCGTACACCAAGCGGGCCAGATAAAGGCCACTGACCGCTCCCGGCAGGGAAACCACGATCTCATTGATGGCGTCGGCCTCGGTTGCGGCCCGCTGCCGCTTGACCAACTCGCCTTCAAGGTTGTAGATCGTCACCTCGGCGCCACCGGAGCCCCCGGCGTAGAACCGGACGGTCACCTCGTCGCCGCCGAGCGGATTGGGATACAGGTAGGCCTGATCCGTCTCAGCGCGGGCCGGCGCGCTGCCGCCCAGATCCCGCGCCGCACCGGTCGGCCCGCGCCGCCGGCCGCCGCCCGCCACACCCAGCCACTCGCTCGTCCGGGCCGTCCCGGCCGGCGTCGCCAGCATGGCGTACGCCGTCACCCGGCCATTGACCGGGATACGGTCCAGATAGCCGGTCCGGGTCCCGCCGGAGGACACCTGCCAGAATACCCGATCACTGCCCTCGCCGCCCACGGCAAATCCCGCCGGCGACCAGTCGCCCCAGCGCCGGGGCAAATCCGGCAGCAGGCGCCCGGTGGCGCCCAGCCCCACCAGGTGGCCGCCCGTGGTATTGAAATAGACCTCGTTCACGCCGTCGCCCGTGCCGTCGGCCACCACCAGGGGCCCCTGGATCCGGGTCGAATCCGGCAGGGGGTACAAGTCGGCGAAGCGCACCGGGAATCCGCGCAGAGCGATCCCGTCGTCCTTGATCGCGAACAGGCGGGTGCCCGTGGCCAGGACCAGGTCGTGCCGGCCGTCGCCATCGAGGTCCGCCACGGCCGGCTGACAAACCAGCGGTCCGTCAAAAGTGCGGTCCGCGTCGCGGGCAGTGACCAGCCCGTCCTGGGTCACGTCCCAGGCGCCCAGCTCACCTTCATCGTCAAAGACCGTGAGCCGGACCAGATCAGCGGCCAGAGGCATCACCGCGTGCCAGAACGCGGCGCCCGTCCGGTTGCGGGGATAGAAAACAAAGGTCGGCTGCGGAACCAGTCCCGCCCCTGACTGCCGCACCAGGAACCAGCCGTCGTCCGCCAGTATCGCCACTTGGTCCGGTCCCGAATCTCCAGCGGGCAGCAACACCGGCTGCAGCTTCCCGAGCGAACCGCCACCCGCGGTGACAACCACCGGTGCGCCCAGCGGAGCCCCGGCTGTATCGAGCAGGTAGAGCGAATCCGGCTCGACGGTCAGCAGCAGGCGCGATTCCGTCGCGGACCAGGCCAGCAGCAGCGGGCCGGTCGCCAGGTTTTCGGTGACCGCCGTGGTCCAGGTTGCCACCGGCGGCGTCCCGGCAGCCAGGTGGGTTTGGCCGACCATGCCAGCGGTCGTGCACCAGAAGAGGTCCGTGGCCGACCCGGAAACCGGTCTCGCGACCGGGGCTCCGGCCAGTGGCGCGCCGAGTCCCTGGAAAGCGCCCGCCGGCAAGCCGGCCACCGCAGGCCAGGCAGCAGAACCATCGGCCCCGACCCCGTAAAGGGCTGCCGGAAAATCCGAGCCGGTCCAACTGGTATCCGGCCCATCGGCAAAAAGCAGAATCGGCTGGACATCGGTCTCGAGCGGAGTCACGGACAGGGGGGGAATCACCCTTGGTCCAGCCAGCCCGCCGCTGGCCGCGGCAGCGGCCGAATCAATCGGCGCCACTTCCCAGGGGAAGCCCGGCAGCACCGGATCCAGCGTAGCCCGGAACTTCATCGAGGCCAGCGAACTGCCGCCGGTCGGGCCGATCTCGCTGAGACGCACACCCGAAAAACTGCGGTCATGGTTGCGGCTGCTCGGTGGCCGGGCCGTGTACAGGTCGTTGTAGCCGGTGGCGAATCCGTCGTCATCATACCCGCCGTAAAGATCGCGCCAGGAACCGAACCAGCCCAGCACATAGGCTTCCAGAACACCGATGTCCTGGATCCCGTCGGCCTCCACCAGTTTCAGGCCGTCCCCATAGGCGTTGATCGTGTTGGTCGGCAGCTCACTGGCGATCCGGTCGGCGTTCACATGCCAGACCAGCAGCCCGCCCGCCGGCATGAAGAAGTCATACAGCCCGGAGTTCTCCCAGGTGCCCCGGAAATTTCCGGCCAGGTACTGGATCACCTCGGTCGCTTCGTCGCGTTCCAGGCGCAAGTCGCTGTACGGCGTTTCGGCCAGGGTCAGCGGCACCCAGCGGTTCTCCAGCAGGTAGTACTCCCGGGGCGAGGTGCCCGCCCGATACGCCTGTGGATAGGCCGGATCGAAGTCGCCCAGATTGCCGTTGATATAACGCTGGTACTGGTCCCGCGGCACCCCGATCGCCGGCAGGACATAGTCCCCGCTGTCGGCCACCGGTTCGCTGATCTCGCCCATCTCCACCCAGCCCAGATACCACTTGCACCACACCGACAGCGACGGTGGCAGCACGCCGGTGGCCGTCACGATCACGATCGTCGTGTCCCCGTTGTCGATCACTTCGGTGCCCAGGGTGGCCGGCAGGTTGGTCCCCGAATCCATCAGGTCCCAGATGCCGACCGAGGGCAGCCCCGTGCTGGTGTCGTACACATCCGGCAGACCGAGCGCGTGGCCGAATTCGTGGTAGAACGCGGCGGCGATGCTGCCCGGGAAATCATCCTGGTTGGTCGTCTCGGGAATGATCGAGCACTCGCTCAACCGGCCGGGATTGCCCTGCGGGTTGGTGCCGATCAGATCGACGGCCTCGCCCAGGGTCACGAAGAAGGTCGGGATGTCGTTGGGCGAGTCGCCGTTGATGTCGCTCTGCCAGTCACTGCCGGCGTGGACAAATATCACGTAGGTGAACGGCGTCTCGTCATCGTAGTCGGCCAGGCCGTTGCCGCCGTCGGCGACCAGCCCCTCATCCACCGTGGTCACCATGTCGCGCACCAGGGTCTCCAGACTCTCGATCGTCCAGAACCCTCCGGCGCCCGGGCCATAGTCCGCCACATCACTCAGTTTGTAGCTGTCGTTGTCACCCTCGGGCAGCACGGTGCTTTCGATCTTCAGACGGCCGCCGGACATGAAATCATAGTACTCGGACAAGCCGGCCAGATGGGCCTCGAAGTAGGCCTTGTCGTGGGGCGGCGGGTCGATCTCCAGTGGGCCCGGATCCGCCAGGGGATCCAGCATGAAGTCTCCACCGGGCGCAATCGTCGTCAGGTGCGAGTCGCGGTTGGCCGCGAAGCCGACCCGAACCAGCAGCACCCGCAGCACATCGGTCTGCAGAGCCTTGCTCAGGTCCCGGCGCGGACTGCCGCCGGCCACCAGGGCCGGCCCCAGGCCCTGGGCCACCAAACGCTCCTGGGCCAGGCGGGAAATATGCTGCGGCCCCACCAGTTCGTGGATCGCCCGCCAACGACGGTTATACTCGCCCTGGCGTTTCAGTTCACGGTCGATGATCCGCTGCCCGTCGGGCAGGGAGCGCAACTCGCGCTCATTCCACTTGTGCAGCGAAATCTCCGCACCGCGCGCCGGCGCAGCGGCCTGGGCCGCGCCGGCGGCCACCAGGCACAGCAGCGTCGTCAGAAAGACCAGTGCTGCCACGGCGGGACTCAAACCGGCACCAACCGGGAACCGGGCCGCCCGCAGGCGGCTCCGGGTCATCACGTTTGCAGAAGGCGGCAAAGCCTTGCTCCTTACTCAGGGGACCAAGCGGTCTGTTAGAAGCGGTACGCCAGCGAAAGCCGGTTCACCTTGGGCAGCCCTTCGGCCTGCGGTACGGTGGCGAAGTCGAAGGTGATCGCCTGGCCGACCCAGCGTTCCATGTCGACGCCGAAGCCGAAGGTCGTGTCGTTGATGTCGCCGTAGTCGGCGCTCTTGTAACCGAAGCGCACGAACAGCGAACGCAGGTAGTTCCACTCCACGCCGAACCCGTACTCGGCCTGATCGGTCTCCAGACCGAAGCCGTAGTCGCTGCCCTTCCACTTGTACAGCGGCACCAGGTAATCCGAAACCAGCAGCAGCCCCATGTACTCGCTGTGGTACATGCTGAAGGCGATGCCAAGAGTGGCCTTGCGCGGCATGGGATCGGACTGGTCACTGTCGACGTGAACGATATCCGGGCCCAGGTTGGCCACGGCCAGACCGAAATTCGAACGCAGCTTCGGCACTTTCCACAGCAGACCGAGGTCGACGCCGAAGCTGTCGCCCGAGCCGCTGCCCTGCGTGTCCTGAATCGAGTTGTCCGGGGCCAGATGGTCGCGGAAATATTTAGCACCCAGTCCAATGCCCAGGTTCTGGCTCACCCGCACCCCGTAGGTCGCCGAGAAAGCGAACATATAGGAACGGAACGTGCCGGTCGGATCACCATTCTCGTCCGTGCCCTGCTGCTCACCCATGTCCAGGTAGTTCATCGCGAAACCCAGGGCGCCATGCTGGCCAATGGGCGTGGCGTAGCCACCCCAGTACAGACCGATATCGTCGGCCAGCCCCTCGGCCAGGCTCGACTGCATGATGTGCATGTCATGCTGCTTCGGCCGCTGGGGCAGAAAACCCAGTCCGCCAGGATTCCACCAGATGGCGGTCACGTCCTGGGCCAGGGCCGTCCCCGACTCGCCCAGGGCATTGAAACGGGCCCCGATGGGGAAACTGAGGTTGATGGCGCCGGCGCCAGACCCCGCGAAAGCGGTTCCACACAGCCCAATCAGCAAAGCGCCCATGACGGTCGCGATAACAATCCTCTTCATGTCCGAGTACCTCCGGTCGTGTAAACACCAGGGAGCCGAGGGAGCCCCGTGGCGGCGGGTTTACCGCATGATGACGAGCTTACCCGTCTTTCGAATATCCCGATCTCCGGCCCCCGCCCCCAGTCCACGCAGAACGTAGATATAGGTGCCGTTGGCAATTTCGTCGTTGCGGCCGTCGCGGCCATCCCATTCCAGGACCTGTGGCCCCGCACCAAAGGAACCCTTAATGGTGCGGATGCGGCTGCCGGCCAGGGAATAGATGTCCCACTGGACGTCCATCGGATCGCCCAACTCAAATAACAATCGGCAGTAACCCGCAGTCGGATTAGGAAAAAGCGTCACCGTGCCGATGCTGCCCTGTCCCGTGTCGCCGATTTCGAAGCTCAGGGTGTCGCTGCCGACGTTGCCCAGCATGTCGCTGGCGTGCAGGGCGGCCAAATGACGGCCAGCCGGCAGATCCCGCGGCAGGGTGAACGACACCCGGCCCGACGTGTAGCTGTCCGCGTCGTAGGCGAAAGATCCGGTCACGTCGGTCATGATGCCCGTGTCGTCGAACTCCAGCAGCAGCGAGTTGCCGGGATTGGTGCCCAGCATGGCCACACCGCTTGTATCAGAGACCGCGGCGTTCAGGGTGGCACCGGGCTGCACACGGTACGTATTGCTCTCGAAGCCCAGGGCGATAACCGGCCCGACAATATCGTCGTTGGGCGGCACCACCGCCCGCACCGCCGGCAGTTGCTCGGCCGCCACGTGATCACCCTCCGGGGTCTCGACGATCATGCGGACACGCGCGTCAGGCCCATACTGGAACTGGACCGGGACCTTGAAGGGGACCGTATGTTCGCCGGCGCCCAGGGTGCCGGTACCGACAAATATCGAAGAGCCGGGGTCAACGAATGACGAGTCGGTTTGGCTGACGACCTCACCGTTGACCCGGAACACATGGTACGGAATGCGCCGCGAGACGGCCGATTCCTCCACACGCAGCCGGTAAGTATCGCCGGTACCGAGCAGGGTCTTGCCCGTGGCTCCGAGTACTACCGTCTGGCGGGCACCGGTGCGCAGTGTGTCCACACTGGTCGGCGCGAGAGCCAGATCATCCGCCGGCAAGGGCAGGGACATCGCCGGGTCCCCAAAGAAATTGTAGCGTTGGGAATTCGTGCGATAGCGCCAGGTAATCGTCATATCGGACTTGGCCAACCTCAGCGCTTCGGCCACGGTCACGTCCGGATCGACGTTGCGTGCAGGAAACAGATGGCCAAAGAATGCGTTGGTCAAGGTGTTGTTGTACGAGATGAAACTCACCTCAGCCGCACACACGGCACCAATCGTACCACCGCTCTCGTACTGCAGAAACTGCTCGGCCATCGAGCGGCGGCTGGGGCTGTCGAACACACCGACATCGCAGCTGAACGCCGCGAACACACCGCGCATCATGCCATTGGTCAGATTCGATATGTCCCGCGACTGGAAGATCTGTTCGTCAGCCAGATTGTCCTCTGAGCCATGTCCAACATAGTAATAAATCGCAACACCCCGGTTCAGATTGGCATTGATATCCGCTCGCACCGTCGGTTTGACAACCGATCCGGGCGGGAAATCGTAGTCCGCCGCATACACCTTGACCAAGTCAACGCTCACCGGCAGGTAGCCGTTACTGATCTGCTCAGCCTCCCACAGATGAATAAACTCGTTGGACTTGGGATCCGGGTAGCTGCTTGGTCTGACCCCGTCGTCGGCGGTCATCATGATCCGATTGCGCCACGGTCCGGGTACGGGATCGCGACTGAAGGCGATGGCCCGGTCCACCATGTCCTGGGCCTCATCCCGGTCCAGCGCGGGCAGGCGTCCACAGGCCAGATCCGGAAAATCAAAATCATCCGCTGCTGGCGGTGAGTCAAAACTGACCAGCCCATCGTCGCTGGAATAGGCCAACCGGATCGACAGCGCCGTCGGTGTGATCGGAAACGAAGTCCGCAATTCGGTACTGACTAGATCATAGAGATCCACCAGGGGTGTCCGCTCCCGGTAATTGCGATAGTCGCGACTGGCATTGCCCAGGAAGCAGACATACTTCAGGCGATGGCCACTTAGATCATACACCCATTTCAGATAATTCCTGATGGCCCGGACATCCTTCTGCCCACCTGAGAAATTGTCATAGATATCCTCGACCGTGGCCACGCCGGCCGCCGGAGAGGTCACTCCAGGCAAGGTCCCCGCACGATACTGGGCCAGTTCGCCGGCCGGAATACTGAAGGCCTGAGCGCAGACAACCAGGTAATCCAGGTCCACGCCCCGGCTGCGCAGAGAAACCGGAAATACCCTGCTCCCGTTCGGCGCCGTCAGAAAATCCCCTGGCATCGTGGCCACAAAGTGCCGGTCCGAATCAGGGTTCCGGTTGACCCCGAATATGTAAGTGCTGCCAGAGGCGGCAGAACCTTGCATGATACCAGGCCGCTGCGGATCGGTGACATCCCACAACATTGGTGCCTGGGCACCAGCAGAACCGATTTCCAGATCCACGGCAGTACCCGGGGCCGCAACCTGATCGCCCCAGTGGGCGAAGGCTAATTGGCCCGGCGCAGCAGCCAGATCAAGAGACGTCCAATAGAGAATGTCGAAGCTGTCCAGGGCCAACGGCCGCAGGGGGCGGTCCGTGGAATTGTTGCTCAGCGTAATGGTGTTGGTGCCGGTCAGAACGTCGCTTGAGTCACCGACAATGCGCACCCGCATTGAATCAGACTGGCCGGTGTAGCTGATATCAAGCGTCGCCTGGTTGGCCTGATCAGCATTCAGGTAGGCTACCGCGTTGAAAACGAAACGGTCGAAGTTTGAATATATTCCCCGCACGTCAATCTGGAACCGAGCGGTCGCTCCGGACACGGGCGCCCGCAGTTCGAACTGCTCAATGCGCGAACTGAAGATGGAGTTGTCCCACAGCCAGTTGTCCTGCACGACACCCCTTGCGTCCAGGAACTGTTCTTCGAAATGCTCCCTGATCCGCGCCGTCTGCTGCCGCACCCCGCCGGTCGGCGGCGCACTGACCGTCGCCACCCGCTGGGGCGCACCCGGCAACGGCGAGACCGTCACGTCATCTTCCCAGGTGATCCAGTAGGCGGCTTCGGCCGCGTAGGGATGATCGTAGAACTCAAGCCGTTCGCCCGCCGGATCAAACCGGTCCAGCCAGGCGCTGGTGCCCACGCCATAGAAACGGATCTCATCATCCAGATTCCACTCGCCGTCTCCGCCATCGACAACCTCGATCGCCAGTTCGTTCAAGCCAATGCGATCGACCTGGGTTGAATCCGGCGTCTCCGGATCGATCGCCAACGGCAGGCCGCCGCCGCGGAACACGCGCAGCTTGCCCGGATCCACGCTCGACGTGCTGACGCCGTAGTTGGACAGTTCCTGCCCCGTCACCCGGTACAGTCCGGTTTCCGTCAGGCTCAGCTTGACCCAGTTGCGGGTCAGGGCGAACAGGTCTGCGACCTCAGCCTTCCGGGCGCTCTTCTGCAAGGCGACTTCCCGACTGCCGCTGGCCAGCTTGGCCAGCAATTCCGGATTCAGGACGTTGGGCCGTCCCGCCGACCGGCCCGACTTGCCGAATACGTCGCTGTCCACGGCCGCAGCCAGGTAGTCCTGCTGCACACCCGTAGCCGGATGCCGCACCTCGATCGTCACGCCGCGCAGAATACCGCCGGCGGGAGCCAGTTCCACTTCGGTTCCCGTCAGCGGCACGGACCGGGCCACCACCGGCGTCGAAAACTCCACCAGGGCCCCAGGCGCAACCGCCGTCACCGGCTCTTTCCACCACTGCACATCCCGTACCGACCAGTCCACGGCCCGGCGGGTCGGCACGGCCAGGCTCAAACCCATCCGTGGCGGCGCCAATTCGGTCACCCCGTCGACCACGGCGCTGTTCTCATCCGCATAGGGCGGCAGCGCCCAATGCACCTGCATCGGATCCACCGACTGCCAGTCCCGGGGCGCCCGGATAACCGGAAACTCGACCCGCAGCACCGTGTGTCTGTCATCGGCCGCCAGGACCCGCACCACGGGCTGGGCCATGGTCGGCTGTTCGCCGGCGGCGGCCAGGGCCGAACTGGGCGCAAACAACCCCAGCAACAGGTAACAACCGGCAAGAATTGCGAATTGCCACACGATGGAACGCGCTCCCAGAGTACGACCATGGGGCAGCAGGCCCGTGTGGGTGGGGTAGACAAATTGGTCTCGGCGCATTTTCCCCAACTTCTGCAAAAGGTTTTCGATATCCGGCAACATGCCGCACAGGCCGCCGATCACCGCGGGCCACGAAGCAAACGGCATCAACAGCAGCAGCACCAGGCTGGCGATGCCCCCACCCAGTTCCAGCCGCCAATCCGGATGGTCATAATGCGGAATGACGTCCAGCGCCGCGTGGGACGCCAGTCCGGCCGCCGCACCCCAGTAGACGTTGCCCGTCAGACCACCGACCAGGGCGCCCGCCGCGAAATGAGTGAAGATGCACATTCGCCGCTCCCCTGCTCAGCCGTTGTACGGTGTTTCGGTGTCGCCGCCGGGCACTTTTTCCGCCTCATCGGGCAACATGATCGGGATGTCCCCATCCACCCGGTAGCGCACGCCGCACGCGTTGCAGTACAACCAGGAGTGATCGTCGTTCGGCACAACCGCGCCACGGCAGGTCGGGCAGGCCAGAATCTCCAGCAGTTTCGAGTCCAACATCAACAAACTCCGTCGGTTACATCAAACGTCAGCCGTTGGCCCCCGGGGGCCGTGCTCCGGCACGTCGCCGGTCCGGATAGACTACCGCAAAACAGGCGGCTTGCAAATTCCAACTGTGGAAGGGGAGCAAACAAAAACCGGACCCGTTGGGCGAAATCCCAGACCCGGGAAATCGCCTACCCGGCCGGATAGGAGAGAAATCGGTTTTTCGAAGAGGTTGGCATCAGGAGAATACAATAATTCCACCCCTTGGTCAACCCCCTACTTGCCCGCCTCCTCATAAATCCCCATGCCCAGAAACTTCTGCAGACGCTGATCAAGCAGTTCCTGGGGCGAGAGGCCCTCCAACTCAGCCAAAGTGTCCTGCACGACAGCCTTGAGCGCCAGCCCCATGGCCTTGTGGTCCCGGTGCGCCCCGCCCAGCGGTTCGGGGATGATCTTGTCGATCACCCCGAGACGCAAAGCATCGGCCGCCGTCAGCTTCATGGCCTTGGCCGCTTCCTTGCTCTTGGCCCCGTCACGCCAGAGAATCGCCGCACAGCCCTCCGGGCTGATCACCGAGTAGATCGAGTTTTCCAGCATGTAGATGCGGTCGCCCACGCCCAGGGCCAAGGCACCGCCGCTGCCGCCCTCGCCGGTCACGATGCAGATGATGGGCACCGGCATGTCGGCCATCTCGCGCAGGTTGCGGGCAATGGCCTCGGCCTGGCCCCGCTCCTCGGCCCCCACCCCCGGATAGGCGCCCGGAGTGTCGATGAAGGTGACGATCGGCCGTTCGAAGCGCGCCGCCATTTCCATCAGGCGCAGAGCCTTGCGATAGCCTTCGGGGTGGGCCATGCCGAAGTTGCGCCGGATGTTGCTCTTGGTGTCCCGGCCCTTCTGGTGACCGAGCACCATGACCTTGCGGTCGCCGATGGTGCCCATGCCCGCCACGATGGCCTCGTCGTCGCGGAACATCCGGTCGCCGTGCAGTTCGACGAACTCGCTGAAGACATAGTGCAGGTGGTCGTTGGTGGTCGGACGCCGGGGATGGCGGGCCAGTTGCACGCGCTGTCACGGCTCGAGCTTGTCGAAGATCTCCTTGCCCAGCTTGCGGCTCTTGGCGCGCAGCTTCTCGACCTCGTCGCTGACATCCATGCCGCGCACGGCCGCCGAATCCTGCAAAGTCTGGATGCGTTCTTCCAGCTCGACGATCGGCAGCTCGAAATCGAGCCACAGGGCTTTGTTCTTCCAGTCCATCGGTCACTTCCCGTTTGGCGTCCGCTGCGGCCGCGGGAACAGCCCCGCCACCTGCATCTGAGCCCTGGATTTAGGCATCTGCCGGCAGGGGTGTCAAGAAATACGGGTCAACCGCCGTGGCGGTACACGTTCACACCCTTGACGTTCACGAACTCCAGAAGGCCATAGCGCCCCAGTTCGCGCCCCAGACCGCTGTTCTTCACGCCGCCGAAGGGCATGCGCGGATCCGACTTGGTGATGCTGTTGACAAAAACGGTGCCCGATTCGATCAGCCTGGCGATGCGCTCGCCCCGGACCAGGTCCGCCGTCCACACGCTGCCACCGAGACCGAACTCGCTGCTGTTGGCCAGGGCCACGGCCTCGTCCTCATCGGCGACCGTCAGGACCGGCGCGATGGGTCCGAAGACTTCTTCGTCCGCCAGCCGCATACCCGGCCGCACACCCTTGACCACCGTGGGCGCAAAGAAGCAGCCCGGCCCCGGCAGCCGCTGCCCGCCGCAGAGTACTTCCGCCCCCTGGGCCACGGACTGGGCCAGTTGGGCTTCCAGTTCCACGAGGGCTGACTCGTTGACCAGGGCGCCGACCTGCGTCTCCGGCAACAAGGGATCCCCCACGACCAGCGCCTCCATCCGGGCCGCGAACCGCGCGGCGAATTCGTCCGCCACTTCTTGCACCACGATAAAACGTTTGCTGGCGATGCAGCTCTGGCCCGCGGTCAGCATCCGGCCCTGCACGGCGCCCCTGACCGTGAAGTCCAGATCCGCATCGGCCAGCACCACGAAGGGATCGCTGCCGCCCAGTTCCAGGACAACCTTATTGAGCGCCTGGCCGGCCAGGCCGCCGACGTGGCGGCCGACCGCGGTGCTGCCGGTCAGGGACACGCCCTGGATCCGGTCGTCGTTGATCAGGGCCGCCACCGTGTCGTAATCCGGCAGGATGGTGCGGAAGACATCGGGCGGAAAGCCGGCCAACCGGAACGCCTCTTCGATGGCAAAGGCGCAGCCGGTCACGTTGCTCGCATGTTTGAGCAGGCTGGTGTTGCCGACCATCAGGCCCGGCACCGCGAAACGCAGCGCCTGCCAGAAGGGATAGTTCCAGGGCATGATCGAGAAGATCACGCCCAGCGGCTGGAACACCACGGTGTGGGACAAGCCATCGGCCGCGACCTGCTGGTCGGCCAACCACTGTTCGGCGTTGTCCGCGTAGACTTCGCACAGCCAGGCGCACTTTTCGATCTCGTCCCGGGATTCGCTCAGCGGTTTGCCCATCTCCGAGGTGATCGTCAACGCCCAGCGGTCGCGGTTGTCGCGCAGGACCGCGGCCAGGCGGCGAAAGTGCGGCACCCTTTCGGCAACGGTCAACTGGCGCCACTGCTGAAACGCTTCGTCAACGGCCGCCGCCACGGTCAGCACTTCGGCGCGGGACATCCGTGGCCAGGTCTCGCCCGGTTCACCAGTGGCCGGATTGAATGCTTGCAGGGTCATGCGCTTTCCTCCCAGTACCGGCTCCGGCGCGGGCTCAACCGCGTCCCTGGAACCATCTCTGTTGTTGGGCCGGCGCCGCCGGCAGCGTGGCCCGCAACCTCAGCTCGGCCGTCCCGGGCACCTGGCGCAGGCGGCGCAGGCTCTCCAGGGTCAGGGCGATGTTGCGCCCTTCGGATTTCAGGAGCCAGGTCTTGCCCTCGCGTTCCACTTCGATCACCAGAGGCACCGGGCGCGCCAGGATCTCGACGGGCAACGCATCCGGATCGCCGTCCTGGATACCCTCACCAATCGGCATGGTCAACGCCTCGGCGGGCTTGGCCGCGGCCGCGGGCACAGGGGCTCCCGGCAGCATATCGGTCTGCGTCACGCCACGGGTCGGCGCGGCAACCGCCACGGTTACGACCGGCTCCTCTTCCTGCCGCAGGGGATGCAGCGCGCAGGGGGCGCCGTAGGTCTCGAACAGGGAACCGAGCTCCTCCATGCCCCGCCGCCCCGCCTGCTCCAGATCAATGCGCAGAAAGATATCCTTGACCCACAGGCCCATCACTTCGTCGATGCGCGTGACGCGGTCCACGACGATCTCGCGGCTCTCGTCGCTGCGCACCTGCACGCGGCCGCCGATCACCAGCACCGAATCGCTCTCGATCAGGTCAACCACCTGATCGTACTGGCGCGAGTAGATGGTCAGGGGCACCACACCGGTGCGGTCCTCGAAGTTGGCCCGCGCGTACAGACGCTTGTGCCGGTCCCGATGTTTGGTCTGGCTGGTGACCACGCCCACCAGGTCGACCCACGTGCCCTCGCCGCGCCGATGGGCGCCGGCGCAGGTGCTGGTCGGCAGACAGTCGATCAACTCGCGGTACTCGTGGAACGGATGGCCCGACAGGAAGAAACCGACGGCGGCCCGTTCGCGGCTCAGTTGGACCAGCGGATCAAAAGGCTCGCAGTCGCTGAGGGTCGGCTTAAGGACATCAGCGGCCGCGCTGCCGCCGAACAGGCTGGCCTGGCCGCCGGCCCGATCCCGCGCCGCTTTCTGCCCGAAGGCAATGCCCTTGTCCAGATTCTGCAGCAACTGGTTGCGGTGTCCCGGCAGGCGGTCCATGGCCCCACTGTTGATCAGGCCCTCGAGCACCTTGCGGTTCACTTTCTGCAGGTCGACGTTCTCGCACAGGTCGAAGAGATCCGTGAAATCACGGCCCAGCTCTTCGCGGCAGGCGGCGATGATCTCGATGGCTGCCGAGCCCACCCCCTTGACCGCGCCCATGCCGAAGATCACCTCGCCGTCACGCACCCCGAACTGCGAGCGCGGCTGGTTGATATCCGGCGGGCAGATCCTGATCCCCAGCGCCTTGACCTCGTCGATCAACTGGGTGATGCGATCGCTCTTGCGCATCTCCGTGCTCATGGTCGCGGCCATGAACTCGGCCGGATAGTGGGCCTTCAGCCACGCCGTCTGGATCGACAACAGCGCGTACGCCGCACTGTGGCTCTTGTTGAAACCGTACTGGGCGAAGAACTCCATCTCTTCGTAGATCGCACGCGCCACGTGCTCCTGAAAACCGCCCTTGGCCGCGCCCTCGAGGAACTTCACCTTCAGCTAGGCCATCATCTCGAGCTTCTTCTTGCCCATGGCCTTGCGCAGCGTGTCGGCCTGGCCCATGGTGAACCCGCCCATGGCCGAGGCGATCTGCATCACCTGTTCCTGATAAAGGATCACCCCGTAGGTGTCCTTCAGGATCGGTTCGAGCACCGGGTCCTTGTACTCGGTCTTCTGCCGGCCGTGCTTGCGTTCGACATAGACCTTGTCCATGTCCGCGCCCAGGGGTCCGGGCCGGTACAGGGCACAGATGGCCGTGATGTCGTCGTAGCCGGTGGGCGCCATCTTGCGCACCAGCTCCTGCATCCCGCTGCTCTCGAGCTGAAAGATGCCGACGGTGCGGCCTTCCTGCAGCAGCTTGTAGGTCACCGGGTCGTCAGTCGGAATCTCCTCCGCCCTGAGCACCCGGCCGGTCGTCTCGGCGATCAGCTTCAGGGCCTTGTCGATGACCGTCAGGGTGCGCAGGCCCAGGAAATCCATCTTCAGCAGGCCCAGCTTCTCGCTCATGTTCATGTCGAACTGGACGGTGATGTCACCCTTGGTGCTCTTGTACAACGGCGCGTGCTCGATGAGCGGGCTGGGCGTTATCAGCACCCCGGCCGCGTGGATCCCCGTGTTGCGGTTGACGCCCTCGAGCACCAGCGCGTTGCGCATCAACTTGGCGTGATCCGGACTCTCGTTGGCGACTTCCTTCAGGCCCGGCGCCTCGTCGATGGCCTTCTGCAGGGTGATGCCCACCTCTTCGGGCACCAGGTTGCTGATGCGGTTGCTGTCGGCAAAACTGAACTCGAGCACGCGCGCGACATCCTTGATCACCGCCTTGGCCGCCATGGTGCCGAAGGTGATGATCTGCGAAACGTTTTCCTGGCCGTACTTCTGCGCCACGTACTCGATGACCGCGCCGCGTCCCTCGTAGCAGAAGTCCACGTCGATATCCGGCATCGAGATGCGCTCGGGATTGAGGAAGCGTTCGAACAGCAACTGGTGCCGGATGGGATCGATGTCCGTGATGCGCATGCAGTAGCAGACCAGCGAACCGGCCGCCGAACCACGTCCGGGGCCGACCGGGATATTCATGCGCCGGGCCGCGTCAATGAAGTCCCACACGATCAGGAAGTAACCCGCGTACCCCATGCCCTTGATGATGTCCAGCTCGTAGTCCATGCGTTCCTGGATCTCGGGCGTGATCGTCTCGTAGCGTTCACTCAGCCCCTCGCGAGCCAGATGGGCCACATACTCGTCGGGCGTGTTGAAGCCCTCGGGCAACGGAAACTCAGGCAGCAGCAACTCGCCGAGTTTCAATTCGAGATCCACCGCGTCAGCCACGCGCAGGGTGTTCTCCACGGCTTCCGGCCAATCCTGGAACAGGGCCAGCATTTCCTCGGTGGACTTGAAGTAGATCTCGGGCGTGTTACTGCGCCAGCGGTTGGGATCGTTGAGGGTCTTGCCCGTCTGCAGGGCCATCAGGATGTCGTGGGCTTCGTGGTGCGACTTGTCCAGGAAGTGGCAGTCGTTGGTGGCGATGATGCCGCAGCCCACCGCGTCAGCCACCTGGGGCATCAACTGCCGGATGCGCCCCTCTTCCTCGATGCCGTGGTTCTGGATCTCCAGAAAATAATTGTCCGCGCCGAGAATGTCGCGGTAGGCCGTCGCCGCCTCGATGGCCGCCTTCACGTTGCCGGTGCGCAGGTGGAAGTTGGGCTCGCCGCTCATGCAGGCACTCAGGCCGATGATCCCCTCGGAGTACCGGCTCAGCAGTTCGCGGTCGATGCGGGGCCGGTAGTAGAAACCCTCCAGGTACCCCAGCGAACTGAGCCGGACCAGATTGCGGTACCCCGTCTCGTTCTTGGCCAGCAGCACCATGTGGTAGCTCTTGTTGGCCTTGTCGCTGGTGCGGCAGTGGCGGTCGGCGGTGATGTAGACCTCGCTGCCGATGATCGGCTTGATCCCTTCGGCCTTGCAGTTCAGGTAGAACTCGATCGCCCCGAACATGTTGCCGTGATCGGTCAGGGCCAGGGCCGGCTGCCCCAGTTCGGCCGCGCGCCGGGCCATGACCTTGGTCTTCATGGCCCCGTCGAGCAACGAGTAGTCCGAGTGGTTGTGCAGGTGGACGAAATTGGTGGGGGCGGCGGTAGGCATGGGTGTTGATCGCGTTCCATTGCTCGGGAAACAGGTCGGTCGGTCGTGCCGCCTACCATAACAGTTTCCGGCCCGACCATCAACGCGGACGGTGGCAAATCATGGTCGAAAACGAACTCTCAATCCCGGGCCGTGAACGCCACCGCCCGCCGCGCCGGATGCCCCACCCGATCGGCCGCTTCGATCACCAGTTCGTGGGTCCCGGCCGCCAGGCCATCCGGCAGTTCGATCAGGATGCGGTCGCGGGGCAAATCCGGTTCCACAATCAGGCTGCGGCCGTCCAGATGGACGGTGATGGTCTCGGCCGCCAGGCCGCACCCGTTGTCGACCAGGCCCACCGGCAGGACCTCCCAGCGCGGCAGAGTCACGCCTTCAATGGTGGAATCCGGCCCCGGGCCGATCGCTATCGGTGCGGGCGGCGGGCTGATGAGCGGCCCCCGTTCGTCAGCCAGCACGGCGTACAGGCCCGTCCGGTCAATGGTTACCGCAACTTCCGGCCCCGCAGCCTCAGCGCCGGGCCAGGTCCCGGCCCAGTCCCAGACCGGGTCGTCCCAGCGGTACAATCCCCAGGTCTTGTCCGCAGCTTCCGCCGGCGCGGTCAGGCGCACCGGCAGCGAGGCCGCCAACGGCCAACCGGCCGCCACGAATTGCCGTCCGGGCCCCAGCGGCTTCAGGCCCTGGCTGGCCGCCGCCTCGCGCTGGATTTCGCTCAACGCGACCTGGTCGCTGTACACCACCAGCGGCGCCATGACCGGATCACCGTCCAGGGGGGAATACTCGCGGCGCCTCAGGTGGGGTCGCTCGGCCCGTACTACTTCAGAATCTACATCAAAGAATGGAGTTATCTCAATACTGTGCAATGAGTCGGCGCTCACCAGCGCAGGGCTGGTTCTCGTCGCGCGCCACGCCCCCGGCGCCGCTCCAGCCCCCACCACGAGCGCAAAATCGGCCTCAGCCGTGTTGCCCGCCCAGTCAGTGGTCACGATCCGGATCCGGTGGCGCCCCTCACTGAGCCCCTGCCCCGCCGGACCGAGGTACCACAGGCCGCCGGCCCGCCCAGTCAGGGCAACAGCCGGATGGCGGTGCAGCCAGTGCTCCCGTATTCCGGGCAGCACGATCCACTCCAGGCGTTCGAGGGCGTTCTCGGCGAAGGCGAAACTTTCGTTGCGACACTGATAAACGCGCTGCCCATCCAGCCAGACCTCAATCAGGCTGGGCTCGAGGCGGTGACCGCGGATATCGGACTGGTCCACGATGCGCGCGCTGAAGGCCACGGGACCCGATACCGACAACTCCGGCAGCTCGCCCTGCAGGCCCGCCGGTGCCGCCAACAGGTGCGCCACGGCCTCACCCTGAATCCGGGCCGCCGGACTGACCGGCCAGGCCCTGATCCGGTGGATCACCGGCGTCATGGTATCGCCCACGGCAAAACCCGCGCCCTGCGGGTCGATCGGCCGGTTCCCCGCGTTGCGCACCTCGAAATGCAGGTGCGGACCGCCGGTGCCGCTCTGGCCGGTCAGCCCCAGCACCTCGCCCCGGCGCACCGGCACCTGGCCGGCCTTGAACTGAAGCCGGGTCCGGTAGGTGCCGGTCACTTCGCGCCGAGCCTCGACCAGCCCCCGCAGCCGGTCGCTGAACCTGCCCAGATGGGCGTAGACATAGGTCCGGCCCGATTCGCCGCGCAGATAGACCGCCCGACCGTAGGCCGTCGGCGTGGCGCGCACGCGCACGATCCAGCCGTCCTCGACGGCGCGGGCGGCAAAGCCGGTCACCGTCTGGGTCTTCAGGTCCAGGCCGGCGTGGAACCGGCCGGGGCGATACTCCATGAAGTTGCTGGTCAGGTAGCGCGTGGGCAGGTCCAGCGGCCAGCGCGGGCCTGTCGGTTCACCGGCGGCCGCCGGGCCGGCCAGCAGCAGGCACCACAGGCAAGACAGGATAAGGCGTGACATCAGGGGCTCGACTCCATTCAAGGGCTAATGTTCCGCGCCACCGTACAACCGGACTCCGGTGGCGACAAGATCCTCTTTCGGGTGTAGACTGGAAACAGGAAGGATCCGCCTTGTTCCATCATGGACCGATCCGGCAGGCCCCCGCCCTGCCGGGCAAATATCTGGAGGGCCTCCATGGGTGCCAACTCCGGCCACTGGATTGACGATAACGACGGCCTGAATCTCCCCCACGTCCGCACTTTCCTCCTGGACACGAACGTCCTGATCCACGACGCCGACTGCCTGTCGTCCTTCGAGGACAACAATCTGGTGCTGACGGTGGATGTGCTCGAGGAACTCGACCGTTTCAAGCGCGGCAACGACGAAAAAGGACGCAACGCCCGGCGAGTCATCCGGACCATCGACTCCCTGCGCGACGGCAGCCCCCTGAGCAAGGGCGTGGCCCTGCCCGGCGGCGGCCAGCTCTTCGTCCTGGTCAAGAGCTTCACCGACTTCCTGCCCAAGGGCATGGACCGCTCGGTGCCCGACAACCGTATCCTCAGCGCGGCCTGCGCCATGGTCAAGTCCGGTATCGAGACCGTCTTCGTGACCAAGGACATCAACGCCCGGGTCAAGGCCGACGCCCTGGGCATCAAGGCCGAGGACTACCTCAATCGCATCGTCAATTTCGACGAGCTGTACACCGGCTGGAGCGAACACGACGTCCCGGACGACCAGATCAACGAGTTCTACCAGGGGCAGCCCGTGACCGTCGAGGCTGAATTCTGCCCCAACGAAGGCGTGTTGCTCAAGGCCGCGGGCAATCCCAAACACACCGCCCGCGGCATCTACCGCGCCGACAGCGGCCTGATCGAGCCCCTGCAGCACGCCGACAGCCACCCCTGGGGCCTGTCGGCCCGCAACCTGCAGCAGCATTTCGCCCTGGAGCTGCTGCTGCGCGAGGACATCCGGCTGGTGACGATGCTGGGCCAGGCGGGCACCGGCAAGACCTTGCTGGCCTTGGCTGTGGGCCTGCAGCTGGTGGCCGAGGAGAAGCGCTACCGGCGGATCATGGTCTCGCGGCCGATCATGCCCCTGGGCAAGGATATCGGTTACCTGCCCGGCACCAAGGACGAGAAACTCTCGAGCTGGATGCAGCCCGTCTCGGACAATCTGCAGTATCTGGTGGATCCGAAACTGGAACAGAGCGGCGACAAGGTGCAGTACCTGTACGACACCGGCGTGGTCGAGGCCGAAGCGGTGACCTACATCCGCGGCCGCAGCCTGCCCAAGCTGTACATCATCATCGACGAGGCCCAGAACCTGACGCCCCACGAAGTCAAGACAGTGGTCAGCCGGGCCGGCGAGGACGCCAAGGTCGTGCTCACCGGCGACGCCTACCAGATCGACAATCCCTATCTGGACGCGTCATCCAACGGCCTGACCTACGTCGTGGAACGTTTCAAGGATCAGGCCATCCACGGGCACATCACCCTGGCCAAGAGTGAACGCAGCGAGTTGGCCAGTCTGGCGGCCGAGCTGCTCTAGACCTCTACGAGCCTGAAGGCTGGGCCCGCTCCAGCAGAAACTGACGCAGCTGCCCGAGCAGACAGGCATTGGCGCGCTTGACCGCCTTGGTCAGGTGCTCGTTGACCAGTTGCTGGTCTTCGCGCGCGGTGGCCGTCAGATACTTCTTTGCCTCGTACTCGCCAAAGCAGCTCTTCTGCCAAAGGATGTCGCCGGAGCGGTCCCTCAGAGTGAGCCGGATCTCGGCCTCGGCCCGGTTGTTGGTCGGCACCGGAATGGCCACCATGGCGATCGCGGCCAGCACCGCCCCCAGTTTGGCCCGATCGCTCCCATCCTCACCCAGGGCCATGCCCGCGCCCGCGCCAATGGCGCCCGTCAGCAGGAACGCCGCCGGCGAGCGGTTCAATTCGCAGGTCAGCGCGAGCAGATCCAGCGACAGGATGTACTCGGCCTGGGCCTGCAGCGGCACCAGCTCGACCATGTGGGTCTGCTCCAGATCCTGGGCCAGGGCCTCGGCGTAGATCTGGGTCGCCGGGACTTCCCAGGAGTCGTCACCGGGATACATGATGTGGAAGAAATGCCCCTGGCCTTCCTTCTGGCTGGGCGGCCGCATGTCAGTCACCGAGTCCAGGTACACCGGCGGCATCTTCATGAGGCGCAACTGCCCTTCCATCGCCTCATCCGGATAGATGAACGTGATCTTCTGGCTGCCGCACGACGCCAGGCCCAGCAGCAGAACCAGCAGGACCGACAGGAACAGCGGGCGGCGGGCAGGGAACGATGCGAGAGAGGTCATGAAATTCTCCAGAGCTGGATGTTATCGGGGCTGATTCAATTTAAGGCGCCGCCCGGTCTGAGGCCAGCATCTATTGCCCCGGCAGTTGGTCCACCTTGCGGCCGAACCAGAACACCATAAACACCACCGCAGCCGCGCCCAAGCCAAGCGACAGCCAGGGCGAGACGCCGTAGCCGACCGGCACGTACCCGCACAAGGCCGCCACCCCGGCCACGGACAACGCGTACGGCAGCTGGGTCTTGACGTGATCCACGTGATCCGAGCCCGTGGCCAGCGACGACAGGATCGTCGTATCGCTGATCGGCGAGCAGTGGTCGCCGAACACGGCTCCGGCCAGTACGGCGCTCACGGCCGCCAGATGGATGTGCAGAGACGTCGCCGCCCCCAGCCCCGCCTCCAGCGGCAGCTGATGGCCCAGCGGGTAGACCAGCGGCATCAGGATGGCCATCGTGCCCCAGCTGGTGCCGGTGGCAAAACTGACGGCGGCCGCCAGCACGAAGACCACCAGGGGCAGCAGGCGGGCCGACAGCACCTCGCGGCTGATCTCAATCAGGTAACCGGCCGTGCCCAGCCCGTCGCACACCGCGCTCAGGGACCAGGCCAACAACAGGATCGCCACGGCAACGATCATGGATTTGGCGCCCCCGATAAAACCATCCAGGGCGTCGGCGAGCTAATGCCGGCGGGTGGCCGTCGTCAGGGCGATGGCCAGCCCGGCGCCGGTCATCGCCGCCCACATCAACACCGCGAAACTGTCGGCGTGGTTCAGCACCTCGCGCAGGCCGGGCGACTCGATTCCGGCCGCCAGGGCGGTGCCCCGGCCGTTGAAATAGAGCCCCAGGGCCGTGGTCAGGATCACCCCCAGAATGGGAATGCCGGCCAGCAGGGGGTTGGCCGGTTCGCGGCTCTCATCCGGTACTGCCTCGGCCGTATCACTGGCCGGACGCGCATCCGGTGACAGGACCAGTCCCTCGTGGAAGGCGCGCCGTTCCGCTTTCAGCATGGGGCCGAAATCCCGTCCCGAGCCGGCCACCAGATAGACCATCAGCAGGGTCAGCAGGGGATAGAAGCTGTAGGGCAGGGTCTGGATGAAGAAGGTATAGGCCTGGCTGCCATGATCCAGCCGCGCCATGGCATCCTGGATCAAGCCCACTTCGAACCCGATCCAGGTCGAGATCACCGCCACCGTGGTGACCGGCGCCGCAGTACTGTCCACCAGCCAGGCCAGCTTTTCGCGCGAGATCCGCAGGCGATCCGTAAGCGGCCGCATGGTCGCCCCGACCAACAGGGTGTTGGCGTAGTCGTCGAAAAAGATCACCGTGCCCATGACCGCCGTGACGGTCTGGCCGCCGCGCCGGCCACGCACCCTGCCGCTCAGCCAGTGGACAATGCCTTCGGAAGCGCCGCTGCGCGACAACACGCCCACCATGCCGCCCAGGATGGTTGAGAACATCAGGATCGCGGCATGATCCCGGTCCGCCAGGGCTCCGACCAGATACGTGTCCCCCATGCGCAGGAAGGCGGTCAGGGGATTCCCCTCCAGGATCAGCACACCCGTGAACACGCCCAGCACCAGGGCCACCAGCACCTGACGTTTCCAGAGGGCCAGGCCGATCGCCAGGACCGGCGGTACAATCGAGAGCCAGCCGTGGTTGACGGTTGCGGCAGCGGCCGCCGGCGCCGCCAGGGCGGCCTGCCCCGAGCCATCGAGCAGAACCCAACCCAATACCAGCCAACCGGTGCGGCGAAAAAGATTCATCGGCTCATTTCCCTTGACCCCGGGCCCAGTCCAAATAGGCGGTGTTTGCCCACTCCACGCGCCAGGCAATCAACTGCGGAATGTCGTACGGGTGCAACAGTTTCAGCTCGCCGACAAAGAGGTCAAAGCGCTCATCCAGAACCTTGAAGGTCACGGCAACCTCGCTGTCCTGCCGCACGGATCCATCCCACTGATAGAAAGACACCAGATCCGCCCCCACCTGACCGCACACGGCCAGACCGGCGTCCACCAGCAGACGGGCCGCTTTCTCAGCCTGGGTCCGGTCGGGAAAAGTCGTCTCCAGAATGCGCAGGGAGGGTTGGCTCACGACAATCCCTTTCCTTCGCTGCGGGCCAGGATCTCGACCATCACATTGTGCAGACCGGGCGCCGCGGCCAGAATGTTCTGGAAGTGCAGCGGCTCCTGCTGGCCCAGCTGATCGGTAACCAGGGCGCCGGCCTCACGGGCGATCAGGGTGCCGGCAGCCGTGTCCCAGGGCCGCAGGCTGGTTTCCCAGTAGCCATCCAGCTTGCCGGCCGCCACGTGGACCAGGTCCACCGCCGCGCTGCCACCGCGCCTGACGCCATGGCAGTTGGCCTTCAGAAAGTCGCGCACGCGGCCGGCGTTCAGGTCAACGCCCTCGTCCCGGACGTAGGGAAAACCCGTCGCCAGCAGGGCATCGGTCATGGCCACTTCCCGGCGAGCCTCCAAGGGATCGCTGATGCCGTGGCGGGGCCGCTCCATGACCGCGCCGCCGCCTCGGTGGGCCAGGTAGAGTTCGTCCAGGTAGGGCGCAAAGACCGCCCCAAGAACCAACCCTTCCGCGTCCGCACAGGCCATGCTCACCGAGAAGACAGGATAGCCGTGGGCGTAATTCGTGGTCCCGTCCAGCGGATCGATGTACCAGGTGCGGCCGCTGGTGCCCGCGGTGCCGCCGGATTCCTCGGCCAGAATCGTGTCGCCGGTGAAGGTGTGGGTGATACCCTCGACGATCATATCCTCCACGCGCCGGTCCACCTCGGTGACAATCTCGGTCGCTTTCTTGCGCGCGATGGGCCCCACGTGCCCCATGCTGTCCAACAGCATACCGCCCGCGACGAGGGCCAGCTCGCGCAGGACAAAGAGTTCTTCGGCCAGGGACTCGCTCATTGCCTGTTTCCGCCTTGGGAATTGCGTGTTGTCAGAACCGGTGCCGCAGCATCATAAGGGACGAACCGGCTGAGCTCAATGCTATTTGCGCGCGAAGAACATACCCGGGTTGACATCCAGGCCCACCGACTTAGCTTTTGTCAGGGAGGCCCCACTCCCTGAGCCGAACCGCGCCATCAGGCCCGACCAACGGAAGGAACGCCATGATTGAGAAGATTCAGGCCGTCCTGGACGAGATCCGCCCCGCGCTGCAGGCCGATGGCGGCGACGTGGAATTCATCGACTACAACGACGGAATCGTCACGGTGCGCATGCAGGGTGCCTGCGGCAGCTGCCCCATGAGCGTGATGACCCTCAAGCAGGGCATTGAGGCCCGCATGAAGGAACGCATCCCCGAGGTGATCTCGGTCGAGCAGATCTGAGCCGATAAACAGAATCTCGTGCGGCGGGCCTTGGTGGTCCGCCGCTTTTTCTTCGGAGGTCAGTTGCCGGGCAGCACCTCGACGCGGGCCTTGACCACACCGGTCACTACAAAATCCAGCTCCTGCGCTGCCTTGAAACTCACGTCGATGATCCGGCCCGCGACGAAGGGGCCGCGGTCGTTGACCCGCAGAACCACTTGTCGGCCGTTGGCCAGATTGGTCACCCGCACGCGCGTACCGAAGGGCAGGGTGCGGTGAGCAGCGGTTAGCTGGTTCTCGTCGTAGATCTCGCCGTTGGCCGTGGTGCGGCCGTGATACTGGTGGCCATAGTAGCTGGCCAGACCGGTTTCACTGCGGGCCACGCCGCCGACCTCAGCCACATCGCGGGATGGGCCGGCACAGCCGCCGCCCAGCAGAACCATCACCAGCAGCAATGAACTCAGTCTTCGCAAAGAATGCCTCCTAGTCGCGCACCGGCCGGGTGAACAGCCAGTTGCCGGACGCCGGCGGCTCACAGCTCGCCTCCCAGCCCATCTCGCCAAAGCCGAGCAGATCCACGGGCTTTTTGGCCCCGGTCGTGAAGATGTACCGGACCAAGGCGCCGCGGGCCATCTTGGCGTACACCGGCGCCGTCTTCAGGCTGCCGTCCGGCCGGGCTTCCTTGAAGATCGGCGAGATCACGGGCCCATTGAGGACCTTGACGTCCAGGGCTTTGACGTACTCCTGAGCGGCGAGACTGAGCACCGGTTCACCGGGTTTGAGTCGATCGTTGAGAGCCGCGGTCAGGCGTTCCCGCCAGAAGGCCACCAGGTTGGTCGACCGCGGCGGCTTGAATTTGGCGCCCATCTCCAGGCGGTAGGCAGCGATTTCATCCAGCGGACGCAGCAGGCCGTACAGGCCCGACAGGATCAAGAGGCGCTGTTGGGCATCGCGGCGTTGAGGCGCCGTCCAGTCCGCGGGCGCCACGTACTTATAGACCAGGCCGGTGAAGGCGAAGAGGGCCGGTGCCAGAGGCTCGCCGGCCGTGCCCCAGCGAGCGGTGACGGCCCGGGTCTCGGCGGCCAGTTTCGCGCTGAGGGCCATTTCCTTGGCCAGGCGTGGCTGGCTGTAACGCTGGAGCGCGGACATCAGCGTGGCGGCTTCTGCGGCGAAGGTCGGCTGGGTGAGCTTGAGCCGCGCCGGCCGGGGCGCGTCCGGGTCCATGGTTTTGGTCGTGTTGAGCAGGATTTTCACGGGACTCCCAAGTGGTCTGGCATATTGGCGCACACAAATAACGCGATAGATAAAAGCGCGGATAACGAATTATGCCAACAAAAAGTCCCCCCGGGGGGACCTTCGCCGGCAGATATTCCCGCCCACCTCAGCTCGGAAAGAAGTACCCGTTACAAACCCGGGCCACACCGCGACGGTAGTACTGTTCCTGATGCGGGTCGAAATGGGCCTCGATCCACTCCCAGAAGGCCACCCCCAGGCCACGCTTACGAGCCAAAGCCAAGGCCATCCGCGCCCGGATCAGCGATTCTTCGGTCTGCCAGCCCGGGTTGCGCAGCGCGTACAGCACCGACAGGCCTTTCAACTGGTAGACAATGTACTTCTCGGCCTCGCGCCGGTAGGCCTGAAAATCCTCCAGATTGCGGTACATTTCCGCCGCCCCGCGGGGATGGCGCAGGGCCGCATAGACGTTGGTGCCACCAACCGCCCGGATCCAGGCTGCGTGTCCCGGGCCAGGCTCGGTCACCCGGAGCTCACACCAGTTGCTCTGGCGAACTGCGACTTCGGCCGGTGATGACCTGGCCGCGCCCGCTGGTGCGTGCCGATCCGAAACCGCCCGCAGCCGATAGGTCCCTGTGGCCGCGAACAGGAATTCGCCATCGAGCTTCAGCAGGAAAACCGGCACGGCGGCCCAATCGCCCGGACCGAGCCGGGCAAACTGCCAGGACTCCCGGTCGCCCAGGTTCCGCACTCGCAGTTCCACCACCCGACCATCCGGACGTTCCAGATCATAGACCAGCCGTCCGCTGTGGCCGCAAAGCGAGACCCCGGCGCAGATGCCACTGGTATCACGGCCGGTATTCGTAAAGACAAGCTCGCCAACCACCACACCGTCCAGGGGAATGGCGACCTCGGCCAGGCGCAGTTCCATGGTCACCTGGTCGCAACGGGAACCGGCACTGGCTGAAGCAGCGACCAGGCACAGAGCCAGGAAACACAGCCTGCTCGGCGCCACCGGATCTTTCCCGGTCATCTCTAATCTCCCACCAGAAAGTAGACACTGTCGGTGTAGGCAACGGACTCGTCCCCGCGCTCCATCGCCACCCGTATCTGGCCGACCCGCCGTAGCATAAACTGCCAGAAATCCCGGTTACAACGTGAGCGATCGGCATAGACCTCGCCACGAGCCACGGCAGCGGCCAGCTGGGCCAGGTCATCAGCCGTGAATGAAGCCAGGTCAATCGTTCCCCAGCTCGCCGCCATCAGTACCGGCCTGGCCTTGTCCGAGTCATAAGCGGCGACGATATCCAGCGGCTCCTGATATGGGCCCAGCTGGTCGGCCTCAGCATACGGTTTCAGATTGAACGAGAACGGCACCAAAAATTGCGACCGCCCAAAAAAATCGAGGTAGTTGGCTGGGTCGCACTCGTCGCAGTCGACAACTTCGACAGATACGTTGACCGACGGGACGGGGATCCGGTCGCTGAGCTGGAATTCCAATTCGTACCTGCCGGCCTTGGCGAAAATGAAGTCGTTGCCATGGTCCTTCAGCAGGCAAAACGGGATGACATAGCACCCGGCCCGAAACACCTTCTCCCCCACGGTGCCGCGGTCGACCTGCCCCTGAAAATCGCAATTGACCACCTTCGACCACCCTTGCGGGTCCACGATCGTGATCTTGATGTCACACGTTTTAAGCGACGGAAAATCCCTCACGACCCAATCTTCCTCAACCACAAAACTGATCTCACCGGAGACCGGTCCGTAGCGCAGAATTCGCCGCCAATCGAGCTTGACTTCACCCGCCGGTGAGGCATTGTCCGCCAGAACGAGGCCGCTTGATTCGGTCGCCCAGGCGAAGCCCGTACCACCAGAAACGCAGAGCAAAACCAGGCACACGGCTCCCAGCCACTTCGTTACCGGATGTTTGTAGCTTCCGACGTCAGACTCCTCATTGGCTGCCTTGAAAACCTGAATCAGATATACGGATCGCGCCGCACGCGGTCAACGTCGCCCCACCGAACAAGACGGCCCCGAACATTGTCCGGGGCCGCCAAATAGATCTACCGCCCCTCGGTTATCAGAACTGGATCCCCCGAAAAACCAGCATCGCCATGCGGTGAAACGAATCCGGGATCACGCCCAGCGTGATGACCAGCAAGGCCAGAAAGCCGGCCATGACCACCGAGACCATCTCCTTGCCGTCATAGCTGTCCTCCTCAGGCTCTTTCATGTACATGACCACCAGCACCCGCAGGTAGTAGTACACCGAGATCAGCGAGTTGATCACGCCGACAATCGCCAGCGGAATCAGCCCCGCCTTGATCACGGCCGAGAACAGGTAGAACTTGGCCATGAACCCGACCATGGGCGGGATCCCCGCCAGCGAGAGCATGGCGACAGCCAGGGTCGCGGCCGCCACAGGCTGGGTGCGGCTCAGACCGGCGTAGCGATTGATGTCGTCGGCTTCCTCGCCGTTGCCCTGGCCCAGGATGTTGATCACGCCGAAGGCCGCCAGGTTCATCAGGCTGTAACCGATCAGGTAGAAGATGATGGCCGAGCCCGAGGCCTCGCCGATCGCCTGGCCGTGCATCATCTGCTCGGACCCACCGTGGGTCGGCGAAATCATCGCCACGATGCCGAGCATCAGGTAGCCGGCGTGGGCGACGCTGGACCAGGCCAGCATCCGTTTGATGTTGTTCTGCGCCAGGGCGATCAGGTTGCCGGCGCTCATCGTCAGGATAGCCAGGGCGCTGAGCACCGGATACCAGGCGAAGCCCAGCTGCGGCTGCATCAGGATCGCGAACCGCACCAGGATCGCGAAGCCGGCCGCCTTGATGGCGGTGGCCATGAACCCGGTGATGTAACTGGGCGCGCCATCGTATACGTCCGGGGTCCACATGTGGAAGGGCACCAAAGCCACCTTGAAGCCAAAGCCGACCAGCATCAGGCCCGAACCCAGGCCGACCAACAGGCGGTCCGGCGTGCCGGTCTGCAGGGCCGCGCTGATATCGGCGAAACCCGTGCCGCCGGCGAAGCCATAGACGAGGGCCATGCCCATCAGCAGGAAGGCCGACGAGAAGCCGCCGAGAATCAAATACTTGAAACCGGCCTCGGAGCTGCTGGTGTTGCCGCGCACACCGCCGACCAGGATGTAGGTCGACAGGCTCATCGTCTCCAGCCCCAGGAAGATCGTCAGCAGGTCATTGGCCGCCGCGAGCACCATCATGCCCAGGATCGAAAAAAGGATCAGCGGATAGAACTCGGGCCGATAGCGCCCGTCACGATCAAAGAGCCCGGTGGCGTAGATCGTCGTCACCACGCCGATCGCAGCGAACAGGAAGTTGAACACCCGCGTGAAGTCACTGGTGATCAGCATGCCGTTCAGCAGGGTGGTATCGCTCTTGTCCCCGATGATCTGCAGGATGACCGCACCGCAGAGCACGAAGATGGTCAGGTAGCTCAGGTGGTCCTTCTTCAGGGTGCGCACGAACGAGTCCACCACCATGACCAGCAAGCCACCGCCAGCGACCACCAGGTAGGGCAGCAGGTCACCTGCCTGGGCCGCAAAATCCGTAATCTGGAATTCGTTCATCACTGACCTTCCGTGTTCCGGATCACAAACACCGGGTTGTCCGTCGCCGTGGTGGACGACTGCAGGATATGGTGGTCATCGGCCTGGATGTTCAGGGGGGCCGTCACCTTCTCGAGGCTGGGGCCGAGCCGGTCCAGCACCAGGCCCGGCCGCACGCCGAGCCAGAACATGAACACGACCAGGGGAATCAGCACAGCCATCTCGCGCAGGCTCAGATCGGGCAGACCTTCGTTCTTCACATTCTTCAGCTTGCCCAGGAAGACCCGTTGGTACATCCACAGCATGTAGATCGCACCCAACACGACGCCGGTCGCCGCCAGAATGGCCATCAGCCGGGCGTGGGCCACGGCCTGGGAACTGAAGGCGCCGAACAGGATCATGAACTCGCCGACAAAGCCCGCCAGCCCCGGCAGACCGATGCTGGCCAGGGTCGCGATCATGAAGAAAGTCGCGTACAGGGGCATGCCGTGGGCCAGGCCGCCGAACTCGCTGACTTCACGGGTGTGCCGGCGCTCGTAGATCACGCCGACCAGCAGGAACAGGGCGCCGGTGCTCAGGCCATGAGCCAGCATCTGGAACACGCCGCCGGCAATGCCCACCGAAGTCAGCGAGAACAGGCCCAGCACCACGAAGCCCAGGTGACTGACCGACGAATAGGCCACCAGCTTCTTCACATCCGGCTGCACCATGGCCACCAAAGCGCCGTAGATGATGCCGATCACCGCCAGGATGTTGATGTAGGGCGCGAAGTAGGCCACGCCCTCGGGGAACAGCGGCATCGCGAAACGCAGCATGCCGTAGGTGCCCATCTTCAGCAGCACGCCGGCCAGGATGACCGAGCCGGCGGTCGGTGCCTGGACGTGGGCATCGGGCAGCCAGGTGTGCAGGGGGAACAGCGGCACCTTGATGGCGAAGGCCAGGAAGAAAGCGGCGAACAACCACAGTTGGGCCTCGTGGCCGATTTGCAGGTTGAGAAAATCGGTCAGGTTCATGCTGCCGGCCTGCAGGTACAGGTAGATGATGCCCACCAGCATGAAGACCGAACCGACCATGGTGAAGATGAAGAATTTCACCGCCGCGTAAATCCGTTGCTGCCCGCCCCAGATGCCGATGATGAAGTACATCGGGATCAGCATGGCTTCCCAGAAGACATAGAACAGCAGCATGTCCCGGGCGAAGAACGTGCCCAGCATCGCCGCCTGCAGAAAGAGCACGAAGCCCAGGAAACCGGCCACGCGTTCGGTCACCGCCCGCCAGGTCGAGAGCACCACCAGCGGCCCCAGGAAGGTCGTCAGCATGACCAGCACCAGGCTGATGCCGTCCATGCCCAGGTGGTAGCTGATCTGCCCGTTGAACAGCCAGGCCACCCGTTCGACGAACTGGTCGTCGCCGCGGCCGGTGTCAAAATGAAACCACAGGTGCAGCGACAGGACAAAGTCGGCCAGGGCGATGGCCATGGCGAAAATCCGGGCCTGCGCTTCGCGGCGGACAACCGTCCACAGCAGAAGCGCTCCCGCCAGCGGCAGGAAGGTGACCCAAGTCAGGATGTGATCCGTAATGAACGACAAACCAGCGTCCTCCTAGCCCGAGAAACTGAGGTAAAGGACAAAGACCGTGACCCCGAGGGTGAACGACCAGGCGTAGAAGCGGACCAGTCCGTTCTGGAACAGGCGCAGAACCGACCCGACGACAGCCACGACCAGGGCCGAACCCTTGACCAGGATGCCGTCGATAATCCCCATGTCGACTACTCGCCACAACACGGTCCTGGACAGACGGAAGCCCGGCCGGATGATGGCGCCTTCGTAGATTTCATCGACATAATATTTGTGAAGCAACAGGCGGTGCGGCCAACCACCCCCCAGTTTCTGGAAAGTGGTGGCGATGCCGACCTTGCGCGCATATACCAGATAGCCGGCCAGCAGACCCAGCAAGCCCCAGGTCAAGGAGGCGCCGGCCAGGATCCATTCCATGGTCGTGTCGCTGTGTTCGGCGCCGTGTTCGACCGCGTGTCCGGCCACCTGGGCCACCGCGCCGTGCCCGGCCTCGGCCGCCACTGCGTGCTGGGCAAAGACCGGCTCGAGCCATTGTTCGAATTGGGCGCCACCACCCAGAAAGTGGGGAATGCCTACCCAGCCACCGGCAATCGACAGTATCGCCAGAACCACCAACGGGATCGTCATCGTCGCGGGCGATTCGTGAATGTGACTCTTGACCTCGGCACTGGCCCGGTTCTCACCGAAGAACGTCAGCACGACCAGGCGCATCATGTAGAAGGCCGTCAGGCCGGCCGCCAGGAAACCGACCGCCCACAGCAGCGTGTGGCCACTGGACCAGGTTTTCCAAAGGATCTCGTCCTTGGAGAAGAAGCCGGCCAGCGGTGCGATCCCCGCCAGGGCCAGGGTCCCGGCGATGAAGGTCCAGAAAGTGACCGGCAACTTGCGGCGCAACCCGCCCATGACCCGCATGTCCTGCTCGTCGCTCATGGCGTGAATCACCGAGCCGGAGCCCAGGAACAACAAGGCCTTGAAGAAGGCGTGGGTCATGACGTGGAAGATACCCACGGCGAAGGCGCCGACGCCGCAGGCCAGCATCATGTAGCCCAGCTGGCTGACTGTCGAATAGGCCAGCACCTTCTTGATGTCGTTCTGGGCCAGGGCGATGGTGCTGGCGAAGATCGCCGTCACCGCCCCGACGACCGCGATCACGGTCATCGCTGCCGGCGACAGGACGAACAGGAAGTTCAGGCGCGCGATCATGTACACCCCGGCGGTGACCATGGTCGCGGCGTGGATCAGGGCGCTGACCGGCGTCGGGCCGGCCATGGCGTCGGGCAGCCAGATATACAGGGGGATCTGGGCCGACTTGCCGGTCGCCCCCACAAAGAGCAGCAGACAGATGGCCGTGGCCAGGGGCGCCAGGGTGCCGGTGTGGTGCTGCAGCACCTGGAAGTTGAACAGTCCCTCGCCCGCGCCCAGATGCGGCAGCAGCGTGCTGCCGATCAGGAACATGCCCAGCAGGAAGCCGAAGTCACCGATCCGGTTGACCACGAAAGCCTTCTTGCCGGCGGCCGCATTGGCTTCGTCGGTGAACCAGAAGCTGATCAGCAGGTACGAGCACAGGCCGACCCCCTCCCAGCCCACAAAGAGCATCAGCAGGTTCTCGCCCAGCACCAGGGTCATCATGGCGAAGATGAACAGGTTCAGGTAGGCGAAGAAGCGCGGTGAGCCCTTGTCGTGCGCCATGTAGCCCAGCGAGTAGATGTGGATCAGGAACCCGACGCCGGTGACGATCAGGGCCATGACCGCACTCAGCGGGTCAATGGCGAAACCCAGATCGACCTGCAGATTGCCGAACCCGATCCAGGTCGTCACCGTATCGGACAGGAACCGCGCCTCGGCCGGCATCCCGGCCAGGCGCAGGAACACGAGCACCGACATGGCGAAGCTGATTCCCACGGCGGTACAGGCCAGCAGTCCGGCCACCTGCCGGGGCAGGCGCCGGTTCAACAGACCGTTGAGCGCGGCCCCCAGCAAAGGCACCACCACGATCCATCTGAGCATCATTTCTGTCGTGTGACTCTCCACTGCGCTACTCCATCAGGGTTTTGAGGTCATCGACGTTGACGGTGCGGCGGCGGCGGAAGATCTCCACCAGGAGGGCCAGGCCGATGGCGGCCTCGGCGGCCGCGACCGCGAAGTTCATGAGGACAAAGACATGGCCGGCGGCGTCCAGATTGTGCCGCGAGAAAGCGGCAAAGACGATATTCACCGCGCTGAGCATCAGCTAGACGCACATCAGCATCACGATGGCGTTGCGGCGCACGATGAAACCGACCATGCCGGTCAGGAAGATGGCCGCCGCCAGCAGCAGGTAATGGGTCAGGGCTATTTCCACGGCAGCTTCCTTTCATCCTTGCCCAGGGCCAGGGCGCCGATCAGGGCCACCAGCAGCACGATCGAAATCATCTCGAAAGCGAACAGGTACTTGCCCAGCATCAACCTGGCCACGTGCTCGGGCCCGCCAAAACCGACCGGCGGCCTACCACCGAGGCTGGTCAGGCCGTGGCCCCGCAGATAGCCGATGAGCATGACCACGATCGCCATGGGCGGTACCGCGACGGCAGGCCACATGGGAAGCTTCAGCAAGGTGCGCTCACCCTCGAGGGCCGGCCCCTGCAGCATCATGATCACGAAGATGAAGAGCACCATGATCGCTCCGGCATAGACCAGCACCTGCATGACCGCCAGGAACGGCGCATCCAGCAGGGCAAAGATCCCCGAGGCGCAGATGAAGGCGAAGATCAACCACGCCGCCGAGACCACGGCATTGCGCTGGACCACCATCATCACGCCACCCAGGAACATCAGGCTGCCGCAGAACCAGAACAGAAATCCTTCCATAACGAACCTTCCCCCGGCGCACCGGGCAAACGGGTGTCAGCGCGTGCCGTCACTCTTGTTGTGCAGCAGAAATTCCTTGTCGACGACAAACTTGGCGCGGTCGTCGGCCGCGATCTCATAGATGCCCGTGTCCAGGCGAATGGCATCGCACGGGCACGCCTCTTCGCAGAGACCGCAGAACACACAGCGCAGCAGGTCGATCTCGAAGCTGGCCGGGTACTTCTCGATCGACGGATCCGGATGTTCGGCCCCCTCGATGGTGATGCAGTCGGCCGGGCAATAGGTCGAGCACATCTGGCAGGCCACACAACGCGGCGTGCCGTCCTCACGCTGCATCAGGTGGTGCCGCCCCCGGAAGCGGTCACTGTAGACCCGCTTCTCCTCCGGATACTGCATGGTGGGCATGGCCTCGGTGGCGAAGATGTTCTTCACCAGATGGCTGATCGTCACGCCCAGGCCCCTGACGATCTCCACCAGATAGATGGACTCGAGAAAAGTCATCTTTTTCCCGGTCGCTTTGGCAGGCAGTCCTTCGAAGCTCATTTCTCTCCTCGTATCAGACGAGTTCCATCAAACCAGCGCCATCACCACAGCGGTGACCACGAGATTAGCCAAGCCCAGCGGCAGCATGACTTTCCAGCCAAGATGCATCAACTGGTCGTAACGGAAGCGGGGCAGCGTCCAACGCACCCAGATGAACAGCCAGGCAAAGAAGACGACCTTGCCCACGAAGGCGAAGATCTGAGCGATGCTGGCCACCATCTCTGCTCCCTGGGGACCGATGTGCCACGGCTTGAGCAGCAACGCGCCCGCCGCACCCGCAGCCACCATCAGCCACAGCCCCGCGCCGATTCTCGGTTCCCGGTCACGGGCATCGCCGAACTTGTTGCGCTCTTTCTGCGCCCGCCGCAGGAACAGCACCGCGAAAATACCGCTGACGATGATGATGGCGATCAGCTTGCCGGTCAGCAACCCGCCGGCGTGGGCCTCGAGCACCGGTCGCGGCAACCAGGGGATCTGGTAACCGCCGAAGTAGAAGGCGCTGATCAGGGCCGCCCCGACCACCATGTGGCAGTACTCGGCCATGAAGAACAGGGCGAACTTGAGCGAGCTGTATTCCAGGTGGAAACCGGCCACGATCTCGGACTCGCCCTCGGGCAGGTCGAAAGGGTTGCGGTTGGTCTCGGCAAAGACCGCCGTGATGAACAGCACAAAGCCCAGCGGCTGAACCACGACGCCCCACTTGGGCAGGAAACCGAAAATCAGGTCGCCCTGGCCGGCGACGATATCGGTTATACGCAGCGACGCGAACACCAGCATCAGCCCCATCAGGGCCAGGCCCATGCTGATCTCGTAGCTGATCATCTGGGCCGTGGCCCGGATACCGCCCAGGAAGGTGAACTTGTTATTGGCCGCCCAGCCGCCCATGACCACGCCGTAGGTGCCGAGACTGGCGACGGCCAGTACGTACAGGGCACCGACCTGCAGGTCGGCCACGACCAGGGGGATCTTGCGCCCCGCGATGGTGATGAAGTCGCCGAACGGAATCACCGCATAGGAACTGACCGCGATGGTCATGGCCGCCCAGGGCGCCATGTTGTACATGGCCTTGTGTCGGGCATCCGGCTGCACGTCCTCCTTGAAGACCAGCTTCAGGACGTCGGCAATCGGGTGCACCAGACCGGCCAGCCGCACGCCGCCGATCGCGGCCCGGTTGGGCCCGGTCCGGTCCTGGATGAAGGCGGCGCCCTTGCGCTCGGCCCAGATCAGGACCGGCACCATGCCCAGGATCAACAGGAACATGAAGACGATCTTGGCCAATGATTCAAGCACGATGGGCATCAGTCTTCACCTCCGGAGGTCGCGCCCACCGGGGCGAGGCCTCTTGCGGGCAGCTTGTTCAGGTTGACTTCGGTCAGGTCGAGCGCTTCAGCCAATTCTTCGCGCACGGCGCGCAGGCTGCCCGGGACTTCGCCACCGGCCAGCTCAGCCAGGATGCGCCAGTCTTCGCGGCTGCTGCCGGCGCGCGCCACCGACTGACTGAACGCCTGCAGACGCCCGTCCCTGTTGGCAAAAATACCGGCTTTTTCGGCCCACACGGCACCCGGCAGTACCAGGTTGCAGGCCTGCGCCGTCTCGTTGTCGTGGCTGCCGATATAAACCGTACGACCGTGCCCCCGCAGGGCCGCCGCCACTACGTCCTCGCCGGCCGGATTGCCGCCGTGAACGACCACCGGACCGGTGGTCCCTGAGATCGCCTCGGCCAGGGCCGCACCGTTCATCTCCGGCAGATCCAGCAGGCCCAGCCCCTGTCGGTTGGGCGTGTGATCAGCGTTGAGCAGCAACTCGTCGGAATCACCCGTATCGCTGCCGGCCAGGCCACCGCACACCGTGCCGCCTGCCGCCAGTTTCTTCAGCAGGAACATCTCTTCCAGACTCTGGTGCGCACTGGTCACGAACAGGCCACCGTCACCGGCCAGCAAGTCGGTATCCAGCTCCGCCCAGCGCAGGGTCTGGCCACCCCGCGCGGGATCCAGCAGGCGGTTCTCGTCGTGGACAGCCTTGTAGAGCATACGGCCGCGGTCGCACATCCAGCGGCCATTGACGTCCGGGTTGTAGCGCGGCTTGATCCGGTACAGGCGGCCGGCCTCGTGGTCCAGCCGCACGTTGCAGCCGGTGGCGCACCCCGGACAGATCGAGTTGGCTGCCTTCAGCATCCAAACCCTTTTCTGAAAACGGAAATCACGGCTGGTCAGGGCTCCCACCGGGCAGATGTCCACCGTGTTGAGGCTGTAGTTGTTGTCCAGTTCCACGCCCGGCGCCGTGCCGATCTCGGCCCGGTTGCCCCGGTTGAAGATGCCCATCTCCGAAGTGCCGGTCACTTCGTCACAGAAACGCACACAGCGGCTGCACAGCACGCAGCGCTCCTTGTCCAGGATCACGTGCGGCCCGATGACCTGCGCCTTGGCCTTGTTGACCTTGTCGGCGATCTCGACTTCCGAATCATACAGCCCGTACTTCATGTACTGGTTCTGCAGGCCGCATTCGCCGGCCTGGTCGCAGATCGGGCAGTCGACCGGGTGGTTGATCAGGTGCATCTCCAATATCTGCTGGGCCGCCTGGGTCACCCGCTCGTTGCGCGTGCTGACCACCATGCCGTCCCGCACACCGGTATTGCAGGCAATGGTCAGCTTGGGCATGCCCTCGACCTCGACCTGGCACAGCCGGCACACGCCGGCAATCGACAGGTCGGGGTGGTAGCAGAAATGCGGCAGCGGCTCGCCGCGGGCCTCCCGGCAGGCATCGAAAAGGCTGGTTCCGTCGGGAACCTCGATTTCCTTGCCGTCTATGGTCAACTTGGCCATGGCTTACTCCTGCTCACCCCGCGGCCAGCGGCTGCTGCCAGCGACCGGCGCGGTTTCCTGGATGAGGGCCTCGAATTCGGGACGGAACTTGTCGATGAAGCTGCGCATGGGCATGACCGCCGCATCGCTCAGCGGGCAGATCGTCAGGCCGGCCATGCCCTGGCAGACATGCTCCAGCAGGTCCAGATCGCCGGCAGTGCCTTCGCCCCCGCGCAGCTTCTTGACCAGTTTGTGCAGCCAGCCCGTGCCTTCGCGGCACGGCGTGCACTGCCCGCAGCTCTCGTCATAGTAGAAGTGCATCAACACCTGGATCAGCTCGACCATGTCACAGCTCTCCGGGATGATGATCATGCCCCCGGAGCCGAGCATGGTGCCGGCGTTGGCCAGCGACTCGTAGTCCAGGTTGACGTTCATCACCTCGGCCGCCGGCAGCACCGGTACCGAACTGCCGCCGACGATGACGGCCTTCAGTTCCTCGCCGTCAACCATGCCGCCGAGCCAGTCGTGGAAGAACTCGCGGAAGGGCAGGCCCAGCGGGATCTCGTAGACCCCCGGCTTCTTCACCGGCCCACTGACCGAAAACAGCTTCGTGCCGCAGGATTTCTCGGTGCCGAATTTCTTGTAGGCCTCGGGCCCGTTGTTGATGATCCAGGGCACCGAAGCCACCGACTCGACGTTGTTGACGATCGTCGGCTTGTTCAGAAAGCCCGCCACCGCCGGGAACGGCGGCTTGATCCGGGGCTGGCCCTTGCGGCCCTCGACCGAGTTGATCAGGCCGGTCTCCTCGCCGCAGATGTAGGCTCCCGCGCCCTTGTGCACGATCATCTCCAGGTCGTAGCCGCTGCCCAGGATGTTCTTACCCAGATAGCCGGCCGCGTAGGCCTCATCCACCGCCGCCTGCACCCGGTCGATCAGCCAACCGAACTCGCCGCGGATGTAGATGAAGGCCAGCCTGTCCCCGACGGCGAAACAGCTGATGATCGTCCCTTCGATCGTGCCGTGCGGGTCGTAGTCCAACAGGTAGCGATCCTTGAAGGTGCCGGGCTCGGACTCGTCGGCGTTGACGAAGAAGTAGACCTCGTCGGCGTCCGGCGGCACAAAACCCCACTTGACGCCCGTCGGGAAACCGGCGCCGCCGCGTCCGCGCAACCCGGATTCCTTGACCGTGTCCCGCACTTCGGCGGGCTGCATCGAGCTGAGCACCATTTTCAGGGCCTTGTACCCGCCATCGGCTTCGTAGACCGGCAGCTTGTGGCCGTCAGTGCGATCGAAACGCGACGAGAGGATATTGTACTGGCTGTTGCTCACCCTATTCCCCTCCCCCGGCCGCAAGCCGATCGGTGTCCGCCCGGGGCACGACGCCCTTGCGCAGACTCTCGAGAATCCCATCCACCTTTTCCGGCGTCAGGTGTTCGTACAGGTGTTTGCCCAGTTGCAGGCAGGGGCCCATGCCGCAGGCACCCAGGCACTCGACACCCTCCAGGGCGAACATGTCGTCGGGCGTTGTCTCGCCCAGCCGGATGCCCAGCCTCTTCTCCAGATGGGCGATGACCGTGCGCGCGCCCATGATGTGGCAGCTGATGTTGTGACACACCTGCAGGGTGTACCTGGCCTGGGGCTCGGTGCGGAACATGGTGTAGAACGAGAGCACCTCATGGACCCGGGCCGGGCTGATCGCCAGTTTCTCGGTCAGCAGGTCGACGCCGGCCGGGGGCACGTGTCCGACCTCGTCCATGATCACCCAGATGCAGGGCATCAGGGCGCTCGCCCGGGTGGGATAGCGCTCGATCAGCGCGTCGATCCGGGCCAGCGCATCCGGTGAGAGGTTGCAGGAGTTTTCACTCATCGGCTATCTACCTTCCAGGCCGGTGGCCGCGTCAGCGATCCAGTTCGCCGGCGATGATGTTCAAACTGCCCAGGGTGGCAATCGCGTCGGGAATCATGCGGCCCTTGACCAGGGTCGTGTACGAAGAGAAAATCGGGAAACAGGGCGGCCGCACCTTGATCCGGTAGGCGTGCCCCGTGCCGTCCGACACACAGAAGAAGCCCAGTTCGCCATTGGCTCCCTCGCCAAAACCGTAGCCTTCGCCCGCCGGCACCTGAATGCCCTCGTAGACCAGCTTGAACTGGTTCATGACCCCCTCGATGCTGCCGTATACCTGTTCCTTGGTCGGCATGACGACCCTGTGGTCATCGATATTCAGGGGGCCGTCCGGCAGATTGTCCAGGGCCTGCAGAATGATCGACCGACTCTGGATCAGTTCGGCCATGCGCACCATGATGCGGTCCTGGGTGTCGCCGTTCCCGCCGGTCGGGATCTCGAATTCGTATTGCTCGTACCCGAAGTAGGGCGCCGACTTGCGCAGGTCGTGGGCCAGGCCCGTGGCCCGCAACGTGGGCCCGGTATAGCCGAAGCTCAGGGCGTCGGCCTGACTGATCACGCCCACATCCACAGTCCGGTCCAGGAAGATCCGGTTGCGCGCCACCAGCTTCATGACTTCGGCGTGGGCCGTCATCATCTCGTCCAGCTTGTGGCGGATCTCTTCGGCAAAGCCCTCGTACAGATCGTGGCTCATGCCCCCGATGCGCGCGTAGTTCGTCGTCAACCGCGAACCGCACAACTTCTCCAGCGACTCGTAGATGCTCTCGCGCACGTTGTACAGGTACCAGTAGTTGGTCAGCGCCCCGATATCCACCAGGTTGGTGCACACACAGACCAGATGGTCGATGATGCGCGACAGTTCACTGACAATGACCCGGATGGCGTTGGCCCGCGGCGTGGCCTGCACACCGCACATCTTCTCGACAGCGAGCGCATAGATCGAATTGTTCAGCATGGCCGAGCAGTAGTTCAACCGGTCGGTGTAGGGCATGACCTGGGCCCAGGTGTGGTCCTCGGCCTCCTTCTCGAAACAGCGGTGGATGTAACCGATCTCCGAGCGGGCTTCGAGAATGTTCTCGCCGTCCAGCAGGCATTCCACGCGCAGGGCGCCGTGCATGGCCGGATGGCTGGGGCCCATATTCACCGTCAGCAGATCGCTGGGGTGGACTTCGTCGTGGGGGCCACCCACTTCGCTCGCCAGTTCGCTGGCCCGCCGGGCCGCCACCACGATATCCTCGTCACTGAACAGATGTTCCGGGTGGGTGCACTCCTGTCCCTGTTCGATGGGATAGTCCTTGCGCAGGGGGTGCCCTTCGAACTGATGATGACAAAGGATGCGCCGCAGATCCGGATGGTCGCTGAACCGGACGCCGAACATGTCGTACACTTCGCGTTCGTGCCAGTTGGCACTGCGGTACAGGCCGCAGGCCGAGGGGACCGCCGTGTCCTCAGCCACCTTGACCCGCACCCGCACCCGGCTGCTGTTCTGCCAGGAGCGCAGCAGGTAATTGACCTCGAACTCTTCCTCGCGCTCGGGATAGTGCACGCCCACCACATCGGACAGCTGTTCACAGCCCTCGCGGTCACGCAGGTGTCCCAGCACCGCGAGCAGCTTGTCCGGCGCCACGGTGACGGTCTCGTCCCCGTGCTGGCTGCTCACCGCCAGGATGTCGGCTCCGAATTCCTGCTGAAGTCTTGCGACCAGCTTCTGGCTCATGCTCTTCCATCCCTGGCGGTCCCGCGGGAACGCGCCGGTTGGGGTTCAACCAAGGTCAGGCCATGGACACTCAGGCTTCGACCCGGCCCGGGTGCCGCTCTGCCGCCGGCACCAGCCCTTCCTTCTCCACCTTTTCCTGGATCTGGGTCAAGGCAAACAGCAGGTTCTCAGGCGTGGGTGGACACCCGGCCACATACACGTCCACCGGGATGACGTGATCCGCCCCCTGCAGCGTGCTGTAGTTGTTGTAGAAACCGCCGCTGCTGGCGCAGGCTCCCATGGCGATGACCCACTTGGGTTCGGCCATCTGCTCGTAGAT
>JAJRWA010000034.1 GCA_024277025.1 Candidatus Krumholzibacteriota bacterium | reverse complement strand
CTTGAGGGATCGGCCGACGAGCAGACCTGATACAGTTTCGACTGGGGTCAGTGGGGTTGGTACGGCGTGGTCCTGCGGGTGTACTACGACGGCTCGGTGCCGCGTCCGGATGGGAATTTCCTGGCGCCGGCGCCAGGCGATACGATCACCGACAGTGTGGGCATCAGCGTGGCGGCGACCGGTGCCGTGGACCTGGTGCACGTCCTGGCCCGCTACGACGGCGTGGACGGCGACGGCGACGGCGTCACCGGTGGCTGGCACCGCTACTACCGCCGGGCCCGCTACAACAACGCCCTGAACCTCGACGGTATCGTGGGCACGGTCACCGCTGCCCCGTGGGATGTGACCTGGGACGCGACCTGGGTGCCGGACCAGGTGCCCGGCTCGGTGGCTCTGCAGGCGCGCATCCGCGACGATGCGGGCGTGTGGTATGTCACCGAAGTGGACAGCCTCTCCCTGAACCACAGCAACGGCGTGATCAAGGCCTACCCGTTGCTGGATGTGCCGCGTTCGTTCTGGGTGCGCACCGGCAACAGCATCGACGCCACCTTCAACATCCCGGCCGCCGACAGTCTGAGCCAGGCCGCCGAGGTGCAACTGACGGCCACGACCTGGAACGGCGCCGACAAGGGCATCATCGCCATCAACAACGTGACGGTCGCCAGCAACTTCGGTCTCTACTACTTCTTCTCGCTGGACACCTTCCTGGCGTCACCGGTGATCCTGCAGCCGGGCGCCAACACGTTGACCATCACCGCTGACACCATCGAGCACGGCATGGAAGTGCTGTGGCCCGGACCCCTGGTGAAGGTGCGGTACGGCCCGCCGACCAGCGGCACCGCCCTGGCAGTTCTGCCCGGTGACCTGGACCGCAACGGGGAGCTGGACTCGCGCGACGCCCAGTTGGTGCTGGAACAGGTCGTCGGCGCCGCCGCCCTGTCGCCTGCCCAGTTGACCGCGGCCGATGTGGATCGCAACGGCCGGGTGGACGCGGTGGACGCGGGGCTGATCGTGGGCCTGTCCGCCAAGGCCGCCGCCAATGCCGAACTGCCGCAGATTTCAGCCAACCGGGATCCAGCTGACGCGGGACAGATTTCGATCAGCCTGACCGGTCTCACTGGCCGCCGCGCGTTTGAACTCGTGATTGCGGGCGCTGAGCTGGCTGCCAACCTGCAGGGGATCGACGTTTCGGCAGCCGATGAAGAGCCACTCGCCTGGCGGGTCCAGAACGATACGCTCCGCGTGGCGCTGGTCGGCGGTGTCCCGAAACTGAGTCTCTCGTTGGCGAGCGGCGCCAGCGATCTGGCCATCGGCGCCAAGGTGGATGGACGGCCCCTGGCCGGTGTGAAGCTGCCGGCCCCGGATATTCCCGCGCGCTTCGAACTGGTGGGCAACTACCCCAACCCCTTCAACCCGACCACGACCATCGCCTTCAACCTGCCGCGCAACGCGACCGTGCGCCTGCGCATTCATGATGTGCGCGGTCGGGTGGTGGCCACAATAGTTGATGACAGCCTGCCGGCGGGCCGGCATGAAGTGTTGTGGAACGGTCGGGATCAACAGGGGCGCACGGTGGCCAGCGGCACCTTCTTCTATCGCCTGGAGGCCGGCGGGCGGGTCTGGACCAGGAAGATGCTGCTCTTGAAGTAGATCTACCCGACGCTATCGACAATCCCCACCACAACCGACCGCACCGGCATGCCCTCGACACCCAGTATCTGCCGCGCGCCATTGCCTTCGTCCAGCATAATCACCATCTCGCCGGCACCCGCCCCAATCGCATCCACGGCGATGACGTAGGCGCCGGTCGGCTTGCCGTCAGCGTCCAGCTTGTCCAGCACCAGCAGCTTGTGGCCCGTGAAGTCCGGATGGTGGATGGTCGAGGTGATGCGTCCGGTGACGCGCGCCAGGATCATGGCGAGTCCTCGTCCGGGTCGATCTGCACGTCGTTGACCAGACCGACTACCGCGTGATCCACCGGCACGAAGGTGGGATCCAGGGTCAGGGCGGCTTCGCGGCTGGCTTCCCAGTAGACGATTTCATCCGGGCCGGCCATGCGCGTGCCGTCGGCGCAGACGAAGGGTACGCCCGCCGGCTGCTGCATCTTGTCCAGCGGCTGCACCCACAGCAGAGGCACGCCCGCCATGCTTTCGTAGACCACCGCCGGCACCAGATGTCCAATGACCTTGCCCAGGAACATGGCTATCCCTCCACCTTGAGAATCTCCGCCCCGGCCGGCGTCCAGTTGGCGCAGGCCGCGAAGCTCGTGCCCTGACCCAGCACCTCGCGCAGGGTGTCGTCCAGGCGCGGCAGCAGCGTTGCACCCAGTACGGCCGCCGCGTCGGTGCCTCGGCACTTGATCATGTCCAGCGCCTCCTGCACATCGGGCAGCTGGCCGTCGAAAACCGCCAGCGCGCGGCCGCCGAGGTCGTCGGCCAGCCGGATCTCGACCAGACTGATCGGAACCGCCTTGAGCACGGCGTCGACAGCCCGCAACAGGCCCGGCGACGTCCCCAGTTCACACAGGCCGACCGCGTCTCCGGCCGGCGTCACGCGCTCACCCATGACGGCCTGATTCAGCAGCGGATGCGGATCCTGCAGCAGCACCTCGTCCACCAGGGCTCCGCACTCGCGGCCCACGGCTGCCCCAAAACGATACGCCTCATCCGTGCTGGCGACCGAACCGCCGACCAGGGCCAGGTAACGGCCCGGGTGGACCGAGCCGCAGCGCAGCAGCGCCACGGGCGATTGTTTGAGCATTCGGTCCACGGCCAGCACGCCTGTGGACACACCGTTGAATTCGAGCAAAGCCAGGGCCTGATTCATGTTCAAACGATCCTGAAGTGATCGACCATCACACACCGCCGGCGCCGGGAGAAGCTGACCGCGCTGGTCAGGCCCTCGCCGGTCGGGCTGGCGATGGTGAAACTGGTGAAGCCCTCACCGCCGGCCCCGAGGCCGGCCACGATGGGACCGTTCTTGACGAAGATGCTGGTGTTGATGGACCGGGCCATGCGGCTCAGGTTGTCGATGTTGCGCGAGTGCATGCTCGCCGAATGGCCGAAACCGTGCTCGGCCTCCTTGGCCAGGGCGATGGCGCGGTCCACATCCGGCACGCGCACGATCGGCAGCACTGGCATCAGTTGCTCGGACCAGACCAGCGGGTGATCTTCGGGCACATCGGCGATGATGAGTTTGACCTCGGGGCCGGCGCGTACGCCGATCTCGGCCAGGATCACGCCCGCGTCCTTGCCCACCCACTTCTTGTTGATCACGCCGTGGGTGCGGGGGCCATGGATCTCGTCGAAGATCACCTTCTCCAGGCGCCTCAGCTCGGACTGGTCGACCAGGTAGGCACCGGCCTGGCGCATCTCCTTGATCAACTCGTCGGCCACACTGGCCACGACGAAGACTTCCTTCTCGTCGACACAGATGATGTTGTTGTCGAAACCCGCGCCGTGCACGATGTCCCGGCCCGCCTTGGCGATGTCGGCCGTTTCGTCAACCACCACCGGCGGATTGCCCGGACCGGCGCTGACCGAGCGCTTGCCCGACTGCATGGCCGCCTTCACCACGCCCGGCCCGCCGGTGACCACCAACAGGTTGATGCCCTTGTGGTGCATCAATTCGGTCGCCGACTCGATGGTCGGCTTGGCCACGGCCGTCACCAGGTTAGCCGGCCCGCCGACGCTGGTAATCGCCCGATTGATCAGCCGCACCGTGGCCATCGAACAGTTCACCGCGCCGGGGTGGACGTTGAAGACCACACTGTTGCCCGCAGCCAGCATGCCGATCGAGTTGCAGATGATCGTACTGGTGGGGTTGGTCGTCGGGGTGATCGCACCGATCACCCCGAACGGGGCCCACTCCATGAGCGTCAGTCCGTTGTCGCCCGTCGTGGTCTCAGGCCGGAGGGCCTCCGTGCCCGGTGTTTTCTCCGTAACCAGCCTGTTCTTGATGACCTTGTGTTCATAGCGCCCCAGACCTGTTTCCTGCCAGGCCTGGCGCGCCAGGTCATCCCCCTCGCGCAGCATGGTCTCCCTGATCGCCGCGATGATCTCCGTTCGCTTGACCAGGGTAGCTGCACTCAGGTTCGTGTAGGCGACACGTGCGGCTTCGATACAGTTGTCAACCGTATTGAACACACCGTCACCTTCACCATGACGACTCGTGAACGCCGGATCCACCGTTGCGGCGTGTCTCCCGGGCACCGCGGGGACACCCACCGCCGCACCGCCGCCACGCGGTGGAACCTGACCCGCAGCCGGAGGCGTCCCTGCCCCCAGACGACCGGCCAGTTCGCGCGCGATCCGATCCACCTGCTGATCCGTCAGCCGGCGCATCAGACCTGCCCTTTCCG
>JAJRWA010000033.1 GCA_024277025.1 Candidatus Krumholzibacteriota bacterium | reverse complement strand
GAGTTGATCGCCTACCAGCGCCCGGACCAGCACGGCCCCAAGACGTCCCGTTACGTCATCAGCCCCGCTCGAAACCCCCGGCGGCTGCATGAAGCGCTCGCGCAGGCGCTTGGCGTACGTGGCGTGGTCAGCAAGGAACGAACCCTGATCATGACCGGCCGGACCCGAATCCATCTGGACCGGGTCGAGGGATTGGGCGATTTCATGGAACTGGAAGTTGTGCTCCGCGACGGAGAGAGCGAGGCCGAGGGCATGGTCATCGCCCGGGAGTTGATGACACGGCTGGAGATCACGCCGGCGGACCTGGTCGAGGACGCCTACATCGACTGCCTGGAGGCTAGATAAACTTGCGCAGAACCCGCTTGATGGTCATGCCCTGCACCACGATGGAAAACAGGACCACCATATAGGTGCTGGTCAGAATCAGGTTCTTCTCCGGTCCCGGCGGCAGCGACAGCGCCAGCGCCACGGAAATCCCGCCGCGCAGCCCAGCCCAGGTCAGGATGCGCACGACGCCACGCGGGAACTTGCTGCGGACACCAATCACGCTGATCGGCAGGTAGACACTGACAAAGCGCGCGGCCAGAACGATGATGATGATCGCGAGGCCGGCCAGAATGCTGCGCCCACTGAAGGAAATGACCAGCACCTCGATACCGATCAGCATGAACAGCAGGGCATTGAGCATTTCGTCGAGCAGTTCCCAGAACTTCTCCAGATAGTCGGCCACCTCTTCGCTCATGGCGAAGGCCCGGCCGCGGTTGCCGATCAGGATGCCGGCGACCACCACGGCGATCGGGCCCGACACGTGCAGCGCCCAGGCCAGGGAGTAGCTGCCCATCACCAACGCCAGCGAGAGCATGACCTCGACCTTGTAGTCGTCGATGCTCAACATCAGGCGGTAGATGAAGTAGCCGCAGATCAGGCCCAGCACGGCCCCGCCACCGGCTTCGCGCAGGAAGAAAAGGCCCATTTGCGCGGCGCTTAACCCGCCACCGTGCTCCCCGCCGCCGTGGCCACTCTGGGCCGACAGCATGGCCACCAGACCCGTGAAAACCACAACCGCCACCCCGTCGTTGAACAGGGACTCGCCGGCGATGTTGGCTTCCAGGTCCTTGGGTGCGTCAAGTGTCTTGAGCGTACCCATGACCGCGATCGGATCGGTGGGCGAGATCAATGAACCGAAGACCAGGCAGGCCAGGAAGGATATGGGCAGGCCCAGGGCGTTGAAGACCAGCCAACTCAGCCAGCCGACGATGATGGTCGACATGAACAGGCCCACTGTCGCCAGGGTGGCGATCGTGCCCTTGCTGCGCACGAAGTACTCCAGGTCAACGTGCAAGGCCCCGGCAAAGAGCAGGAAGCCCAGCATGCCGTGCATCAGGGCCTCGTTGAAATCGATGTTGCCCAGCATGTGCTGCAGGCCGCTGACGATGCCCAGCTGGGGAAAGATCCAGTGCAGGCCCATGATGCCCAGCGAGCTGGCCAGCGAGATCATCAGCAGGCCCACCGTCGGTTCCAGGCGCAGCCAACGGTGATTCAGGTAGCCGAACAGGGCCGCCAAGGTCACCAGCAGGGCGATGATATCGAACAGACTCATTCGGTCCCGTCACCGTCCGTCGGGCTGTCATCCTCATCCGGCTTGAGCAACGCCTCGGGCGGCCCGCCGAATTTCTCGGCCGTGTTCTGGATCACCAGATAGTAGACCGGCGTCAGCAGGACCATGCCGATGATGCCGATGAGCATGCCGCCGAAGACGGCCGTACCCAGGGAGACGCGGCTGGCCGCGCCGGCCCCCTGGGCGATGATCAGGGGAATCACACCCAGGATGAACGAGAAGGCCGTCATCAGGATGGCCCGGAAACGCAGCTCGGCCGACATCAGGGCCGCCTCGTACACACTCTTGCCCGACTCTCGGTTCACCTTGGCGAACTCGACGATCAGGATGGCGGTCTTGGCCACCAGGCCGATCAGCAGCACCAGGCCGACCTGGGTGTAGACGTTGTTGTCCAGCCCCCGGAACTTCGTGAACCACAGCGCACCCATGATGGCCACCGGCACCCCGAGCAGCACCGCCAGCGGAATCATCCAGCTCTCGTACTGGGCGACCAGGAACAGGTACACGAACAGGAACGCCAGACCGAAAATCAGCGGGGCCAGATTGCCGGCCTTGAGCTGCTGATAGGTGACCCCGGACCACTCGAAGCCCATGGTCGGCGGCAGGATCTCCTCGGCCAGGCGCTCCATTTCAGCGATCTGCTCGCCGCTGGACACGCCGGGCAGGCCCTGGCCGGTGATCGCAGCCTTGGGGTACATGTTGAAGCGCCCGATGAACAGCGGACCCACCGTATCCCGTACGGCAGCAAACGTGCCCAGGGGGATCATCGTGCCCTGGGCGTTGCGCACCTCGATGCGCTCGATATCCGCCGGTTTCGAGCGATACTGCTCATCGGCCTGGGCCATCACCTTCCAGGTGCGCCCGAAAAGGTTGAAGTCGTTCACGTAGGATGTGCCCAGGAAGGTGGACAGCGAACCGAAGACCTGGTTCATCGAGACATGATAGGCCTGGGCCTTGACCCGGTCGATCTCGATGTAGAGCAGGGGCACCGAGGCGCGCAGATTCTGGTTCAGGCGGGTCAGCTTGCCGCCCTGGTTGCCCCGGGCCACGATATCGAGGGCTGCCTGTTGCAGTTGCAGGATGCCGGCACCGCCCCTGTCCTGCAGTTCGAACGAGAACCCGGAGGCGCTGCCCAGACCCGTGATGGGAGGCGGCAAAAAACCGAAAACACGAGCTTCCTGGATGCCGAAGAGCTTGCGCTGCAGGCCAGCCATGACTTTCTGGATGTGCAGGTCTCCGCTCGTGCGTTGGCTCCAGTTGTCCATCGTCACGATACACATGGCGGAGTTCGGCGACTGGACGCCGTCGAGCAGCGAGTAGCCACCGACAGTGAGGAACTTGGCCACACCCGGTGTCTCGTTCAGCAGGGCGTTGATCTTGCTGGTCACCTCGCGCGTCCGGTCAAGCGATGCACCGTCGGGCAAAGAGGCGTTGATGAAGAAGAAGCCCTGGTCCTCATCCGGCAGGAAACCCACCGGCACGCTCTTGATGCCAACGACCGTCAGCACCATCAGCCCGGCAAAAACCAGCATGGCCAGGGCCGACTTGCGCAACAATCCGGCGACCAGATTCTTGTAGCTGGCCGTGCTCTTCTCGAAGAACTCGTCGAACTTGCGGAAGAAAATCCACTTCTGCCTGTTCGGATCCGGCTGCTTGAGCAGCAGTCGGCACAGGGCCGGGCTGAGCGTCAGCGCATTGACCGAAGAGAAAATCGTGGCAATGGAAATGGTGATCGCGAACTGGCGATAAAGCAGACCCGTCAGGCCGGGCATCATCAGCGTGGGGACGAACACGGCCAGCAGCACCGCAGTCGAGGCGATGACCGGGCCGGTCACCTCTCCCATGCCCACGGTGATTGCCCGGCGTGAATCCCAGCCTTTCTCCTCCATCAAGCGTACGGTGTTGTCGACCACGAGAATGGCATCGTCGACCACGATACCGATCACCAGCACCAGACCGAACAGGGTCAGGTTGTTGATCGACATGCCCATGCTCTGCAGGACGGCGAAAGTACCGATCAGGGAGACGGGAATGGTGATGGCGGGAATCAGGGTCGTGCGCCAGTCCTGCAGGAAGATCCAGACCACGAAGATCACCAGCAGAATCGCCGAGATCAGGGTGACCACCACTTCCTTGATCGAAGCCTGGATATAGGCCGTTGCATCGTACAGGACATCGTATTCCAGGTCGGCCGGGAAATCCGCGGCCAAGTTGTCCATTATGGCCTTGACGCCCTGCGCCACACCCAGGGCGTTGGAGCCCGGCAACTGGTAGATACCAATGGCGATGGCCGGCGCACCCGAGCGCTCGGCATACCAACTGTAGGCCAGGGCGCCGAGTTCGATGCGGGCCACATCCCGCAGATAGAGGATATTGCCGTCGGCCCCGGCCTTGATGACGATTTCGCCGAATTCCTTCTCCGAGAACAGGCGACCTCTGGTGATGATGTTGTACTGGAACGGCAGGTCTCCGGCGTTGGGCGGCCCCCCGATCGTACCGGCGGCTACCGACACATTCTGGGCCCGCACCGCACCCAGGACCTCGTCCGCAGTTATCCCCCGTGCCTTCAACTGCTCGGGATCCAGCCACAGGCGCATGCTGAAGTCCTTGGCGCCAAACACCGTTACCGAACCAACGCCCTCGACCCGGGCCAGTTGATCCTTGATACGAGTGGCGATGTAGTTCGATATGTAGAGTTCGTCATAGGTGCCTTCGGGCGACTGCAGACTGACCACTTCAACCATGGAGGTGGACTTCTTGTCGACCTTCACGCCCTGCCTGGTGACCGGCTCGGGCAACAACGGCATGGCCACATCGACCCGGTTCTTGGTCATGACCTGGGCCATGTCGACATCGGAACCGATGTCGAAGCTGACCGTCAGGTTGAGCTGCCCCTCGGAGTCGCTCTTGGAGTCCATGTAGATCATGTTCTCCACGCCGTTGATCTGCTCCTCGATGGGCGCCGCCACCGACTCGAGCACCGTGGCCGCATCGGCCCCCGGGAAGGTCGTCGAGATCGAAATCGTCGGCGGTGTGATATCCGGCATGGACTCGATCGGCAACAACGGGATGGAGATCCCGCCCACGATCAGGATCAGAATCGAGATCACCAGCGCAAACTTGGGCCGTTCGATGAAAATACGGCTGAACATTCTGAGGGGTCTCCTTGTTTAGTTCCCGGCGGCGGCCTGCTGCTGCCTGGCCGCAAATTGTTCTGCCGTCAGCGGCGTCACCGGCAGCCCCGGGCGCGCGAACATCAGCCCATTGACGATGATAGTCTCATCGCCGGTCAGGCCTTGCCTGATATGGACCATGCCGTCCGCCTGGGACAAGCCCACGGTGACGTATTTCTGTTCGACGATGTTGTTCTCGCCGACGGTCAGCACGTACTTGCCGCCCAGGTCGGTCCCCAGGGCCACTTCCGGCACGAGTACGGCATCCGGCACCGTTCGTCCCAGGACCTTGATGCGGACGAACAGCCCGGGGAAGAAGAGATGATCTTCGTTCTCCAGACGCACCCGCATTTCGATCGTGCCGGTGTTCCGGTCAACCTGGTTGTCGACGAAATCGATGACGCCCGGATAGGGGAAGCCCTCGTCCGTGGCCCGGGCCACAAAGGCGCCACCGCCGTCGCCCCTCTCCTTCTCCTCGGCCAGGATATCCGCCCGCGCCGAAAGGAATCTCAGCACCATGGACTCCGGCGCGTGGAAGTAGACATAGATCGGTTGCAATTTGTTGACCCGGGTCAACAGGGTCGGTCCGCCTTGGCCCACGAGGTTTCCCGCATCAATGAGATTGCGGCTGGTCACGCCGTCGATGGGCGATTTCACCTGGGTGTAGCTCAGATTCAGTTCGGCATCATCGAGGTGGGCCCTGGCCGAGGCCACCGCCGCGATCGCCATATCCCGATTCGCCCGGGCACGATCCACGTCCATCTCGCTGACGGCCCGGCTGCGGCTGGCTTTTTCCACGCGCTCGAGTTCGGTGCGGGTGCGCAACAGATCCGCTTCAGCGTACTGGACTGCCGCCTGGGCGGCATCCCGGGCCGCGCGGTACTTGGTTTCCTCGATCGTAAACAAGAGCTGGCCAGCCTGAACCTCGGCGCTGGGTGCGAATTCGACGGTCTCAAGCGTCCCAGGCACACGGGCCACGATATCCGCCGACTCCACGGCCCGTGTGGACCCCGTGAAGACCTGGTAGTCCCGAATCGCCGCCTTGGTTGCCGGAGCCACTGTCACCGGCGGGGCCTGCCTTGGCGGGGCCTCTTCAGATCCGCCGCACGCGGCCAGCCCCACGGTGATCGCCGACAGCACCAACGCCAGGGCCAGCCTGGCCGAAACATCCTGCTTCTTCATCATTTGACCTCTTCTTCCGGTGCGGTCTCCCCGTTGGGAGATGAGGATTCGAAATCTGCGGCAGCCACCCGGTCGGGTTCCGGATCAGCCAGCGACCAGCCTCCGCCCAGGGCGCGATTCAGATCGACCAGCCTGGTGCCGACCCGGCCGCGCGAGACGGCGTACTGGTCCTGCTGATTGAACAACACGCGCTGAGCGTCCAGATAGCTCTGAAAATCAGTAAGACCCTCGAGATACTGTGTGTGTACAAGCTCCACCGACTGCTGCGAGGCCTCGACAGCCGTCTTCAGCAAGTCCCGGCGCAGCTCTTCCTGGCGCAGGGCCACCAGCGCGTTCTCCACTTCGGCCAGGGCATTGAGTACGGTCTTCTCATAGGCAGCCAAAGCTTGCCTGGTCTTGGCTTCCTCAACCCTAATCTGGCCGCGGATCTTGCCCCCGGTAAACAGGTCCCACTTGACACCCGGCACCAGCGACCAGCCCGTGTGTCCGCTCTCGGACAAGCCATCAAAGGTCGTGCTGGTTAGATTCAAGACACCACCGAGAGAGAAGCTCGGATAAAGATTGGCAGTCGCGACGCCGACGCGGGCTGTCTGGGCCGCGAGGTTGCGCTCGCTGCGCCGCACATCCGGGCGACGGCGCAGCAGTTCGGCCGGCAGGCCAGCAACCACTGCGGTGTTGAACTCAGGCAGGGCTTTATCCTGCTCAAGTTCCGCGTCCAGGGCCCCGGGCCGCTCACCCAACAGAATGGCCAGGCGGTTGCGGGCCGCCTCCAGCGACGTCTCCATGACCGGGATTGCCGCTTCGGTGTTGGCGACGTTGGATCGGGCACGGGTCACATCCAGCAGCGGCACCAGACCGGCGTCCTCGCGGGCGATGACCACATCCATTGTCTCACGCTGGCTCTCGGCGTTGCGATGAGCAAACTCCAGCCGCATCTGCAAGGCCCGCACATCGACATATGTGGTCGCCACGGCGGCAAAAAGTGTGACCAGGACGTCGCGGTAGTCCTCGATCGACGCCTGCACCTGGGCACCGGTCGCTTCACGGGACCGCCGCACACGGCCGAACAGATCCAACTCCCAGCTGGCCCCGATGCCGAATTCCCAGTTGTTGGCCGGGTTGTCACCCAGCGCCGCCAACCCCCCGAAGGGGCCATTCTCGGCAATCTGGGTGCGTGTCAGGGAACCGGTCCCCTGGACCTGGGGGTAGTAGTCGCCGCCAGCAATCTGGTGATAACCGCGGGCCTCGCTGATGCGGGCCACGGCGGCCGCCAGATCAGGGCTGGCCCGGCGGGCGCGTGCAATCAGGGAATCAAGCTGGGCGTCACCGATGGCGGACCACCAGTTCTCGATGGCCGGTGCTTCCCCTTGCACATCTGCGGCCGCAGCATTCTCCCAGGCATCCGGTACCGCGAAATCCGGCTCCTCATAGTTCGGGCCGACTGCGCAGCCGGCCAGCAGCAAGACTGCCATCACGGCCAATAACAGCACGACACGGCGCCAGCCAGCCGCCCTGGCATGGATGTTCATCGTGAGCATCTCTCTCCCATCAGGAAGTCCATCGCATAATCGAAATAATCCCACGGAAGAACAATACAGGAATGGTGACGCAATGCAACCAATCAGGGTGTTCGTTGCTGCCGTATCTGCAGCTTTACCTGTTGCAGCAGATTGATAATTTCCTGGTTGCCGGGAGCCAGTTCCGCGGCCACGATCAGGTCCGACTCCGCCGCCGCCAGGTCGCCGGCATGCAGATACATCAGGCCGCGATTATAGCGGGCTGCCGCCAGCGTCGGCTCCAACAAGATCGCACGGGTCAGGGCTTCGCCGGCAGCGGCACGATCTCCCACCATGATCAGGGCCAGCCCCAGGTCGCTCCACTGCCGGGCGCCGCTGTCGTCAACGGCCAAGGCCCGCTTCAGATGCACGATGGCCTCCGTGTGTTTCTCCTGCAAGAGCAGCAGGTGCCCGATCTGGGCTTCCAACTCCACCAGGTAGTCGTTGCGCGGACCGAACCCGGCGAGGGCCGCTTTCAAGTCGGCCAACGCCCTTGCCACCCGCCCTGTGCGGGCAAAAACGCGGCCGCGGATCCGGTGGACCTGCGGCTGTTCCATTTCCAGACGCAGGCAGATGCCCGCGGCGTTGACCACGAGGCCACCCCAGGCCTCGCGATCGAAATCCGTCGCGGCAGCTTCGAATCGCGCGAAGGCATAGGCCAGATACGCCGACAGGGAGCCGGTGACATAGGATCGATCGAAGGCCAGCCAGAAAGGTAGCGCATAGCCATCAGCGGGCTCGCTGACCGGTGGGAATCGCCGTTCTTGCAGGCAGCTGATCTTGCGCAGGGGCAGCGCCGCCGCCGACTCGCGGTACCACTTGCTCGCGTAGGACCACTCGCCGACCCTCTCTGCCGAGCGACCCATGTCCCGGTAACACTCGGCCACCCGGCGGTCGTCCGGGCGCAGATTCAAGAAACTGTTGAAGGCCGCCCTTTCGTTGCCCAGGTTCGTTTCCAGATTGGACATGATCCAGGCAATGTCCGTGGTGAACTCGTACTTGCGCCGCAGATCGCCGGCAATCTCAGCCGCCGTGCTCCGGTCACCCAGAATCCCCGCCAACAACCCGCGGATCTGCAAGGCCGCCTCGTTGCCCGGCTCGGCCCTCAGGGCCGCCCGCACCCAGGGCAAGGCGTCACGCCACTCGGCACGATCGTAGTGGAGCCATGCCCTCTGCAGGGCCGTTTCCAGGGCCGAGGATTCCTTGTAATCCGCACCACGCTCGGCGAGTATCACCGACCCGGGCCCCAACCGGGCCACCGCCGTGACCGCGCTGTTCAGGCACTGGTCGGTGTGCAGATAGTCACCCAGTCCGCGCCAGAGTTCCGCCAACTCCAACCAGACAGCCGGATCATCCGGCGCCAAACCGGCGGCGGTGGTCAACTCCCTGATACGGCCTTCAGCCCGGGTCGCCGCCCGGACCCGGGCCAGATGCGACCCGGCCAGCGCGCGACGCGACGCGACGGCAGCCGGCTCAAGAGCCAGAAACTCCGCCAGCCCGAGGGAATCCAACTCCGCACTGTATCCCAGGGGCACGTCCCCACCGCAGGAGGCCCGCCGGGTGGGTGCGCAACCCATCAGCAAGCAGGAGAGAACTCCGCAGAGAAAAACAAGAGAGCCCCACCGCTTCCAGGAAACGGTGGGGCCAAATTTACGGAACAGTGTCATCGTATCCTGTTCTGCAGCCTATTCCGGCACCGCGTGCGCGATCTCGGCCCACTGCTTCTCAAAGTCGAAGGACTTGAACGTGGGGCTTTCGTCATTATGGCACTTGGTACAGAATTCAGCGCTCTTGTTCATGACCAGGCCGGCAGCCTTGGCCGCCTCAGGATCCTTCATGATCTTCTTTTTCTTGTAGGCCGAGCCGGCACCGTGGCAAGCCTCGCAGCCCACACCTTCGGTGATCTCGTACTTGCCGGCGGCCGCGACCACAACGTCGGCACCCAGGGCACCAGTCGTCGTGTGACATTTCAGGCAGGCGGCTTCCTTCTGGGGATCGCCCAGACCCTTGTCCGTGGCAATCTTCTTGGCTTCATCCGTCCCGAGGGTCTCATAGGCCTTGGCGTGCTTGGATTCCAGCCATTTTCCCCACTGGTTACCCGTCTTGTCCTTCTTGTGGCACATCTTGCACTTGGGCGCACCCACGATCTCGTGGCCGGCCATGGCCACCGTGGCGGTTCCCAGCAGGAACATACCCATGGCCAGCAGTGAAACCGAAATCAGAACTCTTCTCTTCATGATTCCTCCTCAAACGTGCCGTGCGACTTGGCAGATATCCGGCACAGGTCCTTGGTTGTCTCCTCCGCCGAACAATAATGGTTCGGGCGCCCATTGTCACCCGATTGTCATAAAATTATCAACCAAAAAAGTTCCAGATCATTTGTAAATTTGACCTATTACTAGTTCAAGAGCCGGTTCCACCAATTCCCCTTGGCCACAGCCTCCGTTGTCACGAGCGGAACACTGCCCAGCTCGACCCCGTCCAGGTTGACGACAGCCCGACCAACTTCGGCTCCGGCAGCAAACGGCGCGGGAAATTCCGACGGCAACTGGATGTCCAGCTCAAGATCCTGTTCACGATTGCGCGGTACGCTCACGGTCAGTGATTCGCCATAGGTCACTTCAACAGTCTTCTGCTTGCCGCCCTTGACCTTGAGCGGCTCTGCCAACGGATCGCCTGCCCCGGCGAAGACCGGAACCCGGGTGTACATGTTGAAGCCGTAGGTCAGCAGCCGGGTGGTTTCATTGGCCCGGTCCTTGTCCGCCGGACAACCCATGACGACCGAGATCAAGCGCTTGCCCTTTTGCACCGCGGTGGCGGTGACACAGAAGCCGGCCGCACCCGTGTAGCCGGTCTTCAGACCATCCAGTCCCCGGTAATTACCTACCAGTTTATTGGGATTATACAGGATGAACTTGCCGTCCCTGAACGGAGCGGTCTTGGTCGAGGCCCACTCGAGAGCCTGCGGGTGCTGGACCAGCTCACGCGCCAGCGTCGCCAGATCGCGCGCCGTGGTCATGTCCGAGCTCTGCTTCCAGGCGGGCGGCAGACCGTGCACGGAGTGGAACTCGGTGTTGGTCATGCCCAGTTCACGGGCCCGAATGTTCATCAGATCGACAAAAGCGTCGGTGGATCCGGCCAGATGTTCGGCCAGGGCCGTCGCCGCATCGTTGGCCGAGTGGATGGCCAAGGCCATCAGGAGCTGCTCGACCGTGAATTCCTCACCGTGTTTGAGGTAGACCTGCGAGCCCCCCATGCGGCTGGCCTTGGCCGAAACCTTGACTGTTTCGTCGAAGCTCAGATCCCCGTCCGCAATATGCTCCAGGACGAGCAGTTCAGTCATCATCTTCAGCATCGAGGCCGGCGGGCGCCGCACGTCTTCATTGTTGGCCACCAGCGTCAGGCCCGTTTCCGCATCAACAACGATGGCGGACTTGAACTTGCCTTCAAGTCGGGCCGGGAAGGTATCTTCAGCCGGGAGATCCCCTGCGGCAGCCAGGGACGAACCCAGGAGCAGGCAGGTCAGCACGGTGACAAACACCCGGAGAGACCGGGATTCAAGAAGCTCCGTCTTTTGCATCACATCAATCCTTGGCTGGTGGCTGGTACAGAGAAACCGAAAGCTTGCGCAGGCAGCAGATCCCCACTCTCCAGGATCCCGGCAACTGTGGCAGAAATATCAGGAACAGTGACAAAAGGCAAGGTCGGAACCCCATGTCCCGCCGCTGCGCGGACCGAGGTAGGTTTTGCAAATTCGCCACCGACAAGGTACAATTCAAATGTGCAAACCGTTTCCTCTCATTTCTGCAAGGCGCTGGCACCATGAAAAGAAATCTTTCGCCACAAAGTTCCCTTTCGGTCCTGGCTCTGGCCCTGTTGGCGCTGTGCCTGGCCCCCGCCCCCGCCCACGCCTATATCGATCCCGGCACCGGCAGCTTCGTCATCCAGGGTCTGATCGCCGCCGTGGTCGGCGCCGGCTTCGCCTTGAAGGTGTTCTGGAAACGCATCGTCGCGGCCATCACCGGCAAGTCCGCGGTCGAGGATGACGATGACCTCTAGGCCCGAGGACGGGTTGCTGCCGGCCTCGTTTCGTGACCCCAGCGGCTTCCTGTTCCGTCACCAGGGTCGCTTGTTGCGCCAGGTGAATTCAAGTTACGCCGCTGACCTCGAGTTGCTGAAATCCTCCGGCCTCTACGCTGAACTTGTGGCCGCTGACCTGTTGATTCCCCACGAGGAAGTTGACCTGGCCCTGGCACCGACGCCAGGGGCCGTCGCCGTACTCGCCCCGGAACTCGTGCCCTTTGTCAGCTATCCCTACGAATGGTGTTTCAGCCAGTTGAGCGATGCGGCATTGGCCACTCTGCGGATTCAGCGGCTGGCCCTGAAGCACGGCATGACGCTGAAGGACGCCACGGCCTACAACATCCAGTTTCACCGGGGCCGCCCGTTGCTCATCGACTCGCTCAGTTTCACGGCCTATCGGCAGGACGAACCCTGGGTTGCCTACCGCCAGTTCTGTCAGCACTTCTTGGCGCCGCTGGCCCTGATGGCCTATCGGGACGTGCGGCTGGGCAGTCTGCTGCGCACCAACCTGGATGGTGTGCCGCTCGACCTGGCCGCCAAGCTGCTGCCCTGGCACACGCGATTCAGGCCCGGCTTGTCCATGCACGTCCACCTGCATGCCCGCAGTCAGCAAAAGCACGCCGACAGCCGTGGTCAGGCCAACAGTGACAAGGCCAAGGCAACCAAGGTCGGCCGCCAAGCGCTGGACGGCATCATCGACAGCCTGCGGGGCACGGTGCGCCAGTTGCACTGGCGACCAGGCGGCACCGAGTGGGGTGACTACTACCAGGACACCAACTACAGCGACGATGCCCTGGCGGCCAAGCGGGAACTGGTCGCCCGGCTGCTTGACCGCACCGACAGCCGGGTCGTCTGGGACCTTGGTGCCAACAACGGGTACTTCAGTCGCGTGGCCAGCGAGCGCGGCCTCCTGACGATTGCCTCGGATATCGACCCGACCGCGGTCGAGAAGAACTGGCTGGCCTGCCGCCGCGGCGCCGAGCCCCATCTGTTGCCACTGGTGATGGATCTGACCAACCCCAGCCCGGCCCAGGGTTGGGACCACCGGGAGCGGGACAGCCTGTTGGACCGCGGCCCCGCCGACACCGTCATCGCCCTGGCCCTGATCCACCATCTGGCCATCAGCAACAACGTGCCGCTGCCGCAACTGGCCGACTTCTTTGCCCGGGCCGGCCGGCACCTGATCCTGGAGTTCGTGCCCAAGAACGATTCGCAGGCGCAGCGGTTGCTGGCCTCGCGAGAGGACATCTTTCCCGACTACGACCTGGCCGGCCTCGAAGCGGCTTTTGCCGCAAGGTTTGCGGTCATGGAAAAGGTCCCCATCGCCGGCAGCGAGCGGACCCTGTTCCTTTTCAAGCGGCGTTGACCCGAAAGTTACTGCGGAACGTTGCGCGGCATCACCCGGGGCTGCCCGGATACTCTCTGCGAGACAAAGCGGTTTTGGCGCAGGGTCTGATCCAGGTCGAAGAGTGTGATCTGGTACGCGACCAGGGCGCCATCCTGCAGATACCCCTGCAACAATACCTGCCTGCCGTCGCGCAGCATCGCCGGGCCTCCGCTCGCGGTGCTGGTCGAGACCAGCACCTCGGGCAGAAAGCGCAGCGCACAGCCGTTCAGTTCCCAGGCGCCAAACGACGCCCGGCGCAGCGTGCCCCGAAAGAATTCCATTTCCGGATACTGTTCGAGATTGGCGGCCTTGCGGGGCGGGGGCGGCGCGTCCTTCTTCTTCTGCCAGAAGGCGGCCCCGGCTGTCGAAGCCAGCAACAGCAGGACCAGACTGAGGGCCGCTCCGGCCAACCGTATCGTGCGGCCACTGGTGAGATTCATTCTACTCATATTCGATTCCTTTCACCGTTGAGTCACGTCCATGCGTGCTAGTCCTCGGTCCCCTCGTCATCCCCCTCGGTCGCCGACGGGGTCCCGACCTTCGAGAAATCCTCCTGCCACGCCTTGACCCTGAGGGTCGCGTACTCGGTACCGATGTCCTGCACCGTGATGGTCTGGTTGCTGAACTGGATCGTCACCGTTCCGTTGACCAGATCGATCACCGGCCGCGAGGCGATGCCGCCACCGCGGAAGCGACGCTGCCCAGGGTGGGAATCCACTTCCTGGGTCTCACCATCGTCGTAGTCCAAGCGATAGAAGAACGATTCACCACCCGAACGACAGGGCTCGGCAAACGGTGCGTATGAGGTGAAGAACACTGATTCGGCGGCGATGACAGCCGGCTCGGTGACCCGCTCGCCATTCATCTCGGTCAGGTTGACATACCAGCCGTCCGCCGCACCGACATCGTGGTAGGACAGCGTCTGGTCCACCAGGCTTGTGGCCACATTGCCGTCATGACGGTCGAAGACACAGTAGAAACTCTGCTGGTCCGTGGTCAGAATATCCGGTTCCTCGAGATAG
>JAJRWA010000032.1 GCA_024277025.1 Candidatus Krumholzibacteriota bacterium | reverse complement strand
TTACCTGCGCGATGGCGGCCTTTGCCTTTGCCCGCCTGCGATTCCCCGGCCGCGATTTTCTTTTCTTCGCCTTTCTGGCCTCCATGATGGTGCCGTGGACGGTGATCATGGTGCCGACGTTTATCGTCATCAAGAACCTGGGCCTGATGAACACGCACTGGGCGCTGATTCTGCCCGCGCTGACCAGTGCGTTCGGCGTATTCCTGCTGCGCCAACAGTTTCTGACGCTGCCCGGCGAGTTGATGGACGCGGCCAAGATCGACGGGGCCGGTTACTTCCGCATTTTCTGGCAGGTGATGCTGCCGCTGATCGGGCCGGGCCTCTCCGCGTTGGGCATTTTCACGTTCCTCGCCTCGTGGAACAACTTCCTGGGGCCGCTGCTCTATCTGCGGGACTGGGACAAGTACACTTTCCCCATCGCGATCGTGCTGCTGGAAGGGTACATGGGCACGGGCAACCGCGCGCATGTGCTGGCGGGCATCATGATCTCCATTCTGCCGGTGCTGATATTCTTCCTCGTGGCCCAGCGCTTTGTGATTCGCGGCATCTCCATGACCGGCCTGAAGGGCTGATCCGGTGTGTCCCATGAGCCTGAACCGCTGACCGCCTCTAATTATGTGAAGGTGACCGCGCTGCAAACGTGGTCGAATTTGCCGCTGGTTGTGGCCGGCGGCTTGCTTTTGGCGTTGCTGGGCGCGCCGGCGACGGTGTTGGGCTTCCTGGGCTTGATCCCGCTCATGCTTGTCGCCCTGGCCCTGTTGGTTTCGCCAGCCTGGGCGTCGCTTCTGGACCTGCTGATCGCGGTCGCCGAGGAAAGACCCGCTTCACTCCGACGGATGCCGGGCGCGTTTGTCCGGCTGTGGTCCCGCAGCGTGCGGCTGAGCCTGCTCTATATTGTGCCCCTGGTCGCGACCTGGCTGACGCTGCCCCTCTTCACGCGGGAGCAGGTCTCCATGCTGATATGGATCGGCCTGGCCGCGGACCTGCTTGGCCTGGCCGTGGGCTGGTCCATCGGCCTGTACGCCTACCCGCTGATCGCCGCGCATGACCTGTCCGCGCTCGACGCCGTCCGCAACGGCGTGATCCTCGCCAGCCGGCACGCAGTGAACACCGTAGGCATGGTGAGCATGGCGGTGCTGGGCATGGTCGCGGTCGGCTTTATCGGCATTGCGCTGCTGTTTTTTCTGCCCGCGCTCTATGGCATGTTCGTCGTGAACAACTTTCGACTGGTCATGCAAGCCGAACTTGACGCCAAATAGGCACGCGGCTCACATGCTGCGCTTGTGCCAATCCTCCGCGAAGAGGTTGAAGTGGACGTCGCGCTGGGGGTGCGCCTCGATGACGTCCTCGTTGAGCTTGAGACCCAGCCCCGGTCCTTCCGGCAGGGCGAAGTACCCGTCAACGACCTTGGGCAGGCCCGTCGCAGCCTCCTGCACGTAGGATTCGGCGAAGTCGTTGAAGTACTCCTGGATTTTGAAGTTCGGCGTGGACGCGGCCAGATGCAGCGCGGCAGCGGTGGAGACCGGCCCGCCCACGTTGTGGGGCGCGATCAGCATGTAGTAGGCGTTGGCCCACGCCGCCAGCTTTTTGGTGTTGAGGATGCCGCCGAAATGGGTGATGTCGGTCTGGATGATGTCCGCGGCCTGGAGTTCGAACAACTCCCGGTACTCGAACGGCGTGTGCAGACGTTCGCCCGTGGCGATGGGGATGCCCAGCGGCGCGATGGCGTCCGCGACCTTCTTGAGCGCGGCCAGGTTTTCGGGCGGCGTCGGCTCCTCGTACCAGCTTGGCTTGAAGGGGGCGAGTTCGTTCGCCATCTCAATCGCGGTGGCCGGGTTGAAGCGCCCGTGCATCTCGATGAGTATGTCCGTGTCCGGGCCGACCGCATCGCGCACCGCCTCGACCAGGGAGATGACGCGGCGTTTTTCCTTCCGGTCGATCTCGTAGAAGCCCGCGCCAAAGGGGTCGAATTTGAGCGCGGTGTATCCTCGCTCGACGACACGCGTGGCCGCGGCGTGGAACTCTTCCGGCGTGCGTTCCACAGTGTACCAGCCGTTGGCGTAGGCCCTGATCCGGTCGCGAACCGCGCCGCCCAGCAGCCGGTAAACGGGCTGGCCCAACGCCTGGCCCACAATGTCCCAGCACGCGATCTCGATCAGGGCGATGCCGGTCATGACGACCTCGCCGGCGCGGCCGAAGTCCTGGAGCGACATGCGGTGCACCAGCCGTTCGATCTCGAACGGGTCCGCCCCCAGCACATAACGGGGCGCGGACTCGGACAGGTAGCCGACGACTGTCTCGGTGCGGTTGAGCGCGCGCACGTCCGCCACGCCGACAAGCCCCTCATCCGTCTCCACCTTGACAAAGGTGATGTTGCGCCATTCCGTGCCCATGGTCATGGGCGTGACCTTCGTAATCTTCATGCGCGTATGCCTTTCCACTATTCCGGCGTGCGTCAGGCCTGGATCAGCGATTCGCCGCCGTCGATCCACATTTCCGTGCCCGTGATGTGGTCGGAAGCGTCGGACGCCAGGAACAGGATCAGCTGAGCCACCTGCTCGATCGTGCCGGGTTTGCCGCCGGTGAGCGGTATGAAGCCTGCAGGATATTCAACGGGGTAGCGTATCTTGTCCAGATTGCGTATGTACGTGTTGTCTCGGATTTCAGTCTTTATCCAGCCGGGGCAAATGACGTTGACGCGCACTTTGTCCCGCGCAAATTCCAGCGCCGTCATCTTGGTAAAGGCGACCTGCGCCGCCTTGGAGCAGGCGTAGGCCGTGCCGCCGGTGTTGCTGAACATGCGCGTGCCGTTCACCGAGGAGACTACGATGACCGATCCGCCCTGGTGTTTCAGGTAGGGCAGGGCGTACTTGACCGTGAGAAAGGTCCCCTTCAGATTGATGTCGAGGGTCTGGTCCCACTCTTCGGGCGTGATCTCTTCCAGTGGGGCCCAGACGCCGTTGATGCCGGCGTTGGCGACGACGATGTCAATGCGGCCCCAGGCGTCGCCAACCTGTCGGATGGCTTCCTGCATCTGGTCGGGTTGGGACACGTCGGCGCGCACAAGCATAGCTTCGCCGCCGTCGTTCTGGATTTGCGAGACAACTTCCTGTAACTGACTCTCTGTGCGGCCCAGGCAGGCGACGCGAGCGCCTTCCTTTGCCAGCAGGATGGCGGCCCCTTTACCGATGCCGGAGCCGGCGCCTGTGATGAGGGCGACACGTTCTTCTAGTTGCATGGGTGATTCCTTCTGTTTTGGACTTTGGACAAGTTGAATCAAACTCAATCCGAATAGGACGAGCTTCTGCACATTGACAACTGAACAATCGAGCCTGAATTAGGGTGATTAGGCCTTGAGCAGCCTTTTCACCACGACCTTGTGCCGTGAACG
>JAJRWA010000031.1 GCA_024277025.1 Candidatus Krumholzibacteriota bacterium | reverse complement strand
CTGAACGAAGTGGCCGAGATCGTGGGCGAGGAAGTGGAGAGCCTGCGCCGCCTGGTCCGCGAGTTCGGCGACTTCGCGCGGCTGCCGAAACCGGTGCCCACGCGCGGTGATCTGGGCGCGCTGCTGCGCGATCTGGAACAGCTGTACGGGGCGGAAAAGGTGCGCCTGTCGGGTCTGGCGCACGCCGGCGAAGGCTGGTTCGACCACGACGCCCTGCGCCGGGTGCTGATCAATTTGATCGACAACGGACTGACTGCCTGCCGCGCAGCCGGCGCCCCCGAGCACGTGGAACTGGCTGTGACTGCTGCCGAACCGGGCGTGAGTCTGGCCGTCCGCGATCAGGGCGCGGGCATTCCCGCCGAGAACCTGGTCCGCGTGTTTGAACCCGACTTTACGACCAAGAGTGACGGCATGGGCCTGGGCCTGGCCGTGGTGCAGAACATCGTCGTGGGCCATGGCGGCCGGATCACAGCCGAGAGCGAGCCCGGCCAAGGCACGGTCTTCACCCTGGAATTGCCCCTGACCGCCGTCGGCGTCGCTGAACCCGAGCCAGAGGATGACGAGTCATGAAGCCGAAGATCCTGATCGTCGACGACGAGCGGAACATTCGCCGCACCTTCAAGATGGTGCTCGAGAGCGAGGGGATGACCGTGGCGGTGGCCGAGACCGGCGAAGAGGGCCTGGAGTCCGCGGCCGCCGACCGCCCCGACGCCGTGCTGCTGGATGTGCGCCTGCCCGGCCTCGACGGTATCGAAGTGCTGCGCCGGCTGCACGCCGCCGACCCGTACCTGCCGGTGATCATGATCTCGGGTCACGGCACCATTGCCACGGCCGTCGAGGCCACCCGGCACGGCGCCTTCGATTTCATGGAAAAACCCCTGAGCAAGGAGCGCCTGCTGGTGGCGATCCGCAACGCCCTGGATGTGCGCAGCCTCGAACGCGAGGTGCAGGTGCTGCGGGCGAAGGTGGGCCGCCGCCACCTGATGGTGGGCGAGTCGCCGCCGCTGCAGACCATCCGCGAGTTGGTGACTCGGGTGGCCCCCACCGACGCGCGTGTACTAATCACCGGCGAAAGCGGCACCGGCAAGGAACTGGTGGCGCGGGCCGTGCACGAGGCGAGCGACCGCCGCTCCGGCCCGTTCGTGAAGGTCAACTGCGCGGCCATTCCCGAGGAATTGATCGAAAGCGAACTGTTCGGCGCGGTGAAGGGCGCGTACACCGGCGCCACCGCCACCCGCGACGGCAAGTTCCTGCAGGCCGACGGCGGCACCCTGTTCCTGGACGAGATCGGTGATATGTCGCTGAAGGCCCAGGCCAAGGTGCTGCGCGCGCTGCAGGAAGGTGAGATCGAGCGCGTGGGCGACAGCCAAACCTATCAGGTGGACGTGCGCGTGCTCGCGGCGACGAACAAGGACCTGCCCGCCGAAGCAGCCGCCGGACGCTTCCGCGAGGACCTGTACTTCCGCCTCAACGTGGTGCCGATCCAGGTGCCGGCCCTGCGCGAACGCCGCGAGGACATCCCCCTGCTGGCGGAACACTTTCTGGCCGTGTACCAGGACGAGAACGGCCTGACCCAGCGCGGATTCGACCCCGCAGCCCTCGACGTACTGCGCCAGCTGCCCTGGCCGGGCAACATCCGGGAATTGGGCAACGCGGTCGAACGGTTGGCCATCCTGTCGGCCGGACCGGCCATCGGGCCGGATGACCTGGCTGTCTGCGGCATCGGCAGCGAAAGTTCCCCCCGGGGGGATACGGACGGCCCGGGGCCGCGCTTCGATCTGGCGGCGGTGCAGGCGGCCGGCGGCCTGGTCGCCGCCCGCCAGCAGTTCGAACGCACGGTGATCACCGCGGCGTTGGCCGAGACGGGCGGCAACGTGTCGGGCGCGGCGCGGCTGCTGGGTATCGACCGGACGAACTTGCACAAGAAGATCCAGGCCTATGATCTGGGCCCGCAGCGGGGTGAGTCGTGAAGAGACTGGTTGTGGCAATGCTGATGTTGATGACGGCGGGCGGTGCGGTCGCCGAAACAGCGCCGTCCGCGGCGAAGCTGCGCGACTGGCACTTCGGCCTGCAGGGAGTGGGCACGCGGCGCGATCGCTATGACGTGTTCGGCGTGCCGGGTGTGCCGCCCGGCGTGGTCGACGAGCGCGGCCGGGGCGCCGGATTCCTGCTGGGCTATCGCTTCGGGGACCGGTTCCTGCTGGAGCTGCAGGTGACCTATGCCGCACATCAGATAGCCGACAGCGAGGCGAAAATGGCGGATGCCGAGGCGCTGATCACCGGTACGGTGCTGTTCCGCCAGCGAGAGACCCTGCAGCCGTTCCTGCGGGGCGGGTTCGGCGGTGCGGGCGAGGTGCTGACCCTGGGCCCAGACGGCGGCAGCCTGAACGCGCTGGGTGCCGCGGCGATTGCCGGCGGTGGTCTGCAGGTGCGGTTGAGCAGCCGGTTTTCCCTGGAGCTGGAAGTGGTGGCGACGTTCGCCAATTTCCTGGAAGTGCGGGATCTGTCGACTGCCGGCATCTGGGCGGGCCGCGACTGGCAGGTACGGGAGTCGAACTGGGGGACGCGGTCGGGGCTTGGGGTTGTGGTCTGGTTCTGAGCGGTACCCCTGACGATATCTAGTGAACCAACGCTCCCATTTCAAAGCGCAGGTAGCCGCCCAGCCAGTTGGCCAGCCAGTCGGGGTCGCCGGGGCCGGTGCCGTTGGTCAGGGAATCGGGCCAGGTGGGGATCAGGCCGTCCAGGAAAACGTCATCGGGCTGGGCGCTGACCGGGCGCAGGCGGCCGTCGAAGAAGGCGGTGATCGCTTCTTCCGGATTGCCCGAATGGATCTGCACCGACAAGCGGGGTTGGCCGCGGGCATCGCTGAACACCTGGGGCAGCCACGCCGCCAACCGGCCCCCCCGCAATTGCTGCATATACGGACCCGGATAGTTGGGAATAACGACCCGGATCAGAGCCGAGTCGATTTCGCTGCTCCACGGGTTACACAGTGAATCGATGGAAGCCCCGCCACAGTGGTCGCCATCGAGCATGAGAACAGTGGCCCCTATGTAGGCCCGGTTGTTGGTGACGCCGGTGGCGATGACTTCGTCCTTGCCGTCGGCATCGTAGTCATCGACAACGAAGCCGTAGAGATGGCCCTTGTGGGCGTACTGGGCCCGCAGCGTGCCGTCCGAGCGCACGGTGCACAGAAGGAACGGGTAGTACTTGCCGTGGGAAAACGGGGCGATGATTTCGGGATCACCGTCTCCGTCCAGGTCCGCGACCAGAAGCTTGCGGCAAGAGAATTTCGAGGCCATGACATCCTCGGCTCCGAACGCCCGGACGACGGCGGCGATATCCGGCGCAATCGACCAGATCGTGTCGCCGCTGGCCCGATTCAGGCAGAGCAGGCTGCCGCTGCCGGGGGCGCGGCGGCCCAGGCTGACCAACAGCTGGCAGTCGTTCCAGGGCGAGGCCATGCACGCCGTGACCAGGGGCTCGTTGCCGGTGATCTCCCACAATCTGGTGCCCAGGGTGCGGTCGCGGACGATGAGTTGGCCCCCGTCGAGGGTCCACTCGGCCTTGGCGCAGCTTTGGTGCCAGAGGAAGGTCGCCGAGAGGGCGAGGACAACCAGCATTGCGGCGCCGACCAGGAGAGACGGGGGTACGGCGCGTTTTCCCGTCGGTGCCGCCGGAACATTTGCGGCCGGCTGCGAACCCAGCAGTTCTTCCAGTGAGATATCCAACGCCCGGGCGAGCAGCAGCAGGGTTTTTTCCTGGGAGCGCTTGCGTTTGCCCAGTTCCAGGTCGTGCACTGTGCGGTAGGTGAGGCCGGCTTTTTCGGCCAGGTCGGCCTGGCTGAGGTGGGCGGCTTCGCGCAGGGTGCGGAGGTTTTGGGCGAATCCGTTTTGGGTGAGATCTATGTTTTTTTGATTGTTGTTCATTTTTGTTTAGCCGGAATTGTCTAATCCCCAAAAGACCGGTGCCGGGCGTTCAGCGGAGACAGGCGGGATGAATGGGCCTGTTTCTGCGAAACCTTCTGCTGATTATAACGCAGAACCGGGTGAAGTTAAAGGATTTCAGGATATTTCAGGGCGTTTCTGTTGGTTTGGGGGGTGTGATCTGGGAAGATAGCTTTGCGGGCGAGGGGGGACGCGCTTGGGGGATTGAAAGCCGGAGACCGCCTCATGTCAATCGTCACTGGGCGAGAGGCGGTTGTGGGGGCGGTCTTCGGTTTGAG
>JAJRWA010000030.1 GCA_024277025.1 Candidatus Krumholzibacteriota bacterium | reverse complement strand
GGTCAACGAGGTCAATCACGCCATGGAGTTCAAGAACAGCATCGCCGTGACCGGCGTGGATATTCCCGGCACGATCGTGCGCCATCTCGTGGCGACCAATTCCGAGGCGGCGCGGGAAAGAGAGGCCTGTCATGCGTGAGTGGAGCGTGGGCATCGTCGGCGGTTCGGGCTACGTGGGCGGCGAGCTGCTGCGGCTGCTGCTCGGACACCCGGGCGTCAGCGACATTCAGGTCACGTCACGTCGCCACGCCGGCCGCCGGATCGGCACCGTCCATCCCAACCTGCGCGGCCGGACCGGCCTGAAGTTCCGCCGCGCCGAGGATCTGCAGCCGTGCGACCTGATCTTCATCGCCCTGCCCCACGGCGAGTCGGCGGAAGCGACCCGGCAGCTGGCGCAGCTGGCGCCCCTGCTGATCGACCTGGGCGGCGACTTTCGGCTCGACGATCCCGGCACCTGGCGCCACTACCACGGCGTCGATCATCCACTGCCCGACGAGCTGTGCGAATTCGTCTACGGCCTGCCCGAGCTGCACCGCGAACGCATCCGGCGGGCGAGCCGCATCTCCAGCGCCGGCTGCAACGCGACGGCGACGATTCTGGCCCTGCACCCGCTGTACAGCCGCGGTCTGGTGGACATCTCCCGCACGGTGGTCGAAGTCAAGGCCGGCACCAGCCAAGGCGGCAACGCGCCGACCGCCGGTTCGCACCACCCGGACCGCAGTGGCGCCCTGCGCTGCTATCGGCCGGTCGGGCATCGGCACGTGGCCGAGATCAAGCAGGAGCTCGGTCTGCGGCCCTCCGACCCGCTGCACTTCTCGGCCACGGCGGTGGACATGGTGCGCGGCGTCCAGGCGGTGTGCCACGTCTTTCTGCGGGACCCGTCCCTGACCGAACGGGACATCTGGGCCATCTACCGCCAGGACTATGGGCCGGAGCCTTTTGTCAGGCTGGTCAACGAGAAGCGGGGACCGCACCGGCTGCCGGATCCGCGCCCCCTGGCCGGGACGAACTTCTGCGACATCGGCTTCGTGCGCGATCCGGACTCGAGCCGGCTGGTGGTCATCGCGGCCCTGGACAACCTGGGCAAGGGGGCTGCCGGCCAGGCCGTCCAGGCCTTCAACATCGTCAGTGGTCACAGCGAAACCCGAGCCCTGGAGTTTACCGGGCTCTATCCCGTGTGAGGTTGAAAATGTGTCGGATGCTTCTGATCAACGGCAACCACCCCCGCAGTCACGACCAGCGGCTGCGCCAGTTCGCCGTCATGTGCCACCGCAGCGAAGAATACCAGGGCCACGGCTGGGGTGCCTGCTGGTGGGACGGTGAAACCTGGCGGGAACACCACAGTCCGACCGCGATCTGGAACGAGCCGGATCTTTCGCTGCCGGCGACCAACCGCCTGCTCGTGCATGCGCGCAGCGCCTTTCGAGACCGGGACATCGCTCTGGAGAACAATATGCCGTTCGTTGCAGGCGACGGGGGATTCGCCTTCAACGGAGAGTTGCGCGGCGTGCGGCTCAACGTGCCCGGCCGCACGGGGGCCCGCCGCATCCACCATCTGCTCGGCCGCCGGGGCCAGGCCGCCACCGTGGAAACCAGTGAGCGCGTGCGCGCGCTGCTTTCCCGTCGCAGTCGGCACATCCCGGGCTTGAACTGGATTGTGGCCGGCCACCGTGGTGCCGTAGTCAGTACCCTGGCCGACGCCCGGCTGGACTACTACACGATGCACCGCCTGCAGGCTGGAACCGAGACCCTCGTCTGTTCGGCCCCGCTGGACCGCAACCACCGTTGGCAGCCTCTGGACTCCGGTGTCAGGGAGGAGATCTGGTGGTCATCGTAAAAATCGGCGGCGGCGAAGATCTCAACCTGGCCGGGATCATCCGGGGCCTGGCTGAACTCGTCGAACCAATGATCATTGTTCACGGCGCCAACGGTGCGCGGGATGACCTGGCCGCCCGACTGGGCCAGGAGGTCCGCACCCTGACCTCGGTCTCGGGCTACCCCAGCGTGTACTCGGACGCGCCGGCACTCGACCTCCTGATGATGGCCTACGCCGGCCTGCGCAACAAGCGCCTGGTCGAGCTGTGCCAACAGCACGGCCTGGACGCTGTCGGGCTGTGTGGGCTGGACGGCGGCGTGATCCGGGCCCGGCGCAACCGGGGAATCCGGGTTCAGGAAGACGGCCGGCGTCGACTGGTGCGCGATCTGTCGGGCAAGCCCGTCGAGGTGAACCGCAAATTGCTCGGCCTGCTGCTGGACGCCGGGCATGTGCCGCTGCTGACGGTGCCGCTCCTGGATGAACAGGGCCGGGCTGTCAACAGCGAGAACGACGAAGTGGTGCGACTGCTGCAGGCGGCATTCAAGGCCGAGACCGTCCTGCAGTTCATGGGCGCGCCGGGGCTTCTGCGCGATCCGGACGACCCCTCGTCGGTGATCCGGCACCTGGACGCCACGGCTTGCGCCACCTGGGAAGGGCGGCTCGGCGGCCGTATCCGGCGCAAACTGCGAGCCCTGCACAAGCTGCTGGACAACAACCCGGTGACAGTCCTGATCGGCGACGGGCGCTGCGATGATCCCGTGCCCAACCTGCTGGCCGGGCGCTGCACGACGGCGGTCGGTGTCGCCGCATGAGATCATTCCCGACCGGACCTGGCCACGAGTTCTCTGTCACGCTAGCGCGTGGCCTGACCCTCGTGCGCGGCCGGGGGTCACGGGTCTGGGACGATCAGGGGCGGTCGTATCTGGACGGCGTCGCCGGCCACGGAAGCCTGATTCTGGGCCATGCGCACCCGCGCCTGACCGAGGCCATCAGCCGCCAGGCCGCTGTGATGACAAGTTGCCCGGTCTCCTTCGGCAATGATGTCCGGCAGCAGTATCTGGCCGCGCTGGCCGAAGTGGCGCCGCCGGGTCTGAACCGCGCCTTCCTTTGCAACTCCGGCACCGAAAGCGTCGAAGCGGCCCTGAAGTTCGCCCGCTTCGCCACCGGACGGCCTGGTTTCGTGAGCGCGCGCCGCGGATTCCACGGCCGCACTTTCGGTGCCATGAGTGCCACATTCAATCCCCTCTATCGGCGGGACTTCACCCCCGGCGTGCCGGGGTTCGCCCACGTGGGCTTCGGGAACGAGGCCGAACTCGACGCGGCCGTGACCACCGACACCGCGGCTGTGATTCTGGAAGTGGTCCAGGGCGAAGGCGGCGTCCATCCCGGCAGGCGGGCCTATTTCCGCCGGGTTCGCGAGCTGTGTACCGCCCGTGGCGCCCTGCTGATCCTCGACGAAGTCCAGACCGGGTTCGGCCGTACCGGGCGTCTGTTCGCCTGCCAGCACATGGAGATCGTGCCGGATATTCTGTGTCTCGCCAAAGGCATCGCCGGTGGTTTTCCCATGGGGGCAGTGTTGTGCGCCGACCATCTGGAACCGCCGCTTGGGCGCCATGGATCCACCTTCGGCGGCAATCCGCTGGCCTGCGCGGCGGCTCTGGCCACGCTGCGGGTACTGACCGAGGAAGACCTCCCGGCCCGCGCTGCTACCGAAGGCGCCCGACTGCACGCCATCCTGTCTGCCATCGACTCGGATCGAATCGTGGCCGTACGAAGTCAGGGTCTGATGATCGGCGTACAACTGGCAGACAGGGCGGCACCGACTATTCAGGCCTCGCAGAGAGCCGGAATACTGGCCCTGCCGGCCGGGCGCCGGGTCGTGCGGTTTCTGCCGGCGCTGAACATGGACCCGACCGAACTGGAGCAACTGTCCACCGGTTTGGCTGCTGCCTTGACGAACTGAGCTGCGGGCAACGGCCGCGCCGAGGTCGAAGCCGTCCAACCTATCCCGTGATTCTTTTGTGATAACTTGTCACACCACAAAGGTTTTCATTTATCCCACCTCCCAACTAGGATATACTCGCGGTCTGCCTGAATCTCGCCAGTGGGGCGGCGCAACCCCGAGCAGGGGATAATCCCAGCGACGGCCACCCGCCTCCAATCCGTATGGAGGATTCTACATGCGATCTCGCTTATTTCTGACCATCACACTTCTCGGCGCCCTAGCCATCGTCTTGTTCAGCGGTTGTTCCGCTGACCGGCCGCTGAATCCCGCCGACTCCGCTGACGGGTCCGCGGTGACCGCGACCGCCCACGAATTCACGCCGGTCCAGGACGGCTATTCTCCCGTCGGCGAACTGACTCTGCCCTATGCGGCGGACCGGGTTCTGGTCCGCTTCACGGCGGACGCTCTGCAGAATTCCTCGCTCAATATCCGGTTGAAAAAAGGGGCCAACGTGCCCAACGCCGAATCCGGCCTGCCGTCTGTCGACGCCATCGGCCGCCGCTTCGGCGTGAACCGGATCTCACGTCCGTATATCGCGCTGAAGAACACGACGGCCGCCAAGAGTCTCGCTGTGGACCGCTGGTTCCAGATCGATCTGGGCCACAGCAGCAATGTTGAACAGGCGGTGGCCGCCTACGCTGCGGACCAGAACGTCGAGATCGCCAAACCGGACTGGCGCGCCTATCCCGCTGCCGTACCCAGCGATCCCATGTATCCCGACCATTGGGGCCACAACAACACGGCCCAGTTGCCGGATCTGGACTGGGGCGGCACCTACGACCACACCCTGCCCAACACCGTCGGCACTCCCGGCTTCGACGCCAATGCGGAATCCGCCTGGGATCAGGGTTATGGCTCCAGTGCCGTGATCATCGCCATTATCGACTCCGGTGTCGATCAGGGACACCCGGACCTGACCCAGGTCCAGGGCTATGACTTCGGCGACAACGACAACAACCCCGCGGACGACTCGGCCCAGGCCGGCCACGGCACTGCTTGTGCCGGTATCGCCGCAGCCAACGTCAATAACGGCCTCGGTGCCTGCGGCGCCGCGCCCAACGCACGCATCATGGCGCTCAAGGTCGCCAACAGCGCCGGCTCGATGTTCTTTTCGGCCATCGAGAACGCTCTGTACTACGCCGCCGACAACGGCGCTGACATCGTCAGCATGAGCCTGGGCGCCGCCATCAGCAGCGACCCGGCCACCGACGCGGCCATCGACTACGCGTTCAACGCCGGGGTGACTATTCTCGCGGCCACCGGCAACGAGAACGCCAGCACGATCAGCTATCCCGCCATCCACCAGAACGTGATCGGTGTGGGTGCGGCCTCACCCTGCGGCGACCGCAAGCGCAGCAGCAGTTCCTTCGCCGAAGTGAACTCGGGCGTCAACACCGACCCCAACGGCTACACCTGCGACGGTGAGCGCTGGTGGGGTTCAAACTACGGCACCAACACTGCCGATGCCCGCGGTGCCGTCGACGTCATTGCGCCAACGATTCTGCCGACGACCGACATCCAGGGCAGCGGCGGCTATGAGCCCGGCGACTACAGTAGCTTCTTCAACGGCACGTCCTGCGCGACGCCCTATGCCGCCGGCGTCTGCGCCCTGATCGTGGCCCAGAACCCGGGTTGGACGCCGACCCAGGTCCGTGACCAACTGGTCAACACGGCCCAGGATATCACCAACGTGGAATCGGGCGCCGGCTGGGACCGCTACAGCGGTTACGGCATGGTCGACGCGGCGGCTGCCGTGGGCGGCGGCGGCCCGGTCAACCAACCCCCGACGGCCAAGGCCAACGGTCCGTACACGGGCCAGACCGGCAGCGCGGTGGCTTTCAGTTCGGCCGGCTCGTCCGACCCCGACGGCTCCATCGCCGGCTACAGCTGGGATTTCGGTGACGGCGCGACCAGCACGGCGGCCAACCCCTCCCACACCTACGGCGCGGCCGGTACCTACACCGTCAGCCTGACGGTGACGGACGACCAGGGGGCGACCGGCAACGCGTCCACGACGGCCACGATCAGCGACCCGCCCAACAACAACCCGCCGGTGGCGGCCTTCAACGGCTCGCCGACCAGCGGCAGCGCGCCCCTGAGCGTGTCGTTCAGTGACCAGTCGACCAACGCGCCCACGACCTGGAGCTGGAGCTTCGGTGACGGCGCCACGTCGACGGCCCAGAACCCGAACCACACCTACAACAACCCCGGCACCTACGACGTGTCCCTGACCGTGACCAACGCCAACGGCAGCGACACGCTGACCAAGACGGGCTACATCACGGTCAACACGCCGCCGCCCGCGGGCGAAGGCTACATCCTCTCGAAGAACGCGGACTTCTCGACCGACGACCGCGCCTTCACCACCAGCGACGTCATGTACATGAAGGTCTGGACCAACGCGGTCGATTTCAACGACATGCGCAAGGAGCGCTGGGAGATGAAGGATCCGGGCGGCACGAAGATCCGCCAGAACTTCACCAACCACGGCGACGGCACCTGGACGGCGTCCTTCGCCCTGAGCGGACTGCCCACCAACTCGGTGGACTGGACCTGGAAGGGCCAGGTCGAGGACAACGCCCGCAACAAGTACCAGCCGACGACGGCCGTGACGGTGACCGCCGGTGGCGGCGGCAACCAGGCCCCGACCGCCAACGCCAATGGTCCGTACAGCGGCACCGCCGGCAACGCGGTCAGCTTCTCGTCGGCCGGTTCGTCCGACCCCGACGGCTCGATCGTCAGCTACAGCTGGGACTTCGGCGACGGTGCGACCAGCTCGGCGGCCAACCCGAGCCACACCTACGCGTCAGCCGGTACGTACACCGTCAGCCTGACGGTGACAGACGACCAGGGCGCCACCAACACCGACGTGACCTCGGCTGATATCACCGGCGGCGGCGGTGGAGGCGGGGATACCGTCACCATCACCAAGGCCGAGTGGCGGGCCTCCAAGAAGGAACTGAAGGTCGAGGCGACATCGGATGACCCCAACGCCAACCTGACGGTTGTCGGCTGGGGCTCCATGTCCTACGACTCGAAGAAGGGCATCTGGAAGTTCCGGCAGAAGAACGTGTCCAACCCGCCGGCCACCGTCACGGTGACCAGTGATCTGGGTGGTTCGGACACCAGCAATGTCGTGATCAAGTAGGACTGTTTTCTCTATCCCCCGGCCGGGCACTGCGGTGCCCGGCCGGGGCGTCTTTCAGTCGATGTGCCGCCGTCGCTTCGGCAGCCATGAAGCCAGCGGCAACGGTGCCGGCCGGCGCCCGTAGAGCAGATCATCCATCCTCAGTGCCGCGTGCCGAAACAGACTCGACCGCCGCAGCCCCCAACGCACCAGATTGTGCAACGCGTTATCCGGATGGGAATACGGGCAGACCCGCATGCACTGGCCACAGTCGGTGCCCACGGCGCACCAGTAGTTGAAACACGAATCCGCGTCGATCCGCCAACGCTCGGCCCCGTCGATCACCTGCCGCGCTCCGGTACTGATCGCATCAACCGGGCACTGATCGGCACACTTGCGGCAGATGGTGCAGAAGTGCAGCACCGCCGGATCAAAGGTGCCGCGGTCCGTCACCAACGGCAGGTCCGTCGTCACGACGCCCAGCCGGATGCGCGGGCCCTGACGCGGCGTCATCAGCAATCCCATGCGCCCGATCTCGCCCAGCCCCGCATCCTTGGCCACCAGGGGACAGATCACCTTGTAGTTGCCGTCGATGTGGGCCTCGGCCGGCCAGCCCAGGCCGCGAATGAAAGTGGCGAGCTGCACCGCGACCGCGCCCGCCGCCAGGTACTGCTGGGCCGATTCCATGACAGTCGGGCCTTCAGGGGCCGCGCCCAGGTTGCGGTGATCCATCTCCACGGTGAAGGCGATGGCGTAACGATGGGCCAGGTCGATTTCCCGACCATAGTCCGGACCGCGGCCCTTGACGGTATACAGATGGTGCGGCTGCAGCTCGGTGACACCGCAGTCCAGGGCGCCGAGTTTGCGGGCCCAGCCCTTGACAAAGCGGGTGACGGACTCCGGGTCGGTCGGCTTCCGGTCTGCCGCAGGCGTGCCCTCGCAGAGGGCGGCCAATTCCTCGACGACGGTGAAGCTGGCATCCGCCGCGGCGAAAGAGAGGGGTTCGTACTTGCCCGCCGTCGGCGCCATCAGGCCCGGTAGGGCCCTGAATTTGGCGTCGCTCTCACTGTGTTGTGGAAACTGCCGGTAGTATTCGTCGTGGCGGGGGGTGCCGGGCTCCAAAGCGGCGCGCGAGAACATGATCGTGCGTTCGTCGACGGCGCGGTCCGGCAAGTCATTGGCGAAGCCTCCGGGTCGGCCCGTCGGGACAACCATGACGACCACCGGCAGCAGCGCCAGGACGATCAGGACCCAGCCCAACAGGGACGCCGCCGGCACCGGCACCCAGGCCACGACCAGGAACGGCACCGGCAGGACCAGCGCGGCCAGCAGCGAACGCCGGGCCGCGGTTCTTTCGTGTTCACGCACGGAAACCAGATGCACCCAAAGCAGCAGCGCCAGGATGAG
>JAJRWA010000029.1 GCA_024277025.1 Candidatus Krumholzibacteriota bacterium | reverse complement strand
GAATGGAGCCAACTCCGCCCACTGCTGACCCTCGGGGCTGAAGTACCACTGTCCGAACTGGCACGACTTGTGGGAATTGACCTTGCCCAGATCCATCTTGTCCACGCCCTTGATCAGCTTCATCAGGCTGTAGCGCCAGGCGTTGTGGGCGCTCTTGATCGCCGCGATGTCAAAGCGCGGTTCCCGGACCTCGAAACCGGCCAGGATATCCTCCAACTGCTCGGACATGCGACTCAGTTCGGTGGCGTTCAGCCGGGTCTGGGCGGCGCCGGCCGTGGTTTCGGCCGCCGAACGGCTGACCTCCATGACGCTGGCGGTAATCTGATTGATGTCCCCGGTGGCCGACTGCATGCGGTCGGCAATGGCGGTCGAAGCATTCGCCACGCCGCCGATGCCCGCGCTGATCTCGTTGGCCGTGGCCAGCTGTTCCTCGACGGCGCTGGCGATGGTCTGGTTGATGTCGTTGACCTGGCTGATGGTGCCGGTGATCGAGTGGGAAGCGCTGATGGCATGGCTGGCGTTTTCGCGCATCTCGGAGATCTGGCGCGAGATGTCCTCGGTGGCCAGCGCGGTCTGGCGGGACAGTTCCTTCACCTCGTTGGCCACCACGGCAAAGCCTTTGCCCGCCTCGCCGGCACTGGCGGCCTCGATCGTCGCGTTCAGCGCCAGCAGGTTGGTCCGGTCGGCGATGTCCTCGATGGTGTCGATGACCTTGCCGATGTCGTCGGCTGTCTGCCCGAGGCGTTCCATGACCGCAGACGTTTCCCGGGCCTGCACGTCGGCGGCCTGGGCCACCTGGGAAGCCTGGGCGCAGTTCTGGGCCACGTCGGTGAAGCTCAGGTTCATTTCACGCAGGGCGCCGGCCACCAGTTCGGCCGAGCTGCTCATCTCCTGGGCCGAGCCCGAAACCGATACCATGCTCTGCTCGAGCTTGCGGCTGGCACCGGCCACGGCATGGGACTGCTGGTCGGATGATTCGGCCGCCCGGACCATTTCATCGGCGGTGGCCGACAGACTGGCCGATGAGGAATGCAGGGTGCTGCTGGTGTTCTTGATGTCCGTCAACGTGCGCTGCAGGTTGCCGGTCAGCGAGCGGATGGCCTGGCCCAGTTCCGAGTCGGCTGCGCCCAGGTCGCCGGCGGTTTCCAGGTCGCCGGCGGCGGCCGAGCGCAGGGCCGCCAGATCCTGGCCGGCCTGATGGTCCCGGTCCAGGAAAGCCGCAAGCAGGCCGGCACCAGCCAGAGCGGCCGAGATCAGGCCGGTGGTCGGGCCGCCCAGACCGCCGGTCAGGCCGGCGGCCGAGATCAGGCCCCAGATCAGGAGTGAAAACAGGGCCAACCGGGGCCGGCCGGCGACCGTGGACAGGAAGGGCACAGCAATCAAGATCAGCCTCCAGGAAGTGCCGAAGTGCGGCAATTGTCGTTTCCTGAAGATTTCGTCCAGGTGCGGGATTGCTTTAGGATGTGTTAGGTCCGGTTGTTAAAGATGCCGGCCACGCCGGCGATGACCAGGACTGCACCGCTGATCGTCCACAGGGTCACCGACTCGCGGAGGATCAGCCAGCCCAGAAAGACGGCGATCACCGGATTGACGTAAGCGTAGGTCATGACAATCTGATACGGCAGACGACGCAGGGTGACCATGTAGGACGTGAAGGCGATCACGGAGCCGAACAGCACCAGGTAGCCCCAGGCGGCCCAGGCTTCGGGCGTGGGGGAGGGCAGGGGCTCGCGGCGAGCCAGGGCCACGACGGCGAAGCCCACACCGCCCAGCAACTGCTGGTAGCCCGAGATGGCCGTGATCGACAGATCGGGCTTGCGCCGCTGGAACCAGAGTGAACCGAGGGACCAGAACAGCGGCGCCAGCAGCAGGGCGATGACCGCCAGCACATCGGCCGGAGTGCCGTCCCGCAGGACCGGATACGACAACACGCCGACCCCGGCGAAACCCAGCAGGATCGAGCCGATCAGTCGCGGAGCCGGCCGCTTGCGGTCGACAATGGCGGTCATGGCCGCCCCGTAGATCGGCATGGCCGCCACCAGCAGCGCTGCCAGCCCGGAGGCCGCCCGCATCTCGGCCCAGGTCACCAGGCCGTTGCCGCCGACCCACAACAAAAGGCCGCTGCCGAACAGCAGCAGGAATTCCCGACGGGTCAACCGCAGCCGCTCGCGCTTGAAGCGGGCCCAGGTCAGCAGGATGGCCGAGGCCGCGGCGACACGCATCAGGGCCATGGTGAACGGGGGAAACCCGGCGCCCTCGCGCACGGCCACGCGAATGGCCAGATAGGTGCTGCCCCACACGAAGTAGACGATCAGCAGGTTGAACAGTCCGGCGCGGTCCAGTTTCGTTTTTTCGGTCATGGCATATCCCGGGTTCGAACAATGGTTCAGCGTCAGGCCGCGTGCGTGGTGTCGGTCTGCTGTTCGGCGCGGGCCAGCCTGTCGACCTGCCGTCGCGCATACAGCACCGAAACCAGGGCCGCCGACCAGGTGATGGCAAAGACGCCCCACCAGATACCGTCCAGGCCCCAGTCAAAGACGCGGGTCAGCAGCCAAAACACAAGGGCGGGCGCCGCCAGTTGGCGATACAACCCGATCCACAGGGCGAAGGCCGGCTGCTTGAGACCCTGCAGGGCCGAAGTGTTGACGAACAGGACGACGTAGGCGTACTCGATGAAGGCGGCGATGCGCAGATAATGGGCCCCGATGGCCACCACCGCCGCATCGTCGGTGAAACGGGTCATCAGGAAGTCGGCCCCGAACCAGATCAGCACCGCGCCGAGAGCCATGGCCACCGCACCGTAGCTGAGAGCCGTGCGCACAATGGTGCGCACCCGGCCAAAGCGGCAGGCGCCGGCGTTCTGGGCCACCAAAGACATCGTGGCCACATTCAGGCCGATGGCCGGCAGCAGCACCAATTGCTCGATGCGGGTGGCCACACCGTAGGCGGCGACCGCGTTCTCACTGAAACGGCTCAGGAACCAGGTGATGACGAAGACACCCAGAGCCATGGTCATCATGTTCAGGCTCGCCGGCACGCCCTGCACCGTGATGTCCCTGAGAGTTGGCCAGTGGGGCCGCCAGCGGGCGCCCGTGCTGCGATAGAGCAAGCCGGTGCGGCGCACCTGCCGCAGCAGGTAGACCGTACCCAGGAACTGGACGACAATCGTGGCCAGGGCCAGGCCGCGGATACCCAGCGCGGGCACGCCCAGTCCGCCGTACATGAACCAGGGGTCCAGCCCGATGTTCAGCACCGTGGCGGCGATCAGGTAGTTGCGGTAGCTGGTCATGTCGCCCTGGGCATTGAGAATGCCGTTGAGCGTGAAGCCGATCAGGGGCAGGCCGCTGCCGGCCAGGATGATGTGCATGTAGTCCAGGCACAGTTCCAGATAGGGCCCCTCGGCGCCGAGCAGGCGGAACAGGGGTTCAACCGTGAAGTAGCCCGTAACCATGACCACACCGGTCAGGACCGTGCTCATCAACAAGCCCTGACTGGCGTTGCCGGCGGCCTGGCGGCGGTCGCCCGCCCCGAGGGCGTTGCCGATCAGGGCGGTCGTGCCCGTGGCGAAGCCCGAGCCCATGGCGAGCAGCGCGAAGAAGATGGGAAACGAGAGCGAAAGCGCCGCCAGGGCGGTGGTGGACAGCTGCCCCGCGTAGTAGGTGTCCACCACGTTGTACATGGTGTTGAAGAAGAAACCGATCGAGGCCGGGATGGTCAGGCGCCGGATCAACTGGGGGATCGGGGCGGTGGTCAGATCAGTGGCGGTGGTGGGCAAGGACATTCCCTGAGCATTGGCGGTACGGCGCCCCAGGTGGCGGCGGATTTCTGGTAATGTACAGCAATTGTCCGATTTGCCCACTCACAGGGGCAAGTTAGCAAAAATACGGGGTCCAATCAGCAGATTGGCGCCGGAAATCAGCACACCTTTCCGAACGGAACTTGACCCTGCGCCGGGTCACAGGTTAGCTTCTCTCTTTACACGGTGCGAGATGGAAAACGATCGACGGATTGCCCCCGTGCAATCCGGTTGTCGGGGTCTTTTTCCGGTCTCCCCGGCCCTCAGGCCGGATCCGTCCACCCTTCCGTGCAAGGCAGGGAACCGCCGATGATCTCCCGCTACGCCAGCCCCCAAATGACTGCTATCTGGTCTGACGAGAACCGTTTCCGCCTCTGGCAGGAAGTCGAGACCGTGGTTTGCGAAGTGCGGGCCGACCGGGGCGAGATTCCCGCCGAGGCCGCCGCCGAGATTCGCGCCAAGGGCAATTTCGACACGGCCCGGGTGCTGGAAATCGAGAATACCGTCCACCACGACGTGATCGCCTTTCTGACCAATCTGGCCGAGCACGTGGGGCCGAGCAGCCGCTTCGTCCACCAGGGCATGACCAGCAGCGACCTGTTGGACACCGCCTTGGCCCTGCAGATCCGGTAGGCGGGCGCGGTGCTGCGCGGCAGTCTGATCGAACTGCTGGATGCGGTGGAAGTGAAGGCCAAAGAACACCAGCAGACGGTGATGATCGGTCGCAGCCACGGCATCCACGCCGAGCCAACCACTTTCGGCCTGAAACTGATGGTCTACTGGGCGGCGCTCAAGCGCGGGCTCGACCGCCTGGACTACGCCCAGCGCGAGATCGCCTGCGGTCAGATCTCTGGTGCCGTGGGCACGATCGCCCACCTGGATCCCGCCGTCGAGGCCGAGACCATGGCCCGACTGGGCCTGCGGGCGGCCGAGGCCTCGACCCAGGTCATCCAGCGCGACCGCCACGCCAACTGGCTGCAGGCCGTCGCCACTCTGGGGGCGACGATCGAACAAATGGCCGTGGAGATCCGCAACCTGCAGCGCACCGATGTGCACGAGGTCGAGGAGAGCTTCGGCAAGGGGCAGAAGGGCAGCAGCGCCATGCCCCACAATAAGAATCCCATCGTCTCGGAGAAGCTGACCGGCCTGGCGCGCCTGCTGCGCGGCTACGCCCACACCGCGTTGGAGAACGTGGCCCTGTGGCACGAACGGGACATCAGCCACTCGTCGGTCGAGCGCATCATTTTTCCAGACGCCTGCCACACGCTGCACCACATGCTGACCAAGATGACGTGGCTGATCACCGGCCTGGTGGTCTACCCCGAAAACATGATCGCCAACATGGAGAAAGTGCGGGGCATGTACTTCAGCCAGCCGGTGCTGCTGGCGCTGACCGAGTGCGGGGTGAGCCGCGAAGACGCCTACAGTTGGGTGCAGCGCTGCGCCATGCGGGTGTGGGACGAAGACGTGCCGCTGCGCGAGGCGCTCCGGCAGGATCAGCAGATCAACGAGCATCTGGACGACGCGGCGCTTGACCGCTGCTTCGACCTGGCGCACCAGTTGCGCAACGTGCCCCACATTTTCGAACGGACGCTGGCCCTGAAGACCTGGTAGTTCATCTGTTCCCGAGGAGATGCCTTGTCCTTTGCAGACGAAAGCTTCGCCCCGATCGCCGTTGGCGACTACGACGACGCAGGCCTGGTGGCGTTCCTGCGCGAGCACGGCCTGACCCTGGCCGCCAGCGAGGCCCGCAAGGTGGCCGACCTGCTCGGCCGCGATCCGACCCTGACCGAGATGACCCTGTTCGACACCATGTGGAGCGAGCACTGCAGCTACAAGAGCAGCCGCCCCCACCTGAAGGCCCACCTGCCGACCACCGGCAAGAATGTGGTCGTCGGGCCGGTCGAGGACGCGGGCGTGGTTGATTTCGGCGAGATCGGCGGCCGCAACTACGGGATCATTTTCGCTCACGAGAGCCACAACCACCCCAGCCAGGTGATGCCCGTCGAGGGCGCGGCCACCGGCATTGGCGGCATCGTGCGCGATGTGTACTGCATGGGCGGCGAGGTCATCGCCACCCTGGATCCCCTGCGGTTCGGCTGGCCGGCGCCCGAGAGCATCGAGGACGACGAGGCGGCCCACCGGGTGGATATCGCGCGGCAGGTCGTGGACGGCATCTGGCAGTACGGCAACGCCATCGGTGTGCCCAATCTGGGTGGCGATGTCTACTTCCACCACAGCTTCAACGAGAACTGCCTGGTCAACGTGGTGGCCGTGGGCCTGGTCGAACACGAGCACATCACCCACAGCGCGGTGCCCAAAGCGGCGGCTGCTGAACCGTACGACCTGATCCTGGTCGGCAAGCCGACCGACTGGTCGGGCATGGGTGGGGCGGCCTTTGCCTCGGCCACGCTGGACGCCGAACAGGCCATGGCGAACAAGGGCAGCGTACAGACGCCCGACCCGTTTCTCAAGCGCATCCTGACGGTCGCGAACCAGGCCGTACTGCAGATGGCGCGCGACGAGGGCGTCACGATCGGTTTCAAGGATCTGGGGGCCGGAGGCGTCAGTTGCGTGACCAGCGAACTGGCCGACGCGGGTGGTTTCGGCTGTGACGTGGACGTGCAGTTGGTGCATCAGATCGCGAATCTGCCGGCGCGGGTCTGCGCCTGCAGCGAGACCCAGGAGCGGTATGGTCTGGCCGTGCCGGCGCGGCTCACCGAGTCCGTTCTGAAGATCTACAACGAGGACTTCGCGTTGCCCAGCCTGTATGAAGGGGCCAGCGCCCGGCGCATCGGCAAAGTCACCCAGGAAAAACGGTATGTGCTGCGCTGGGGCGACCAAATACTGGCCGACGCACCCATCGCCACGATTACCGAAGGGATCCGGTACGACCGGCCGGCCGAGGCGCCGACCCGGCCGGAAGTGGCCCCGGACGAGCGGCTGCCCGAGGCGCCGATCGGTGAACTGGCGGCCGAGTGGCTGGACCTGATGGGCCATCCCAACGTGGCCAGCCGAGAGTACATCTACCGGCACTACGATCCCGAGGTGCAGGCCAATACCATTTTGCGGCCGGGCGAGGGCGATGCCGGCGTCGTGGCGCCGGTGCCGGGCAGCCGCCGGGCCGTGGCCTTGTCGGCTGACGGCAACCCGCTGCTGGGTCTGGCCGATCCCTGGACCGCGGGGGCCAGCGCGGTGCTCGAGGCCTGTCGCAACGTGGCCTGTGTCGGCGGCGAACCGGCCGCGGTGACCGATTGCCTGAATTTCGGCAACCCCGAGATTCCTTTTTCCTTCTGGCAGTTCACCGAGGCGGTCAAGGGGGTGGGCGACGCCTGCCGGGGTGTGGGCTGTTTCGCGTTGCCGTCGGCGCCTTTGCCGGTGATCTCGGGCAACGTCAGTTTCTACAATCAGAGCAGTACCGGCCGCAGTGTGGCCCCTTCGCCGATCGTCGCCTGTGTGGGCATCGTGCCCGACTACACCTGTTGCCGCAGCCAGCACTTCAAGCGGGCCGGCGATACGATCGTCCTGATCGGCTCGCGGCGGCCCGAGATGCTCGGCTCGCTGTATGTGGAGGCGGGCAACAAGGCGGGCCGGCCGGCCGTGCCGGCGATCGATTTCAACTCGGCCCGCTGCGAGATCCGGCTCGTGATCGAGTTGGTGCAGGCCAAGCTGGTCACCGCGGCCCACGACATCAGTGATGGCGGCCTGGCCGTCTGCCTGACCGAAATGGCCATGGGACTGGAAGCGGGCGACAGTCTTGGCGCCGAAGTGCGGCTGCCGGCCGACAGCGGGGACGTCAGCGCCCGCGAGTTCCTTTTCGGCGAGAGCGGTGGTTTCCTGGTGAGCGTGGGGCCGGACGAGTTGTCCGCGGCCACGGCGTTGCTGGAGAAATCGGGTTGCGACTGGTGGACGCTGGGCCAGGTGACCGAGGCCGCGGAACTGCGCTTGCGTGACCGGGACGGCGCTGACCTGGCCTGCCTGGATCTGGCCGAAGTGACCCGGATCTGGCAGACAGCGCTGCCGCGCCTGGTGGCCGGCGAATCTGCGGTCGGCATGGTGCCGCGGCGCGGCGTGACGGCGGATCGGGACCAGGAACAGGATCCGGCCCGCTACGAGGTCAATGTGAATCTGGACCGCCGCCCCCGGCTGGCCGTAGTGCAGTTGCCGGGCGTGAACTGCGAAGCGGAATCGCGGCGCCTGCTGGAGCGGGCCGGCGCGTCGGCAGAGATTTTTCGCTGGACGCGTTCGCCGGCGGAACTCGCGTCGTTCGACGGCTTCCTGATTCCCGGGGGCTTCTCGTACCAGGATCGGGTGCGCGCGGGCGCGGTCGCGGCCAAGGATCCGCTGTTGCGCGTGCTATTGGAGGCCGCGGCGGCCGGCAAGCCCATTCTGGGTATCTGCAACGGTTGCCAGGTGCTGGTCGAGGCGGGGTTGGTGCCCGGCCGGGAGCCGGGGGCGGTCGAAGTCGCCCTGGCGGACAACCGGGTGCCCGGACGGCGGGGCTACCATTCACGCTGGGTGGCGGTCGTGGCCGATCAGCAGACCCGGACGCCGTTTGTCGAGGGCCTGGTCGGAACCTTCCCCCTGCCGATAGCGCACGCGGAGGGACGCTTCACCCACGAGGATCCGGCTTTCTTCGCTCAGCTCGCCGCGGCTGGCCACGTGGCCCTGCGCTACGCGGCGCTCGGCGGCCGGACCACGGCGGCGGCCGGCAATCCCAACGGCGCGTTGCTGGAGGTGGCGGCCCTGACCAACAGCCGGGGCAATGTCCTGGCCATGATGCCTCATCCGGAGCGGGCGGCGCAGCTGCGGCAGGTGCCGGAGGACCTGCCCCACGCCTGGGGACGGACGCGGTTGGCGGCGGCGGGGGATTTCAAGCGGCTGGAAGCGAACGGTCCGGGGGCTTTTGTCCTGCGCCGCCTGGTGGAGATGTGTTAGATGTGCCGCGGAGAATACCGCCCGGGAGTTCGGCAGGGGGAACCTGTTTGCTTCGGGCCCGGTATTTGTGGATTTGTTCGCAAATCCCGCACGTGTGCGGAATTGCAGTACGATGGATCAACTAGGGAAGGGACCCCATGACTGGATCGAGTGGCGAGACTCAGACAATCCTCTTGACCAGCCACAAGGGTGTCGACCTGCACGCGGCATCAGCCCTGCGCGTCATGAAGGAGCGGCTGGCCGGCGGTGAGCAACTGGAGAATCTGCTGCGGTGTGAACTGCACACCTACTGGGGTCGTCCCGAGGGCTGGGATGTGGCGCGGCTGCTGGCGACGGGTCGCTACTTCAACCCGAACAAGCATCACTTCGGGGTCTTTGCGGGGCCGGCCGCGGGGGCGGACTGGTTCACTGACGCCGAACCGGGCCGCCAACTGCCGGCCGACTGGTGTGGCGGGGTGCTGGACGCGGATCTGGAGAGTCGGCGGGATGACGGCGCGGCTCTCTACGCGGACCTGTTGGGCGGGCCGGTGCCGGACGGCTGCCACCCCTGTGATATAGTGAGTTTTCCCCTTGGTGAGACGGGACCCGTGCTGTCCGGGGTCGTCTGGCGGTTGATCGTGCGCGGGGGCAAGTCCACGGCCCGGGCAACGGGCGAACTGCTGGCGGTGGCGCGGCAGCGCAAGGAGGGGCTGCTGGTCAATCCGCACATGGCCAGCTGGTTCGTGGTCGACCAGTAGACCGAAGGTGGCGCGGGGCGCCGGGTGGAAGTTGATATACTATGGGGGCGGCGCCTGGGCGGCGCCGGGGCCGGAAAACCAGTTGTCAGTCGGAACGGAGATTCCATGAGTCTGGACGAACGACATTGGCGTGAAGAGTGCGGTGTGGTGGGGATCGCGGCCGTCGCCGGCGCGGCCGAGCTGGCCAGCCTGGCCCTGCACGCCCTGCAGCATCGGGGCCAGGAAAGCGCGGGCATCACCGTGGCCGACGGGCACCGGCTGGTCACCCACAAGCGCATGGGACTGGTGGCCGACGTTTTCGACGAAGAGACCACCCGCTGCCTGACCGGCAACTACGCCATCGGGCATGTGCGCTACAGCACGTCCGGTTCAAGCCACATCCTGAACGCCCAGCCGCTGCAGGTGACCTCGCACCGGGGCAACGTGAGCATTGCCCACAACGGCAACCTGGTCAACGCCCACGAACTGCGGCGGGAAATGGAACTCGACGGCTCGATCTTTTCGACCACCAGTGACACCGAGGTCATCCTGCACATGTTGGCCCGCAACCGGACCGACAGCTGTGAGGAGGCCCTGCTGAAGCTGCTGCCACGGGTCAAGGGGGCCTACAGCCTGGTGCTGATGACACGCGACAAGTTGATCGCCGTGCGGGATCCGTACGGATTCCGGCCGTTGTGCCTGGGCCGGTATCATGACAGCTATGTCGTGGCCAGCGAGAGCTGCGCGTTCGACATCATCGGGGCCCGGTATCTGCGCGACGTGGCGCCGGGCGAAATGGTGGTACTCGGCGACGGTGAACTGGTCAGCCGCCAACTGAACGTGGAGGCGCCGGAGAAGCGCTGCGTCTTCGAGCATGTCTATTTCTCGCGGCCGGACAGCGTGGTCTTCGGCCGCAACGTCGACAGTGCCCGCCGCCGCAGCGGTGAGATCCTCGGCCGCGAGGCGCCGGCGGCGGCCGACCTCGTTTGTGCCGTGCCCGACAGCAGCAACACCGCCGCCCTTGGTTACGCCCGGGCCACGGGCTTGCCCTTCGAGCTGGCCCTGATCCGCAACCACTACGTGGGCCGGACGTTTATCTCGCCGGCGCAAAAGGTGCGGGACATGTCCGTTCGCATTAAATTCAATCCGGTGGCCGAGGTGCTGGCCGGCAAGCGGGTTGTCGTCGTGGATGACAGCATCGTGCGGGGCACGACCATGCGCAAACTGGTCAAGCTGATCCGCGGTGCGGGCGCGAGCGAGGTGCACCTGCGCATCGCCTCGCCGCCGGTGACCAATCCGTGCTATTACGGCATCGATACGCCGGTGCGCAACGAGTTGATTGCCTCGAGCCACACGGTCGACGAAATCGCGACCTACTTGCGCGTCGACTCCCTGGCCTATCTGTCGCTGCCCGGCTTGTTGGAAGCCGCGGGCGAGGGCGAGAGCTATTGCGAAGCCTGCTTCACGGGAAACTATCCGGTGTCGTTCGCCGCCGATACCCATAAGGACCAACTGGAGAAGCACGCCGAAGGTGTGTTCATTCCGGTCAAACCCATGCCTTCGGACTAAGCCTAGCGCGGCGGCCGGGGATATCCAGAGAGTAGCCGAGGATATTTTGGAATTGCCGAACACCGGTGCCCTGCCCATCGCGGGGCCCGCTTCCGATACACCGTGGCGCCCGGCGCCGCGCTTTGACGATCCGGCCGAACTGGGCCGGGTGCTGACCAGCCGGGTGTTGCCCCTGGTCAAGCATCCCGCCCGCTATATCGGCGGCGAGCTGGGCACGTCCGCCGCCGGCTTTGATCCCGCCGGCGCGAACATCCTGCTGACCTTCCCGGATGCCTACGAGGTGGGCATGTCCCACCAGGGTCTGCGCATCCTGTATTCCCTGCTGCAAAAGCGGCCGGATACTTTCTGCGATCTGGCCTACGCGCCGTGGCCGGACATGGAGCAGGCCATGCGCGCCGAGGGCATGCCGTTGTACGCCCTTGAGTCGCGGCGGCCGGCGGGACAGTTCGACGTTGTCGGCTTCAGCCTGGGTTACGAACTGGCCTACACCAACATGATCAACATGATCGATCTGGCGGGCTCGTCGATCTGGGCGGCCGAGCGCACCGCAGACGATCCGATCTTCGTGGCCGGCGGCTCGTGTGCGTTGAACCCCGCAGTGGTCAGTCCGTTTCTGGATGTGGTCCTGCTCGGTGACGGCGAGGAGACGGTGCTGGATATCGCCGAACTGATTGTGCGGCTGAAGCAGCAGGGCGCGTCGCGGAAGGAGGTGCTGGCGGCGATCCGGCAGGTGCCGGGAGCCTGGCATGCCGGCGTGACCGAGCCCGTGCGGGCGCGTGTGCTGCAGGATCTGAACAAATTCGCACCGCCGGATCAGATCGTGCCCATCATGGAACCGGTGCATGACCGCCTGGCGCTCGAGGTGATGCGGGGGTGCGTGCGCGGCTGCCGTTTCTGCCAGGCCGGGATGATCACGCGGCCGGTGCGCGAACGGGACGCCGCTGCGCTGGTGCAGGCGGCGGCCGAGGGCATCGCCGACGCGGGCTACGCCGAGGTGAGCATGCTCAGCCTGTCGACCGGCGATTTTACCGGCCTGGGCGAGACCGTGATCGGCATCCAGGACAAGCTGGCGGGCCAGCGCACCAATCTGGCGCTGCCCAGCCTGCGCGTCGATTCGGTGGATGAGGCCTTGTACCAGGCCATCAGTCGCGAAAGGCCCTCCAATTTCACCTTTGCGCCCGAGGCCGGCAGCCAGCGCCTGCGCGATGTGATCAACAAGAACATCACCGACGAGGATATCGTAACGACGGCGCGGCAGGCCCTGCAGTCCGGGGTCAAGAGCGTCAAGCTGTACTTCATGATCGGCCTGCCGACCGAGACCAACGACGATCTGGACGAGTTGATCGCCCTGGTGGGCAAGGTGGTTGGTCTGGCGCCGCGCGGCGGCTCGCAGATCCATGTCTCGATCTCACCGTTCTCGCCCAAGGCTCACACGCCGTTCCAGTGGTCGGGGCAGATCAGCCGCGAAGAGATCGAACGCCGCAACAACTATCTGGCCCGGCCGCTGCGCCGCATGAAGGTGAAGGTGAGCCTGCGCGCGCCCGAGGTCTCGCACCTGGAGGGCATGCTGGGGCTGGGGGACGAGAAACTGAGTCGGGTCGTGGCCCGGGCCTGGCAGGCGGGCGCCCGCTTTGACGGCTGGAGCGAGTGCTTCGATTTCGCCACCTGGGAGACCGCCCTGGCGGCTGAAGGTCTCACCGGCGACGAATATCTGGCCGAGCGCGACCCGGAGGTCCCTTTGCCGTGGGCCACGGTGGATGCGGGCGTGGACCTGGAATTTCTCAAGCGCGACTGGCGGCGTGCGCGGCAGGCGAGGATCCTGCCCGACTGCCGGCTCGAGGGTGCCTGCTATGACTGCACCTCATGCGCGGGCGATCTGCTGCATGTTTTCGCCAAACTGGAGGCTCTCGGCGACCAGCCGGCGCGCCGGGGACCGGCCATTCCCAGCCACGGGCGGGGGGCGGTGGCCCTGAAAGACGATCCCCGGCCGCAGACACCGGTGCGTGAGCCGGCGGCCGCTGGGGTCGAACCGGACTTCGATCCGCGTAACGCCGACCCGGATGATCCGGCTACAGAGGCCCGCAAGTGGGGGATCTGGCGCAATCAGGCCGCGGCCAAGTGTTGGTACCGGATCGAGTTCGAGAAGACCGGCGACATGGTATTTCTGGGGCATCTGGATTTCCAGCGGCAGTTGCATCTGGCCCTGCGACGTTCGGGCTTGCCTGCGGCCTACAGCAAGGGCTATCATCCACATCCGCTCCTGAAGTTCGGCCCCCCGCTGCCGGTGGGCGTTGTCGGCTTGCACGAATGTCTCGACATCGCCATGGAGCATCAGGTGCCCGGTTGGCTCGATCAGATCAACCCGGCCCTGCCGGCGGGACTCAAGATTCTCAACAGCGTTGTGGTCGGCGGACAGACTCCCCAGTCCATCGACCAGGCTGTGGCGCGCTTCGACTATCAGGTGGATTTGCCTGGTGAGGACGAAGGGGGCCTGGCGCCGGCGACAGTCGCCGCCGCCGTGGACGATTTCCTGGCCAGCACGGCCTGGCCCTTTTTGCGGAAGCGTCCCAAAGGGGATATCCAGATTGATGTCCGGAAGCTGGTGCCTGCCGGCGGACTCGGACTGCTCGACGAAACCGCGGACGGCTACGCCACCCGGTTGCGCTTCTCATTGCTGCGCAGCGAGACGGGAGCGACCCTGCCCGTACACGATTTTCTGACCGCCCTGCTGGGCGATGCGCTGCCCGAATCGGGCTATTGCCGCACCACCCGCACGGGATACTTCGGTCGTCACACCGATGGGCGCTGGTTGTCGCCCATCGAGGAAGTAGGTGAATCCAGCCTGCACTACTGGACGGCGCGGCACCTGAATGCCTGAGCGGCAACAGGCGCGGCGCAGCCGACCGGTGCGAAGGCCGGATCTTTTATGAAGAAAGAAATAGTCATCAACTCGTCCCCCCACGAGATCCGCATCGCCATGCTTGAAGACGGCGAACTGGTGGAACTGATCGTGGAGGGGGCCGACGCCAAGCGCATCGTCGGCAATGTCTACAAGGGAAAAGTCACTTCGGTCAAGCCGGGCCTGCAGGCCGCGTTCGTGGACATCGGCATGGAACGGGCCGGATTCCTGCACGCTTCGGACCTCGATCACGACGATACCGACGAAGAAGACAGTGGCGGTGGACGCGGCGGCCGGCGGCGGCATCGGCACGTGCCGGACATCGGCACCGTGCTGAAGGTCGGCGACTCGATCCTGGTGCAGGTCACCAAGGAGCCGATCAATACCAAGGGGCCGCGCCTGACGGCGGATATCAGTTTGCCGGGCCGCTACCTGGTGATGATGCCCAAGGGCCGCCATATCGGGGTCTCGCGTAAAATCGATGACCGGCGCGAGCGCGCACGCCTGAAGCAGCTGCTGCAGAAACACCGTCCCGAAGAGGGCGCTTTCATCATCCGCACCGCCGCGACGGCCATGACCGAGGACGCGGTGAAGCAGGACGTGGGCTACCTGAGCGGACTGCTGGACAAGATCAGCCTGGGCGGCCGGGAAGCGGTCGCTCCGGCTCTGGTCCACGAGGACGTGGGCATGGTGGTGGCCCTGATCCGCGACATCTTCAAGGAAGATACGGCCCGGCTGATCATCGACGACAAGGAAGACTTCGACCGGCTGCACACCTACGTCACGACGTTCGCGCCCGAGCTGAAGAACCGGATCGAGTACTACAAGGGCGACCTGCCCATCTTCGACCATTTCGAGATCGAGCCCGAGATCAAGAAGACCCTCGACAAGCGGGTCTGGATGAAGAAGGGCGGCTACCTGATCATCGAGCCGACCGAGGCCCTGGTCTCGATCGACGTGAACACCGGCCGCTTCACCGGCCGCCGCAACCAGGAAGACACCATCTTCCAGACCAACATGCTGGCCGCGCGCGAGGTGGCGCGCCAACTGCGGTTGCGGGACTTCGGCGGCATCATCGTCATCGACTTCATCGACATGGAGAGCGAAGGCAACAAGAAGCGCGTGTTCAACGAACTGAAGACCCACCTGCACCGCGACCGGGCCCGGCACAAGGTCTTCCAGGTCTCGGGTCTGGGGCTGGTCGAGATGAGCCGCCAGCGCGTACGGCCGTCGCTGCTGTCCCAGTTGTCGGACGACTGCCCCTACTGCACGGGCACCGGCAAGGTCATGAGCATGGAAACGATGAGCAACCGCATCGAGCGCCTGGTGCACCGGATCGCCATCGTCACCCGGGAGCGGCGCCTGCAGATCCAGGCCAACCCCGTGCTGGCCTTGTACCTGCTGGAAGAGCGCCCGGACCAGTTCCGTGACCTGTGCCACACTTTCGATCTGGACCTCAACGTTCTGGATGACCCGACGCAGCACGTGGAAGAGTTCCGCATCGTGAGCCTGGATTCGGGCAAGGACCTGATCGCGGAGTTCGAGAAACGGGCGCGCAGCGGACGCTAGGCGGGCGGCTCGACGCTGAGCTTGCCGGACAACTGCAAACGGGCCTTGGTCGCGAAGTGGGCGGCCAGGGCCCTGTTCCTTGCCCCGGGCGCCAGCCGGCGCAGCACGGACTTGGCCCCGTACTCGGCGAACTGGGCCAGGCGAAAGGCCGCCACCCGGCGTGGGCCGTAGTGCTTGGCTACGAACAGCCGGTAGCTGCGCTGGAACTGCTTCAAGCTGAAGAGGCTGGCCTGCTCGGCCGCCTGGCCCTCCAGATGAGTGATCTCGGTCTCGGCACAGTACCAGATGTCCAGGCCTGCCTGTTTGGCCCGCCAGCACCAGTCGGTCTCCTCGAAGTACATGAAAAACTGCTCATCCAGGGGCCCTATCTGCTCCAACGCCGTACGCGGCATCATGAAGCAGGCACCCATGATGTACTCCACGGGTCGCGAAGCCTGGCGGCGGTCCGGCACAAAGACGATGCGTTCGGCCAGGTCGCCCCGAAAAAAGAACCGCTTCGGATCCAGAAAGCCCAGCCAGTGGAAACGGGCCCGGGGGAAATACCCGCCGGTGATCGTGGGGCGGCTCTCGCCGTCGACCAGGCGTGGCCCCACGGCGCCCAATCGTTCCTTGCCGTGCAGGAATCGGTAGAGGCGGGTCAGGGAATGGGGCGGGCAGACCGTGTCGGGATTCAACAGCAGTATGGCGTCACCGCTGGTGTGGGGCAGGGCCAGGTTGTTGCCGCGGCTGAAGCCCAGGTTGCCGCCCGACTCAAGCAGGTGCGTGGCGGGAAACTCGTGCGCCACCATGGCGGCCGACCCGTCACCCGAGGCGTTGTCCACCACGAGAACCTCGGTCTCGAGGCCCGCTGTGGCGTCCGGCAGGGACGACAAGCAATCGCGCAGCAAATCGCGCGTGTTCCAGTTGACGATGACAATGCTCAGATTCATTGGCTATCCGGCTACTTGCGTCCGGCCCGGCGCAGGATCTCCTGCTCCTCGTCGCTGAGGCTTTGCAGACCCTCCCGCGATATCTTGTCCAGGATGACATCGATTTCGGTCTGCTTGCCGCCGGTCCGGGGGCGGCCATTGCCACGGTCACGCGGCTCGGGGCGCACGACCTTCAGGCGCCGCTTGGTCTGCCAGCGCTTCCAGGCACCGCTGAGGCTGGCGCCCGAGCCCAGGCCGGCGCTCAGCGAAGGGATGGTCATTTTCAGGAAAACAAACCCGGTGATCATGCCGCCGAGGTGGGCCAGATTGGCGACATTGCCGGCGGAGTGGCTGGCGGTGGACATCAATTCGATCAGGCCGAAGAGCAGCACCGCGTACTTGGCTTTCATCGGAATGATCATCCCGACCAGAATCACCGCGTCGGGAAAAGTCAGGCCGTAGGCCAACAGGATGCCGTAGACGGCCCCCGAGGCGCCGATCATCGGGATGAAGGCCGACATGCCGGCCAGATTGAACAACCCGTAGGTGATGGCGCCGCCCAGACCGCAAACCAGATAGTAGATCAGGAAGGTGCGCTTGCCCCAGCGGCTCTCGATCTGGGTGCCGAACATCCACAGGGCGAACATGTTGAAACCGATGTGGAAAAAGCCGCCGTGCAGGAACATATAGGTGAAGAAACGCCAGACTTCGAGACCGAAGATGGCGTTCTGCGGAATGAAGGCGAACCAGGAGGTCAGGGGGCCGGGGCGTCCGGTCAAGCCGCCACCGAGCAGGGTTTGCAGGACAAACACCGCCGCATTGGCGATCATCAGCATCTTGACCGCCGGGGTCAGCCCCCTGCCGCCAAACGACATGCGGCCGCCGCCGGCTCCGTAGTTGCGCATCAGACAAGTCCTTCCTGCTCGGTGGGCCGAAGTCGTCGGGCTCCGGCGTGGCGTATTGCATGATAGGAAAATACACCAGAATCGGGGGATCGGCACCGGAAATATATCGGCCGGGGCGGCGTTCGGCTGACAAGAAAAGAGGGAGCCCGCAGGCTCCCTCCGTTCTCACGTGGGCGGGAATCTAGCGGAACACTCCCGTCATGGCCGTCGCCGCTGCGGGTGAAACCGTCAGCGGTGCGCGAGTCGCCGTGGGGGCCGGCAGCGGCACACCATAGGTGGGGTCCCAGCTCAAATTCGCCAGGTCCAACTGCGGAATGCTCGAGCCGTCCAGGTCGTTGATGACGTCGATGAAGGCATTGGCCACCACGCCGTACCCCACGTTGTTGGGATGGATCCCGTCGAGGGAGAAGTAGGTGGTGCCCGCCGCGGTCGGCACATCCATGCCCGCTCCGAGCAGGAAGATGAAGTGCGTGCGCTGCAGGTCGCTCATGTCGGCCAGCAGCGTATTGGCGTCCATCAGGCCCACCTTGGCCGCACCACTGGCGTTGACGGCCTGGGCCACCCCGGAGATGACCGCATTGTAGGTGGCGACGGCCGTGTTCACATCCGTCTGCTCGGCACTGGTCAGAGTGTTCTCGCCGGGGATCGGGTCCGTCAGCGGGTTGTGGGTCGCAGCCCAACTGAGCGTCGGGAACAGCACCAGCTGCACATCCGCTTCTTCATAGCCTGCGGGCCAGCCGCCGGCCAGCGCCGGGTCGATCGTGGCCAGGAAGCCGTTGAACGTCTCGACAGTCATTAAGTAGGGCACCGAACTGATGTCCGGGATATTCGCCACGACGATCGTCGCCGGGAAGCCGTTGCGCTTGGCCAGACCACCGGCCAGAATCGACAGGGCGTTGGTGTACTCGGCCTGGAAAGCCGCCGCTCCGGCCGGACCGAAGCCCGGGGCCGGGTTGCCGCTGGTGGCGGGACCCAGCACGTCGTTGTTGCCCAGCCACATGGTGGCCAGGGCGCCGCCCTTGGCGATGGCCTTGTAGATCATCGAGCCGGAGGCGTAGTCCACATCGTAGGTGCCGCCGACACCATTGGGCAGGGTCGCCGTCAGGGTCTTGTTGCCGAAGAAACTGGAGCGGTTGATGAACTCGAAGAACAGGTTGGGGCTCGTCGGGTCGATCACCACGCTCATGCTGCTGGCCGCGTCGTAGGCGTTCAGGCCGTCGACCAGCCACGCCCCGGGCACGCCCAGATTGTGGTAGGCCGTCGGCTGGGTGACCGCCAACAGCAGTTCACTCTGCACATCGGCCGCCGCAGTCTCGCCCAGGACGGAGATGCCGCCGTTGAAGTACAACACACCCGCCACGTTGGCGGGGTCGCTCGGCGTCGAGGAACCGATGCCCGGCGCCTTGATCCAGGGCTGGGTGAAGTCGTCGGCACCCAGGCCCAGTTGGGTGGCGATCAGGCGCGGAAAGCTGTTGGCCTGGCCGACCTGCATCAGGCCGCCGTCCATGAAGCCCGCCGTCAGGCTGTTGCCGACGGCGACGTAACGGGCGCCGGCGTCAGCCACGCCAGGCGGGTTGACGTCGCCCGTGGGGTCCGACGGAGCGTCCAATGAGCAACCCGCCAGCAGAAGAGCCAGCAGGACAGGCATGACAGTTGCCATTTTGGTAATGTTTTTGAGATTCTTCATTTCCTGCACCTCCTCCTAGAAGTGGTAAGTGAAGCCAAGGCCGAAGATGTTGGCCAGGGCACTGTAGGTACCGAACGGATAGTCAGTCGTGTTGCGGACCGGTTCCCCGTTCTCGATATTGGTCCGGTCCTCGCCGATGACGGCCATGTAGCTGGCGTTGATGTCGAACCTGTCGCCGCGGTACATGATGCCCAGGCTGTAGTCGTTGCGGTCACTGTCCGGCAGCAGGGGGCTGACGGCCACCAGGGGCTGCGGCGTGGTGTCACGCACATAACCGCCCATGATGCTGACCTTCGGGCTGACGTCGAACTCGGCGCCCAGCCGGATCTGCCAGCTGTCCTCGTAGTTGAAGTGGATCGTCTGGTCGAGGTTGTCGTTGGCGAAATCCAGTTCCAGGCTCTCGAACGCACTCCAGCCGAACCGCACATAGTTGGCTTCGGCCCGGAACGTGGGGGCGAACTGGTAGCCCAGGCCGATGCTCAGGATGTACGGCAGGTTCAACTCGGAGTTGAGCTTCTGGTCGGGTCCACCAAGACCACCGATCAGTGTTGCGGCCCAGGTCTCCCCGGCGGCCTGCACGTTGTTGAGCGTGGCGTCTCCGTCTTCGTACTTCATGGTCTTCTTGAAGTGGTACATCACGCCGAAGCTCAATTTCTCGTCCGGCCGGTACATCAGGCCCAGCGAGGGCGTGATGTTGATGTTGCTGGAGCCGTCGATCTCGGTTTCGATGGCGTTGGTGCCGAAGTCCGGCTCGGGCGTGAACTTCTTGAGATTCAGGTTCTGGTGGGCGATGTCCAGGCCGAAGGCCAGGGCCAGGGTCTCGCTGGCCTTGTAGCTGACCGCCGGGGTGACATAAACCGTCTCAATGGAGACGTCGTGGCTGATTCGGCGGCCGACCCAGTTCTCGGCGTCCTGCCACTCGACCCCGAGGCCGAACGGAGCGTAGACACCAAGGCCGAAAGCGATGTCGCCGCCGCCATTGTTGGTGTAGTACATGCCGGGCACGAAGAAAGTATTGTTTTCGGCCTCGCCGGTCTGCAACGGGTCGGTCTTGGCCAGTTGTCCGGCGAACTTGAAGTCCGGCCTGATGAACATGGCGTTCACGTCGACTGATTGCCCCTGCATGAAGGACAGGCCGGCCGCGTTGTAGAACAGCGCCGAGCAATCATCGGCCGTGGCGGTGAAAGCGCCGCCGAGAGCGGTGGCACGGGATCCGGCTTCATAAATGCTGAAACCGGTGGCCAGAGCGGAGCCGGTACCCAGCAGGGTGAGCCCGACAACGACCAAAGTGCTTACGATCCTGTTTCTCATTTCGCCTCCTCTGTTTGTCTGCTTGAAAGAGCACGGACGATCGCGGTCAAGTCGATAGTCACACCGGTGATATCGTTGATGATGACCAGATGCTCTACGGTTGCTATCCTCAAGATTGGGCGAACCGTAGCACAGGCGGTTGCACCGGGGAAGCGCTTTTCGGTAAGGTCAATTCAGGACTCTTGTCCTCCAGAAAGGAAAGACGTTTGCGACTGGATCGACCTGAAATATTGCAGGCCGTTTTGCCGGGTTTGGTGCCGCAAACGGCCCAAACGTGGACTCTTGCGCGTGCGGATGGTTTTGGCGGTGTTCTGCAGCGGGCCATGGGTGTCAACGACCTGCTCGGTGCCCCGGGCGTACCGGCGGCCCTGGCGCCCTTCTGGCATGACCTGATCCTCGTGGATGACGCACCCGGATCCCAGTATGAAGCCCTGCGCGAGGCGATGGCGGCGGGCGGCCGCCTGCCCGGACATGTCGCCTGTGTGGCGTTGACCGGTCGGGGCTTCCACGGTCAGCACTCCCGGCAGTGGTCCGTCTGCCGCGGCAATCTGCACCTGAGCGCGGTCCTGGCCTGTGACCTGCCGGCGGCGGCCTGGGCGCCGATCATGCCGGCTCTGCCGGCGGTCGCCCTGGCGGAGGCGATCCGCACTCTTGGCCGCAGGCGGCTCGAACCGGGAATCAAATGGGTGAACGACGTCCTGTTGTCCGGCCGCAAGGTGGCCGGTTCACTCACCGCCCTGCGCACTTTCCGGGGCCGGATCACTTCGGTTGTGGTGGGCCTCGGGCTGAATGTGGCGGTGGTGCCGCCACTGCCGGGCGAAATGCGGGCCCTCGCGGCAACCTCCTTGCAGGCGGAATTGGCGGCGTCGGAGCCGGCTCTGGAAGAGGTTCTGGTTGCGGTTCTGTCGGCGCTGGCCAGTCGTTTTGACCGCCTGGTCACCGCGGGGCCGGCGGATCTGCTGGCAGCCTACCGGCGCTTGTCGCTGGTTGTGGGCCAAACCGTGGAGATCTGGCCTGACGAAGGTGGAGACCGGCAAGTGGCGGTGGTCGGTGAAGTCGTGAGCATCGAACCGGACCTGAGCCTGCGCCTGAGAGGCCGGCCAGAGCATGTCGCAGCAGGACGCTTGACCCTGCGGCGGGAACCTGATGGCGGCGGCAACGTAGGATGACGCCATGCGAGAGCGCCGAGATCCCTGGAAGTGGCCCGTTACCGTCGGGCTGACCGCGGGCCTGCTGTGGGCCGTGGTTTTCTGGCTACCTCGCAGCTGGCTCTCATTTTTGCTGCCGAACCCGCTGGTGGCCGGCGCCGGTCCGGCTCTCAGGCCGCAGGAGATGCTGACGCTGCTGCCGCCGCTGGTGGTGGTGGTCCAGCCGGATCCCCGGGAACCGCCGCCGGCCGCTGAATTGCCTGAGCCGCCGGCGCCGGTCGATCCCCGCTGGTGGACCGACGGCTGGGCCGTCACGGCCGTGAACGACACGGCCCTGTTCAACGCCGGAGCCACGGCACCGCCCGACACCGTGGGACGACTCCTGCAGGCCCTCGGGCTGGGCGACGATTTCATGACCTGGGCCCGGCCCGACAGCATCCTGGCCGCCCGTCTCTTCGAATTGCGTCTGGAGGAGGGGTTCGACTACGACGAACTCAAGCCCTATCTCTCGGGGCTGGCCCGGTCCCGCGCCTATGCCGACATTCTCTCGCGGGCGGCTGACATGTACAACGAACACCTTGCGAAAGTGATTCAGGTACCGGACTAGGAACGCCTCCGTGGCTGCGGGAGGTTGCGCCCCGGCCGGCCTTCAGCTAAGCTGCCGATGCTTGACTCCACAATATCAGGAATGTCCCGGCCGGTGGCCGGTCCCCGACCGTCCGCCGCTTGTCACCCGCGTAATCACCCTGTAGGATGGCGAAGTAATCCATGTTTCGTGTCACCAGAGCCGAGGAACAGGCCGTCTGCCTGATGATGCGCATGGGAATCCTGGCCCGCCAGGTGACGCTCGCCGAACTGGCCGAGCTCGAGTCCCTGCCGGAACCCACAGTGGCCAAACTGTTGGGCATGTTGCGGCGGTCCGGTGTGGTCACGGCAGTGCGTGGCCGCAATGGCGGCTATGAGCTGGCGGCATTGCCGGCGGATATCTCGGCCGCGGCCGTGATCGGGGCCGTCAGCAGCGAGTCGGCTTTCGGTTATCCCTGTCGCGACGACAGCGAGCCCGCCTGCCCGCGGACCGACAACTGTGGCTTGCGCCCGGTATGGCAGCACCTCGAAAGTCGCGTGACCGCAGTTCTGCGCGGCACCAGCATTGCCGATCTGATCGCCCGGGAGACGTCGGCCTGTCGGGATCCGGATCCCCTTTGGGCGCTGGACAACGAATGACTTGTCTTGCGGTCCGCTACCTGAGGATGTGAAGTGTTCTCCATCGAAACCGACGAATCCGGCTCGATCATACTTTTGGGGCGCCTGGATGCGGCCAGCGTGCCGGTGGCCCGTGAATTCCTGGCCGAGGTCACCACTTCGGCCCGCCTCGATTTTTCCGGCTTGGACTACATTGCCAGCGTGGGGCTGGGAGTGCTCGCGGCGACCCAGCGGCGCCTGATGGATGAGGGCGCAGGGCTGACCCTGGCGGGACTCAGCCCCCACCTGCACGAAGTGCTGTCCCTGGCCGGGTTTGAGGGCATCTTTGCGTTTGAATGAGCTGATCCCCCCTTGGCTGATGAACTCCGACGGCGGCGTATGGCTGCGGGTCGTCCTGTCCCTGCTGCCGGTCCTGCTGTTTCTGCTGGCCCTGGTCTGGCTGGATTCGTTCCGGCTGGTCCGCCGCTCGCGCGTACTGGTCGGGCTGGCTGCCGGGGCCGTCGGGGCCTTGGCCAGCTACGTGATCAACAGCGTCATCCTGGCCTTGACGGACCTGCCAACCGTCACTTTCGCCATCGTGGCCGCACCGCTGGTGGAGGAGTCCTGCAAGGGGCTG
>JAJRWA010000005.1 GCA_024277025.1 Candidatus Krumholzibacteriota bacterium | reverse complement strand
CCCCAGGGTCCGGACGACACCTGGTGGCTGGCCGCCGGCTACGCGACCGTTGGCCGGCTCGGGCTGGCCTCGGACCTGATCCATCAGGCCTTGCGCCGCTATCCCGACAACGTGCGCCTGCTGCACCTCGACGCCATTACGGCCTGGCAACTGAGTGAATTCGACCGCTCCGAGCACGCCCTGGACCGCATCCTCGACCTCGCCCCCGACGACGACACGGCGTTGTTCAACCTGGCCTTGATTCAACTCGAGACCAACCGCCCCGCCGAGGCGGCGACAGCACTCCGCCGACTTGCCGGAACCGGTGAGAATTCGATTCTCCAGCGGCGGTCGCGTGAGTTGTTGGCCGAGATCGATTCTCCGCGCCGGTGAAATTCTGGTAATGGCCGCCACGCCTCCGTCCAATCCGGACGTAACCGGGCTGATCGCCCCCCACAAAGGCCATGGCGATCGCCCAACCGGATGTATACCCGAACAGGAGGATGGCATGAACTGCAGAGCTATCATTGTTATCGCGATACTGGCGCTCACCGCCACCGCGGCCTCGGCCTCGGCCCAGGATGATGCCCTCGGACTCTACTTCAGTGACAGTGAGTTCACCCTTGATACCGCCCATACCGTCACCACGCCCGGCTTTACGACAGCGGCCTACATTGTCCTGACCAACCCGACCGGAACGATGGTCACAGGCTACGAGGTGGACATCACCTCCACTGCGGCCGACTTCGCCATTCCCCTGACCAACCTGGCTTTCGACGCCACCAACCTGGGAACCAACACCAACCAGATCGTCACGTTCTTCGGACCGAAACCAACCTCCCCCGCCGGGACGGTGCTGACCACCGTCTTCATCGCGACCGACAGCGTCGCGTATGAGGAGATCGCCTTCGGACCCGCCGACCCGTCGAGCCTCCCGGACGACGCGCCCGTCGTCGACTATGGCGCTGGCGGGCTCGTGGCCTGCAGCGCACCATTTGCCGCGCCGGCAGTGGCCTGGCTCAACGGCACCCCTGTCCCGGCCCGGCAAATGAGCTGGGGAAGCGTGCGGGCGCTGTTCCGCTAACCTGGGGGATCCCTGCAGGGAAGGCAGTAGCCTGACGTTGCTCCGGATGACCGCAAAACGAGGCTCCGGCCCAAGCCGGAGCCTTTCTGTCGCCCGGTCTGGAATCTGCGGCAGCGGGCAGCAGGCCGCTAGAGCAGCCGCGCCAGCTTGTTAACCAATTCGTTCATCGTGGGCCCGAGCAGGTCGATCCCATCACTGTTGTTGATCCGACGGGCATTGTCCTTCAACCCCGGCATGGCGCGGGCCGCCTGGGACGACATCTCCGCCCGGGCCGATTCCGTCAGATTCGGCAGCCGTTCGGCCAGCCGATCGAATTCCTCGCTGACCTCTGCCAGGACCGGCAGGGCCGCTTCGGCGCTGGCCGGGTTGTTCACGCCGCTGAGCGTGCGCGTGACCCGGTCCAGCAGGATCTGCAGGTTGTCCGTGGCGGTATAACCGGTTTCCGGCTCGTATTTCTTGCCGCAGGCGGCCAGGCCGGCAATCAGCGCCAGCGCCAGGATGGTCATCACAACTCTTCGCGTATTCATGGGTCTCCCTCGGGGTTTGTGCCGACAACGAGGGGAGAATAAGGGATCCGGTCGGGTGTGTCCAGCGGGGGCGCGACCGAAGGGGCGCCCCCGCTGTCAAACGGCTTGTCAGTGCGCGTGGCTCATGCGTGGCTTCGCCTTGTTCGGATAGGCCGGCAGGGCCGGGATCGCCCACTTGTCGGGATTGTCGGCCAGCTGCTGCATGAGGTACTCCACCGCGTAGTCCAGCTGCTAATCGATACCGGCCACCACATCCTTCGGCGCGTTGACCACCACGATCTGCGGCTCGACGCCCCAGCCCTCGATGGGCCAGGTGCCGTCCAGGGCGTAGAGGCCGAACTGGGGCGGCGTGGTGCCGCCGCCGTCGACCATGTTCTGATGAGCTTCAATCCCGGTCGAACCGCCCCAGGTGCGCACACCGATGGTCGTGGCCAGGCCCAGACGATTGATCGCCTCGGCGAAGAACTCGCCGTTGCTGTACGTATCACCGTCGATCAGCACCACCAGCGGACCGTGGAAGGCGCGCTCGGGATTGGTGCCGGTGCCGCCCTCACGCGGTTTGCTGATGGCCCACAGCACCCGCTCCAGGCGGTCGATGATCATGTCGCCCACGAAGCCGCCGCCGTTGTAGCGGTCGTCGATGATCATGGCCCGCTTGCCCGTCTGCGGGTACCAGCTGCGGCCGAATTCGACCAGGCCGTTCTCCCCCATGTCGGGCAGGTGGATGTAGCCCACCGCCCCCTGCGAGGTTTCGTCCACGTGGGCCAGGTTGCCGTCCACCCAGTCGCGGTAGCGCAGGCCGCGCTCCTGGCGCAGCGTCCGGATCCGGGTCGTGACCGCGCCCTTGGCCCGCGGCTTGCCGTTGGTCGTCAGACGCACCATCCTGCCGCCCTTGTCCACCAGCTGGGCGTACACGTTGTCGCCCACCTTGACCGGTACGCCGTCGATGGCGATCAGGTAGTCGCCCTCCGCGATCGGCACCCCGGGTTCGGCCAGCGGCGAGCGGTAGCGCTCATCCCAGCTCACGCCGGGCAGAATCCTGCTGATCCGATAGTAGTCCGCCCCCTCTTCGATACTGAACTCCGCGCCCAGGGCCGCGACGCCGACCCGCGGGGCACCGTCAGGAAAGTCGCCGCCGAAAATGTAGGTGTGCCCGATGTTCAGTTCGGAGATCATCTCGCCGATCAGGTAGTTCAGGTCGCCGCGTGTGCCGCAGCCCGGCACGAACGGCGCGTACTTGTCGTACATGGTCTGCCAGTCCACGCCGTGCATACCCGGATCGTAGAACCAGTCCCGCTGGATGCGCCAGGCTTCGGCGAAGATCTCGGGGAACTCCACGGCGCGATCCACGCGCAGCCTGATCGCCCCCAGGTCCACCTGGCCGTCGCCCACCTTGCCGCCCTTGGCGGCCGCCACCACACCGTACCGGCCGCCCGCGCGGTAGATCAGCTGCTTCCCGTCAGCACTCAGGTGGTAGTTGGCAATGCCGTCCAGGATGGACTTGGCTTCCTTGTCGGCCAGGCTGTACTGCAGCAGGTCGAGCTTGCCGCCGGTCCCGTCATCCACGTTCTGGTACTTGCTGAACTCCGGCTCCTTCTTCGCCAGCATCAGGAAGCCGTCGTCCGTGGCGGTCAGCCGGAAGTAATTGCCCGCCGCGACGCCTTCGCAGGCCAGCACCCGGGACTGCAGACCGTCCAGGTCGATGCGCGTCGCCTTGTCCTTCTTGTCGTTGCTCTTGTCGTCCTGCTTGCCTTCCGCCACCGGGACAACCACATCCTCAGCCAGAAAGGGCGACCGCGCTTCGGCGTGCAGCAGGAAGACGTAGGGCCGCGCCAGCTTCAGGAAGATATGATTCTGGTCCTGGCGCCCCATGATCGGGTTGAAGGTGCGGTTGGACAGGAAGTACAGGTATTGCCCGTCGGGCGAAAACGACGGTGACCAGTCCTCGGTCATGTCGTCGGTCAGCTTCACCGTCTTGCCGTTGGTCGTGTCGTACAGCAGGATCGCCTCGTTCATGTTGGCGGTCTGGCTGGTGTAGGCGATCCAGCGGCTGTCCGGCGACCACACGTAGTCCATGATGCCCCAGCGTTCCCAGGCGTCGTCGAAATCGCTGTGGCCGATCTCCTTCGTCTTGCCCGAAGCCGCGTCCACGAGGTGCAATTTCATGTACTTGTCGCTGAAGATCAGAGACTTGCTGTCCGGTGACCACACGGGCTGATTCGTGTAGCCGAAGGTGCCGTTGGTCAGCTGACGCCATTCGTTCTCGCCGCGCTGGTCCACCAGGTAGAGCTGCTCTTCGCCGCTGCGGTCGCTGATCAGGGCGATCCACTTGCCGTCCGGGCTCCAGGTCGCGTTCTTCTCGCGGCTGCCCGGGCTGCGGGTCACGTTCACCGCGTCGCCCTCGTCCGCAGGCAGGTTCAGAACCTCGCCGCGGGCCACGAGCAGCACGCGCTCGCCCGCCGGCGACAGGCCGAAGGCGCCGGTCGTCGGGTTGGGCTTCACCAATTCCGGGCGCAGATACCGACGGTCACTGGCGATGGTGATCGCCACGGGTGCGACCCGGCCGGTCGCCGTGTCGAGCAGGCTCAGACCCGGACCGTACTGGAAAACGATTTTCCCGTCGCCGTAGCTGGGCCACTTCACATCGTAGTCGGTGAAATTCGTCAGGCGCGTCGTCGCCTTGGTCTTCGTATCGTAGCGGTAGATGTTCAGGTTACCGTCCTGGCGATCGCTGTTGAAGTAGATCGCGTCGTCACCCCACATGGGGAACTGATCGCTGCCCGTCCAGTCGGTCAGGCGGGTGATATCGCCGGTAGTGAAATCGGCGATCCACACATCCTGGGCGTTGCCGCCCTCGTACCGCTTCCAGGTGCGGGTGTGCCGGCCAAAACGGTTGTAGGCCAGCTTGGTCCCATCGGGGCTCATGCTGGCCAGCGCGCCCCGGTCCACCGGCAATTTGACGGCCATGCCGCCCCCGACCGCGATGGTATACAGCTCGGACGAGTATCTGGGCGCTTCACGGTTCGAGCTGAAGATCACATTCTGACCGTCCGGCGTCCAGCCGGTGACCGTGCCGCCGGAGGGGTGGTAGGTCAGCCGCCGGGGCACGCCCCCACGCGCATCCATCACATACACGTTACCGCGGCCGTCGTAGTCACCGGTGAAGGCCAGCAGGCGGCCGTCGGGCGAAAACTTGGCAGCCAGTTCACGGCCTTCGCTGCTGGTGATGCGCCGGGCTTCGCCGCCGCTGATGGGCACGAGCCAAAGGTCGTCTTCATAGGTAAAGACGATCTGATCACTGCTCACATCCGCATAGCGCATGACGTAACCCGGCGCCTGGGCCGGAGTGTCGGCAACGGCCAGGCCGGCGGCCAAGCTAACCAGCGCCGTCAAGAACAGGAAAACCAGGATTCGGTGACTCACAAGCGACCTCCGCGGCTGAAAGCAGTACAATTCAAGGCCGGTATCCGGCCGATTCGACAGTTTGCTAATGCGAAGCCGACCCTGAATTGTTGCACCCGAAAAGCGGTTAGGGCAAGGCAGGACTGCCCTCATGTATTATTATGGTGTCGTCCATTCGAACCCCACCAACTGAAGGTCAGGCATGCGCGGCACATTTGCCCACCAGGGATTTTCACGCGGCGAGGAAATCGCCCACGCCATCACCCACGGCATCGGCGCGCTCGGCAGCATCGCCGGGCTGGTGCTCCTGATCCTGCGGGCAGCTCGAACCGGCAACCCCAAGGTCATGGTCGGCGTCGTCGTCTTTGGCGTTTCGATGGTCCTCCTCTACACCGCGTCCACGATGTACCATGCCCTGACCGGTGACCGATCCAAGCGAGTCTTTGAACTGATGGACCACGGCGCGATCTATCTGCTGATTGCCGGCACCTACACACCGTTCGCCCTGACCGCCCTGGGCGGCACGCAGGGCTGGTGGGTGTTTGGCGTGGCCTGGGGCCTGGCGGTGGCGGGAATCTTCTACGAAGTGGTGCTGCATCGGCCGTGGGCCTGGCTCTCGCTGCTGTCCTATCTGGTGCTCGGCTGGCTGATTGTCGTGGTGGGCAAACCGCTGGCGGCGGCCCTGCCCCGCAACGCGCTGCTGCTGGTGGCCGCCGGCGGCGTTGCCTACACCGGTGGCACGGTTTTCTACGCCTGGCGAGGATTCCGCTACCATCACGCCCTTTGGCACCTGTTCGTGCTGGCCGGTACGGTCTTCCACTTCTTCTGCGTGCTGCTCTATGTGATTCCCATGGGCTGAATCTCTGACGGCATCAGGCGCTGGCGACCACGCGCGTGCCGAGCAGCCGATCATACCAGGGGCCATCGCGGTGCCAGGCCATGGTCAGCAGGTCCACAACCGACCAGGCCGCGACCAATGCCGCCACTGCCGTCAGTTCCCAGCGACCAACCAACAGGCCGCTGCAGAACAACCAGGCGGGCGCGGTTTTCAACAGGCAGCGGAGTGCCTTTCGCGACCCAGCGACCTGCCGCCGGCAGATCAGCTTGCCGGGTGACGCGCCCCACAGACCCTCGGACACGAAGATCGCGACCGCAGCGAACGCCAGGCCGTAGGTCACCGTCGAGAATGCGCCCAGTACCAGAGGCAACGGACCGTTCCACAAAGTGTCGGGGGAGTAGATCCGGAAAGTGACCACAGCCCGCTCGGCAAAAAAGCGGCCGGTGGTCGAAGCGAGCACGCCGGTCAGCACCAAGATCAGCAAGCTGTCCAGCAATGCCGCCAAATTACGCAACATATTATCACTATTGGCGATAAGCAGCCTTGGCGCTACCCCAGGAAATGGGTTCAACACCTACCGAATCCTTGTTGAACTGGGCGATTCCCTTGCCCCCGCCCGGGCTGGTGAAATCAAAACTGCCGACGATCTCGGTGTCGCTCGCGGTCCCCGTCAGTGTGAACGGTCCAAAATCCAGCGGGGCCGAAACGTTGCCTGATCCGCTAGCCGACGCGCTCAACGCCGCGCCCGCGGTCTTGACCGGAGTCAGGACCACTGTGCCTCCACCCAGATCCGTGCAGTTGAAATCGATGTCCAGTGAAACACCGTTGTTCAGGCCGATCGCGCCGCCGCTGAGGACGCCCAGCGCCCCGCTGATCGACGTGACATCTATCGTGCCGCTGGCCACGAAATCGGTGCCTTCGGCCCAGATGACCAAGGTCACCGCGCCGCCGACGGCATAGAGCGTATCGGTCCAGGTGCCGGACCAGGTGCCTTCCAATTGGGGCAGGGCCAGGTGCCCCGCGGCATTGGCTTCAGGTGTAATTGTGTTTCCGCCCCGCGGGCCCGTGGCCAACGACAACAAGGACGCTGCGGCAAACAGGCCCAGCGTATAGAGCAGTGGATTTCGGTTCTTCATCTTGATCTCCCTTCTGCGTGCGGAGCCGGATTATAGCACAATATCCTATCGCGCGACTAGGATTTCACTCGCCAGTGAGCCCCTCCGGCACCGCCTGGCCGGTTGCCTGGCCACGCAGCAACGCACAATGTTGCTGATCGCCCGGTCGCAGCTCACTCCTCTCGCCTGGCCCCTGAAACGTGCGAAATCAAAACCTGACTGTGCGGTTTCCAGTAGCACAGTCAACAATTGTCACAAAAGAATCCCAACATTCAACTTGCTGCCGCGCCATGACAATCAGCGCGGCCCACCAAGATCTTGAATCGAAAACACGGGATCGCGTAACATCTATCGGCTGTCACGAATACGGTGTTTGTCTCGCAACCTCAGCCTGACAACCGTTCACTTGTATACGAAAGGAGGAATACCGGCAGGTTTTGGTCTGTCCAACTGCCGGGGAGTTTTCTGTCTTACTCGTCAACCAGAAAACCCAATCATAGGGAGTCGACATGCATCAGAATATTTTCAGGCGCGGACCGGTCCTGCTTATGGCCCTCGCGCTCCTCGCCCTTCTCGCCACTGGGGCCCTCGCCGCGGAGCCCACCGCTCCCCGAGCCTTCGCCCCGGTTCAGGACGGCTTCACGGCTGTCGCCACAAATACTTTACCCTATCATCCTGCCCGCCTGCTCGTGAAATTCAAGGCCGAGGCCATGGAGGCGACCACCCTGGATATTGCTCGGGAAAAGGGCGCAACCGCGGCTGGGGCACGCACCGGCATCCGGTCCGTTGACGCCCTTTGTGCCTCGTCCGGAGTCAAGCGCATCTCGCGCCCCTGGATCGCCACCCGGAAGACCAACCTGGCCAACGAACTGGGCCTGGATCGGTGGTACATGCTTGAGACCGACGGTGCCCAGGATCCCGCGGAGCTGGCCCGCAGGTTCGCGGCCGACCGCAATATTGCCGAGACCACCGTTGACTGGCGAGCCTTCCCGGCCGCCGTGCCCAACGACCCGATGCACGACCTGCACTGGGGCCACAACAACACCGCCCAGATGCTCAGCTACGATTGGGCCACCAACAGCCACGAGAACGGCTCGCCTGTAGGCACGGTGGGCTTTGACGCCAACGCCCAGGCGGCCTGGGACAACAGCCAGGGGTACGGAAACTCCGGTGTCGTCATCGCCATCATCGACAGCGGTGTCGAGGCCGGTCATCCGGACCTGCGCCAGGTCACCGGCTATGACTACGGTGACAACGACTCCAACCCCGACGACAACTCCTCCAGCCCCGGCCACGGCACCGCCTGCGCCGGTGTCGCGGCGGCCATGGCCAACAACAGCCTGGGCACCGCGGGCATTGCCGGCGGCTGCAGCATCATGCCCCTGAAGGTTGCCGACAGCGCGGGCTCGATGTACTTCACGGCGATCCAGAACGCCCTGTACTACGCGGCCGACAATGGCGCGGACATCGCCAGCATGAGTCTGGGCGCCGCGATCAGCACCGACTCGGCCACCGATGCGGCGCTGCAGTACGCGTACAACGCCGGCGTCACCCTGCTTGCCGCCACCGGCAACGAGAACGCCTCGACGATCAGCTATCCGGCCATCAACCAGTACGTGATCGCCGTCGGTGCGGCCTCGCCCTGTGGTGACCGCAAGCGTTCGTCCAGCAACAGCAGTGAAATCAACCCCGGCGTGAGCACCGACCCCAACGGCTACACCTGCGACGGTGAGCGCTGGTGGGGCTCGAACTACGGCAGCACCACCCAGGACAGCAACGCGGCGGTGGACGTGATCGCCCCGACGATCCTGCCGACGACCGACCTGTTGGGTTCGGCCGGCTACGACGCCAGCGACTACAGCAAGTGGTTCAACGGCACCAGTGCCGCCACCCCCTATGCCGCGGGTGTCAGCGCCCTGATCAAGGCCGCCAACCCTTCGTTCACGCCGGCCCAGGTGCGTGACCAGCTGGTCAACACCGCGCAGGATATCACCAACGTCGAGTCCGGCAGCGGCTGGGACCGCTACAGCGGCTACGGCATGGTGGACGCCGACGCGGCCACCGCCGGCGGCACCACGCCGACCGACGCGATCACCGTGAGTTACCCCAACGGCGGTGAAACGCTGAACGGCGGCGACGTGGTGAACATCACCTGGAGCTGGACCGGCACCTTCACGACCGTGGCCATCGAGTACAGTCTGGACGGCGGCTCGAACTGGACGTTCATCACGTCCTCGACGGCCAACGACGGCTCCTACGGCTGGACGGTGCCGACCAGTGCCACCAGCCAGGGCCTGGTGCGCATCACCGGCGGCACGGCCCAGGACAGCAGTAACAGCACCTTTACGATCGACGTGCCGGCCGCCGGCGGCTACGCCACGCTGCCCTACAGCACGGGCTTCGAGACCGGCGCGGTGGACCAGTACTGGACTACGGCCTCATCCAACGTGGGCCGCATTCTGGTCACGACCGCCAACACCCCGCATGGCGGCAGCTATCACCTGACCATGGACGCCTCGGTCAACGGCAACTACAGCCAGAACGAGGCCTGGCTGCATCTGGATCTCAGCGGTGAGAGCCAGGCGGACCTGACATTCTGGTGGAAGGACTTCAGCGACGAGACGCACAGCCAGGACGGCGTGTATTTCTCGGACGACGACGGAGCCACCTTCACCAAGGTGCAGGACCTGAACGGCGCCAGCTACACGAACAACGTCTGGAACGAGTTCAACCTGGACGTGGACGCCCTGGCGGCCGCCAACGGCCTGTCGTTCAGTTCGACGTTCGTGATCAAGTTCCAGCAGTATGACAACTACGGCATCACGACCGACGGCTTCGCCTTCGACGACATCAGCGTCGACGCCGGCACGGCCCCGCCGCCGGATGCCGTCACGGTGACCTACCCCAACGGTGGCGAGACGCTGACCGGTGGCGGCACCACGAACATCACCTGGACCTACACCGGCACGTTCACGACGGTGGATATCGACTACTCGGACAACGGCGGCTCGACCTGGTCCAGTATCGTATCGGGCACCAACAACGACGGTTCCTACACCTGGACGGTGCCCACGACGGCCACCAGCCAGGGCCGGGTCCGCGTCAGCGGCGGCACGGCCAGCGATATCAGCAACGCCAACTTCACCGTCGACTACACGCCGCCGACCGGCAACTACGCCACGGTACCCTATACCATGGGCTTCGAAAGCGGCGCTGTGGACCAGTACTGGACCACGGCTTCGACCAACGTCGGGCGCATCCTGGTCACGACCAGCTACACGCCCCACGGCGGCAGCTACCAGCTGACCATGGACAGCGCGACCAACGGCACCTACTGCCAGAACGAGGCCTGGCTGCATCTGGACCTCAGCGGGGAAACGGAAGTCGACCTGAGCTTCTGGTGGAAGGAATTCGGTGACGAGACCCATGCCCAGGACGGCGTGTACTTCTCGGACAACGACGGCAGCACCTTCACCAAGGTGCAGGACCTGAACGGATCCAGCTACTCCAACCAGACCTGGACCCAGTTCACCCTGGATGTGGACGCCCTCGCGGCGGCCAACGGCCTGGGCCTGAGCTCGACCTTCATCGTCAAGTTCCAGCAGTACGACAACTACGGCATCACGACGGACGGCTTCGCCTTCGACGACATCGCCGTCAGCGTCGGCAGCACCGGTGGCGGTGGCGGTTCGGCCAT
>JAJRWA010000028.1 GCA_024277025.1 Candidatus Krumholzibacteriota bacterium | reverse complement strand
TGGTTAGTATAGCGGGGCTGTGACCCATCCGGTGAGCATGGGCCGACCGGTCCCGACAACACCAGTCCCCGACGCCGGGCACGGATTCCCGGTTACTTCCCGCAAGACGGAGAGCGCTGCCTTGAACCTGTTCAGTCGCTTCGGCAAGAAAAAATCCGGCAAATCCCGCCAAGGCCGTCGCCGCAAGCGGGGATCCAGCCGCTGGCCCTGGCTGCTGGGCGCCGCCCTGGTCGTGGTGGTCCTGGGCGTAGGCCTGTTGAATTGGGCCCAGACCCGGCGTGGTCAGGCCACCCTGCTGACCCTGGGGTCGGACAAGATGTTCGATGACGTGCAGGCCGCGGTGGACCTGGCTTTGGCGGCGGTTCTGCCCGGCTTCACGCAGGGCCCGGCGACTGCCGGCCTGGACTACGACTGGCCGGCGCCGCAACTGGGCACGGGCGCGGTGATCCGCTGCCGCGGCGTGGCTGTGACCGGCGACGAGTCGTGGTGGGCGGTCCAGGCCCGGATAGCGGACGCCGTGGCCGAGGCAGGCGCGCTGGTGCTGTGGGGCGAGCGGTTGCTGCCCGAGCGTCTGGGACGTGCGCAGCAGCAACCCAACGAGCAACTGGATCAACTGCGCCTGGATATCGGGGTGCCGGGACGGCCGACCCACACGCTGGTGCTGTGGCGCGCGGGCTCGACGCCCCGCCTGAAGTGGGGTGGTGGGCCCGGCCTTTCGCGGTGGAAACAGTTCGCCGCGGCTGAAGAACCGACCGTCGCGCTGATCATCGATGACTGGGGGCACGGCAAGACGGGGCCGGCCATGGCGATCATGGAGTTGCCGGCACCGCTGACCATGGCCGTGCTGCCGGGGCTGGCCTACTCCCGGTTTTTTTCACTGCGGGGGACTGAGCTGGTCTTGCCGCCCGGTCGGGCGCTCGGTGCCGGTGGTCGTGACAGCCGGGCGCGGGCCCGGCAGGCCCGGCGGCGGGCCGGTTGTGTGGTGGAGGTGGCAACGGGCCGCCCGGGGGGGCAACTGCCGACGCGGCGCCGGGAGATCATGCTGCATCTGCCGATGCAACCTCAGGGTTATCCCGAGGTGAATCCGGGGCTGCTGCCCCTGCTGGTGGGCATGGGACGGCCCGAGATCGGCCAGCGTCTGGACGCGGCCCTGTCAGTACTGCCGGATGTTACGGGCGTGAACAATCACATGGGCAGTGCGGCGACCAGCGACAAATCGACCATGCGGGCCCTGATGGCGGAACTGAAGGACCGGAACCTGTTCTTTGTCGACAGCATGACCAGCCCCCGGTCGGTGGCCTATGCCGAGGCCGTCCGGGCCGGGGTGCCCGCAGCCCGCAACCGGATTTTTCTCTACTACGACGACGAGAACGAGGCGGCGATTCTGGCCAACCTGGAACGCCTGGTGCAATCGGCCCGGGCGACGGGGTTTGCCGTTGGCATCGGCCACCCACACGTGGCGACGGCTGCCGTACTGACGCGTGAAATCCCTCGTCTGGCGGCACAGGGAGTGCGGTTTGTGACCATGTCAGAGCTGTTGGCGCTGCGGGAATTCCGGGACGCCATGGTCACGGCCAGGCAAGGTGATTGAGATGCCGGGCCCGGTCTATTATCTGCCGTTGGGCAACACAGCCGAAGACTCGCGCCACCGGTTGCCGGCGGCCATCGCCCGCCTTGGCGCAGCCCTGGAGCTGGGGGCCGGTCCGGCTGGTTCCTGGGCGGTCAAGGTGCATCTGGGCGGCCCGAATCGGCCCCCGGCGGTGGACCCGGCCTGGGCCAACGCCGTGGCGGCCGAGCTGGGAGTCGCTGGCGCAGACTCCTTCTTCTTCGATACGCTCTCGATCACCACGCCGGGCCTGGACACCGTTGCCGGGCATCTGGATCTTGCCCGGACCAAGGGCTTTGCGCCAGGGGGCGCCGTCTTGCCCTACGTCGTCGCCGATGCTGATGATCGCGGCGCACCGGTGGTCGTGCCGCTGCCGGCCGATTCCGCCCTGACCAGCCACACCGTGGCCGGCGGATTGCGCAACGCCGCGAATCTGTGCGTGCTGACCCCGGTCCGGCCGCATCCGCACGTGGGGTTGCGCGGGGCCCTGACCACCCTGGGCGTCGGGCTGACCGACCGGGCGGGCAAGATCGCCCTGCACCAGGATATCCGGCCCCGGGTCGATACGCCCCTGTGCGCCGGCTGCGGCGTCTGCATGACTGTCTGCCTGTTCGATGCCATCAAACTGAACGGGGGCCGGGCGTTCATCGACCACACGCTTTGCACGGGCTGCGGCGAGTGCATGAACGTCTGTTTCATGGCCGGGATCAGTCCCGCAGAGGCGCAGGGAATTCCTCTCTTCCAGCAGAAAGTCGCCGACGCGGCCTTGGCGTCCCGCGACCGGATCGCCGGACCGGATCGGGCGCGGCAGGTCTACTTCAATTTCCTGGTCAGGCTGGACCGCCAGCAGGGCGGCGCCCGGGCCCGCAAGCGGGACCGTCTGGGTGATGTGGGGGTGCTTGCAGCGAGAGATCCGGTCGCGCTGGACCAGGCCACGACCGACCTGATCACTGACCGGATGGCCGGCCAGTTGGCCGCCTGGAGTGGATTCAACCAATTGCCGGGCGCCCTGTTGGCCCGGGCGGAGGCCATCGGTCTGGGCGAAACAGCCTACAGGCTGGTAACCGTCTGATTCTGCGGATTTTCTGGTGTCAGCGCCTGAATTGTGTTATCATTCGCTCCGCAAATTGACGGTGGCGACGTGTATCTGGGCGTGCCCGGCGAAGGCTCCGGCATCTGCCAATGGGCGCACGAGGCCACCTGCCTCCGGTGCGGCCGAAACGGCCGCATCGTGTCGTCAGTGCTTTAGCCGTCCTGAAGCGAGTGTTCACTGGGAGAGGCTGGTCGCCAGGCCTCCGGGTGCGGCTTCGATTCGGGGCTTCACTACTTGTCGAGTTCTTCACTTTGGTGGGAGTTGAACCATGAACCGATCCCTGCAGATCAGGGCCGGGCTGACAGTTGTCATCCTCTTGCTGTCCCTCTGGGGGCTGTTGCCGACCTTCAAGGCCTTGTCCATTTCCTCTGCCGAGCGCGAAGCGGCCAAGACTGATCATGTGCTGGCGGCCAAGATCGCCGATATCGACGCCAAGGCCATCCGGCGCGGGCTGGATCTCAAGGGCGGGATGTACCTGGTCCTGGAAGTCGACCAGGAAGGCATGAACCCCAGCGAGGCCGAGGACGCCCTGGCGCGGACCAAGGAGATCATCTACAACCGCATCGACAAGTTCGGCGTCTCGGAGCCCGAGGTGACGACGTTCGGTTCGAGCCGGATCGTGGTCAAGCTGCCGGGTCTGCAGGATCCCGAGCGGGCCAAGAATCTGCTGGGCAAGACGGCCAAGCTGGAGTTCCGCATGGTGCGCCCGGCCACCGAGGTGCAGGCGGCCCTGGAGAAGTTGGATCAGATCTTCCTGGGTGACGCGCCGGTGGAGACGGCAGTCGAAGACACTGTCGGGTCAACGGCGACCGAAGCGGACACGGCGGAGCCGGAAGGCACAGAAGTGGCGGCCGCCGACACGGCGGCCAATCCCTTCGGCGAACTGGATGACGCTTTCGCCGACGAAACCGACCTCCAGCCCACCAACGCCGAGTTCCTCAAGACCCATCCGTTCAGCGGCCTGCTGGTCGTCCAGAGCGGCGCCCGGCCGGCTACGCCCCTGTTCGTGCCCGAGGAGAATGTGGCCCGCGTGCAGGCGATGCTCGACGACGAGCGCACGGCGGCCCGGTTGCGCGGCAGCGAGTTCCAGATGGACATGGAACCCATCAATTTTGGTCAGGGGCAGATGTTGCGGCCCCTGTATCTGGTCGAGAGCAAGGCCATCCTTTCGGGCGATCAACTGACGGACGCCACCAGTTCCTCGAACCCCGAGCGCCCCGGACAGTGGCAGGTCAACTTCAGCCTCAACAGCCGCGGCGCCCGCCAGTTCGCCAAGGTGACCGGCGAGAACGTGGGCCGGTTCCTGGCCATCAGCCTGGACGGCCGCATCAGCTCGGCGCCGGTCATCCAGGGCAAGATCCCCAGCGGCAGCGGTTCGATCAGCGGCAGTTTCACCAACGCCGAGGCCAGTGACCTCGCCCTGCTGCTGCGCGCCGGTGCGCTGCCGACCGACGTGTACATTGCCGAGGAACGCACGGTTGGTCCCAGCCTGGGCGCCGACTCGATTCACAAGGGAGTCAGTGCGGCCCTGTACGGCTCGCTCATGGTCATCGTCTTCATGCTGCTTTACTACCGCAAGAGCGGCGTGATCACCGTGATTGCCCTGATCAGCAACATCATCATCCTGATGGCCGTGCTGGCCCAGTTTGATCTGGTCCTCACCCTGCCCGGCATCGCCGGCATCATTCTGACGGTCGGTATGGCCGTTGACGCCAACGTGCTGATCAACGAGCGCATCCGCGAGGAACTGCGCAAGGAGAAGACGATTCGCGCCTCGGTGCAGTCCGGTTACGCCAACGCGACCCGGACCATCGTCGACGCCAACGTCACCACACTGATCGCCGGCGTGATTCTGCTCTGGTTCGGGACCGGTCCGATCAAGGGGTTCGCCGTGACACTGAGCATCGGCATCCTGACCAGTATGTTCACGGCCCTGGTCATGACCCGCGTCCTGATGGAGTGGACGACGCGGAATCAGGGTCGCCAAAAGCTGAGCATCTAGTTCCGCGGGCTTGCCGCTGGACTCATTGTTGTTTCCCCTGCCGCTGAAGGCGGGGCGTATCCGGGCCGGCCCGGGAAAGGTCACAAAGACATGGAATTCTTCAAGGATCCCAAAATCAACTTCGTGGGCAAAATGAAGATTGCCTTCTCGCTCTCGGCGACCCTGGTGATCGTCAGCGCGGTCCTGATGTTGATTCACGGCGGCCCGCGGCTGGGCATTGATTTTACGGGTGGTTCGGTGCTGCAGGTGAAAATCGATCCGGCGCCGCAGGTGCAGGACATTCGCTCGGCCCTGGAAGGTCGTGGCTATGAGGGCGTGCAGGTCACCGACTTCGGGTCTGCGGACGAGTTCCTGATCACGTTTCCGTTGTCCGGCGTGGACACCGAGACGGGAGACGATGCCCAGCACTTGCTGAACGACCTGCGCGAGGGACTGCCCGGCGCGACGATCGAACTGCGGCGGGAGGAGAGCGTGGGTCCCAAGATCGGTGGCGAGCTGCGCACCGCCGCGGGCAACAGCATTGTGGCGGCCCTGGGCCTGATCGTGCTGTACATCACGTTCCGTTTCGTCTTCCGCTACGGTATTGCGGCGATCATGGCGCTGGTGCACGATGTGACCCTGACCCTGGGCGTTTTCTCGTTGCTGAACTTCGAGATCAGCCTGTCGATCATTGCAGCGTTCCTGACGATCATCGGGTATTCGCTGAACGATACGATCGTGGTCTTCGACCGCATCCGCGAGAACATGAAGCTGCGCCGGAAGGAGAGTTACCGCAACGTGATCAATCGCTCGATCAATGAGTGCCTCAGCCGGACGCTGCTGACCTCGTTGACGACATTCTTTGTGGCGGCAACCCTGTATGTGATGGGTGGGCCTGTTATCCACGACTTTGCTTTTGCCCTGACTTTCGGGGTTCTGGTTGGTACCTACAGCTCTATCTTCATCGCCTCGCCGATTCTGGTCTGGTGGAATGAACGCCAGAAGGTGGATAAGAAGCGCCGGGCGCTGGACATGTAATACCGCTGCGCTGGCGGTCGGTCTGTTATTGGGAGCACCGGTGACCCCGTTGGGGCACCGGTGCTCTGCATTTTGCAACAGTCTCAGCCCTGCGGGAGGGCTGGGTGTCAAAATAATAACGTATAATGGGCATTTTATTTCTGCGCCCACTTCCCCGATAACTCAGTTCTGAGACACTTTCGTCCACTTGGTTCGGGCGCCTTGGATTTGAATTGCATTATCATCATCATTGAAACGCAGAATTGGTGCCAAGTTGGCGGTTTCTCGTGTCACGGCTCTGTCATCGATGGCGGCTTTTCATTATTGTGATGAACATGCGAAACTGTGCAACCGCTGTATTAACAGGAGTTTATAACTCCCAGAAAGTGAATAGGCTTGATTAATATGACATGGCTGTGATATGTTTCCACTTGGTTAGAAAAATAACAGGATCACCGCAGCCAGCCGCAAGGCGGAGCAAGATCATGATCAGCCGGAAAGCGATACTCAACCTGATGGGAGCCTGCTGGGGCCTGGTGGTTGTCGTGTCGGTCGCTGGTCTCCATCAACTCGCGCTGGGGGCGGAGAACGATCCGGCCGTCGTGCCGGCGCAACAGTTGGCAGTGCCGGCCGAATTCGTGCGCTTTGTCACGGCTCCCGGCGCCGCCGACTTCATCAAGCGGCCGACCGCTGTGCACTGGGACCGTTTCCATCGGGAACTGCTGGTTGCCGACTCGGGCCACAACCGGATCGTCGTATTCGCGCCCTCGGGTTCCTACAAGTTCGAGTTCGCGCTCGGGTCGGAGGTCACCGCACCGGCCGATATCGTGACCGATCCCGAGGGCTATATATATGTCCTGGGTTCGAAATCGGCTGGCCGCACTTTGCATCGCTTCGACTTTGACGGTCTGTCTCTCGGTCCGCTGGCTTTGCCGGCCGAACGGGACGGTGTGGCCCTGAACCCTCGTTCCGTGGCCTGCGGTGTTGACGGACGGCTCTATCTGCTGGACAGCGGGTCCCGCCGGGTGCTGATCCTGGATCCCGGTGCGGGTGTTGTCGGCGACTTCAGTGTGACGACCGCTGACCGCAGTGGCCAGGATCTCTTCGGCCTCGGCACGATCGCGATAGCCGGTGACGAGCTGCTGATTCCGGTGGCCACCGAAGGCACCGTGATGCGGTTCAGCCTGGAGGGTTCCTTCCTGGGAACCATCGGCCGCTTCGGTGCCAAACCCGGCACTCTCAATTTCCCGGTCGCCGTCGCGGTCTCTGACGAAGGCATCATTGCGGTCCTTGACCAGGGCCGCTTCTGCGTCGTGTGCTACAGCGCCGATGGCCGGGTTCTCGGCGAGTTCGGCGGCAAGGGTCAAAGTCCCGGCTGGTTCATCAATCCTTCCCTGCTGGCGGTGACTGCGGTTGATCGCGTCGTCGTCGGCCAGATCTTCCAGAACAGAATCCAGATTTGCGCGCTGCCCGACTTCGTTCGTGGCCGAAATAGGGCCGGCGCCCAAGATTCCGAAGTGCCTCCGGGCGCGTCGGAGCCCACCCTGAAGAGCAGTCCCCGCCACACTTCCCGTTCGTTCAATTCCCCTAGCAGCGAGCTCACCAGCTCGCAACACAATGTTCCTGTGTCTCATCTGGAGGTTTCAGAATGAGAAAGGCTCTGCTGATCATCATGGGGCTGGTGCTTGTCGCCGCTCCCGCCGCAGCGTTCCACGACGGTGGCGTTGCGCACTGCAACGGGTGTCATACGATGCACAACAGCCAGGATGGCGTGTTGGTGGATCCCGACTCCCCGAACGGCAATCCGTGGTTGTTGGTTGATGCGACGCCCAGTGACGTTTGCATCTCCTGCCACACGCATGTGGACGATCCCGTGGGATCGGATCCCCTGGCGCCGCCGCCGCTGAAGGGCGCGGGCAATTTCACCTACCTGTTGGAAGACAACCTGAATGACGGCTACGCCGGTGCCGCCAACCCGATTCCGGGTGATGCGGCCGGTCACAATCTCGTGGCTCCGGGCCACGGACTCGCGGCCGATGCGACCCACTCCACGGCGCCCGGCGGGACGTTCCCGGCCAGTGTCATGGGTTGCACCAGCTGTCATGATCCGCACGGTACCCAGGATTTCCGTTTCCTGTATGGCGCCGGTCGCGTGGTGCAGGGTGGCGTGACGACTTTCACCAACCCCGCTCCGACGGCCGAAGGCCTGTCGCTCTTCTTCGGCTCCGAGAGCCAGTCGAGCCACACCGCCTATCAGGGCGGCATGAGCGCCTGGTGCGGCAATTGCCACGGTGATTTCCACAACAACAACACCCAGCTGGTGCACCCCTCGGGCAGCACCCTTGGCGGCTCCATCTCCACCACGTACAACCTGTACAATGGTACGGTGGATCAATCAGGCGGCGCCCAGGCGACGGCCTATCTGGCCGAGGTGCCTTTCGAAGATGCGGCCAACACCACGTCCTCGACGGCGGGACCGAGTGCCGCCAGCCAGGTCAGCTGCATCACCTGCCACCGCGCCCACGCCACGTCGGCGCCGGATGCCGGTCGCTGGGATTTCAGCGTGACGTTCCTGGAAGAAGACGGTGTGGAATCGGGTTCGTACGCGATCCCCGATCCCTACAACAATCCGAACCAGCGTTCGTTGTGCAACAAGTGCCACAACAAGGATGCGTTTGACGCGATTACTCCGTAAGGGATATGTGATATCCTAGGAAACGCCCGGGCTTCCGGCTCGGGCGTTTCCCTCACCGGCAAGGAGTGTGTCGTTGCCCTGGGAATGGAAATCCTCCCGCCAGGCCGGGTGTCTGGCATGGGTGCTTTTTCTGGCGTCTGTCTGGTGGTCACCGGTCGCCCGTGCGGGTGAGCAGGCGACCCTTTTCGTGTATTTGGAAGTGCCTGCCGACTACTCGGTCCCCACGGAAATCTCACTGGCCGAACTCCTGCTCCACGGTGCCGGCGATCCGGTCGGTTTGGCACCCCGCCAGCGGCGCCTGGTGGCCGCAGATCTGGCTGGCCAGCAGATTCTATTGGCAGTCGCCACGCTGGCCGCCGGTCACTACGACTCACTCAGTGTCGTGCTGGGCGGGGTGACCGCCCGCAGCGGCGCGGCCACAGTCAGGCCGCCGGTGGCACCCGACGGCGAAACGTTTCCGGTTCCGGTCGACTTGCGGCGTGATGAAGCCGCCGTCATCAGTTTGGTCTGGCAGCCGGGCCCGGTGCCGGCGGCCGGCCACAAGTACAGGTTGGCCCTGCACGCCGCGACGCGGCCCGTACCGCCGCTCGGCGCATTGGCCTTTGTCACCGAAAGGGAGTCGGGCACCGTCCTGGTGGTTGACCGCCTGGCCGGCCGGGTTGTGGACGCCGTCGGGGTTGGCCCCGAGCCCGGCGAGATCATCTACTCATCAGCCCGTCAGAAACTCTATGTGGCCGAGGCGGATGCCGACGGCATTGGCGTGATTGACGCCCTGACCCTGCGCCTGGAGCGGATCGTGCCGCTCAGCTTTGGCGATGACCCGGATCGCCTGGCCCTGTCCCCGGACCAGCGGACGTTGTATGTGCTGAATCCGGGCTCGCGCAGCCTGGTGGCCCTGACGACCAGTTCGATGCAGGAACAGTACCGCACCACTGTGGGTGACGGGCCGCGGGATCTGGCCCTCGATCCGGACAACGGCAATGTTTTCGTGGCTTGTGAGTTCGAGGGTGAGGTGCAGGTGTTCACGCCGGCGGGGTTGACCCGGCGCTCAAGCCTGGTGATGACACCGACACCGGTCGCGGTCGCTGTTGCGGCCAATACCCGCCAGTTGTACATCGCCAGCGCTTCCCGGAATCGGATCCAGGGCCTCGATTTGCAGGACGGGCGCGATCTGGGCGGACAGACTCTTTGTGGGCCGGCCAGTTACCTGGTCTTCAGCCCGCGCTCGCGGCAGCTCTTTGCCGCGTTGCCTTCGTGCAGCGAGATTGCTCTGCTGCGGCCGGTCGACGGCTTTGAATTTGCGCCGTTCGGACTGCCGTCGGCGCCCGCGTATCTGACGTTCGATCCAGCCTGTCGCCAGTTGCTGGTAGTCTTGCCGCAATCAGCGACACTCGTCATCCTGGAAGCCAATCGGGGCACGTTGCAGAGTACGGTGGAACTGGGCGGCCGCCCGTACGCGGTGGTGGCGCCGTGAGGATCCGGATCATCCTGCTGGTGGCCCTCGGGCTGGTGTTGGCCGGTTCCGCCCGGGCGGTGCTGTGGGATCCGTTCTCCGGCTATGCGGACGTGTCAGCCTACCAGGGCGAGGTCAACGGCGAGGGTGAGAATTCCCTGCGCGAAGATTACAATGTGGCCTTCAGCCACAAGCTGGCCCCCTGGGTGGATCTGCGTCTGGCCTATCGCTACTTCAAGTTCGACCAGGCTTTTGATCTGGATCCGGGCGTGTATCGTCTGGAGAAACAGCCCAGCGGCGAATTGCGTTGGACGCATCCGAATTTCCTGATCAGCGGGACCCTGATGCGGCGCGAGGTGGAGACCCCCCTCCAGGGTACGATCATCACCAACACGACCCAGGCCGTGGCCAAGACCCGCAGCACCCGCTACCCCGTGCTGGAACTGCGCTACGACGAGCAGCATTCCTACTTTGCCGAGCTGCGGAACGAGCGCGATATCCGCAACCGGCGCCTGCAGGCGGCGGCGACCCTGGACCGCGAGCATCATTCCTACGGCTACACCTACAGCCACGACGTCTCGGACAATGTGGTTTCCGCGCAGAGTTCGATCGGCGATCGGCATTTGCTGCGCTGGCGGGGACAGGGCGCGCAGTCCGGTGGCCGGCTGCGGCTGGCCGGCAACTACAACTTCAGCTATGTGGACCAGAAGACCGTCAACAATGCCGGTGGTCCGGTGCTGCGGCTGCTGCCGATCCTCACTGGTCTGTACCGGCAGACTGATGCGCCCGACCTGGTGACCCTGGCCCCCAACGCCGGGCTGGCCGACGGCAACACCAACGATCCCGTCCTGCCGGAAATCGACCTCGGGGGGACCAACGAAAACCACAATATCGGGGCCGACCTGGCCAGCATCCGCAGCATCGGTGCTTTGTATATCTACACCGATCGTCCCTCGGGGGACCAGTTGCGCTGGGAGGTCTGGGGTTCGCAGGACAACCTGACCTGGTCGCGGGCGGTGCCCAGCCCACAGCAGTTGTTCAACGGCGCGCTGAACCGGTACGAGTTGAGTTTTCCGGAGATCGGGTACCGTTATGTGAAGGCGGTGAATTCGGGTCTGAACCAGGTCGGGCGAGTGCTGGTGACCGAACTGCAGGTGTTGGAACAGCTTTCGGACCATCCGGAGAATCGGCTGCTGGCGGCTTCCCACCAGCTAGACGGCCGGGTGGACTATCGCTTCAGCCAGAAGTGGCGCGGCAGTTTTGATCTGAACCTGCAGGTCGACGAGAATCCGGGCCGCGGCGGCGATCGTCGGCGCAGCGCGGCGGGTGCCCGGCTGAACTACCTGGCCCGGCCGACACTCAGCCACAATTTCAATTGGCAGTTGTCCAACCAGTGGTATGAAAGCGGTGACGCGGACCTCACCGAAAATGTGGCCGGCTACACGCTGGCCTGGACGCCGCTGTCGACCCTGCGGGGGTCGGCCTCGCTGAGTGACCGCCTGACCTGGCTGGACGGCCAGCGGGCCCAGCGCAACACCGGTGTGGCGCTGGAAGGGAACACGGATCTGTTGTACGGTCTGGCTCTCGGTGTCGGCGGCGGGGTGTCCTGGTTCGCCGATGATTTTTCGGGGTTGGATTCCCGGACCTGGAATCTGCGCGGCCGCGTGGATGCGGCCCTCACTTCGGTGCTTGATGTGTCCCTGGACAACACCTACTTCGAGTCCTTCGAACACAGCACCGACGAGATCCGGGTGCGCCAATCCTATGGCCTGGGCCTGGACTGGCGCGTGACCCGGGCGGTGTTCGTGCGCGCGACCGTACGCAGTACCCGGGAAGAAACCCGGCGCTACACGGTAGATGGCCTGATCAGCTGGAATGTGCTGCCGAGCGTGCGGATCTCGGTGCAACACTACGAATTGGGCGTCGACCAGGACGTGACGACGCTGCGGCAGGGCATCAACCTGAACTGGGAGTTGTCCCGGCGGGCGAATCTGTATTTGCGGGTGGCGAAGTTGGACCTTTCCGGTGGCGGCGGCAACCGGACGACGTCCTTTCAACAGGGGCTGAGAATCGGCTTTTAGCCCCGGAACAGGTGGAGCATATGAGACAGATCACCCTGGCCCTGGTCCTGTTGCTGGTCTTGCTTTGCAGTGGCTGCGGCGGCACGGGCACAACCCGCTTCGTCCATCCGGACTTCGATTTCTCCTATGTGGAGAACGTCGCGGTCGTGCCGTTCGAGAACCTTTCGGACGCGCAGGGATCCGGGGCCCAGGCCACACGGTACTTCATCAACCTGCTGCTGGCCGCGGACGCTTTTGTCGTGGTCGAGCCCGGAGAGGTGGCGCGGGTGCTGGAGACCCAGTCGCTGGTGCGGACGGCGCAGCTGACCGAAGAACAGATCATGACCATCGGGCGTGAGTTGAAGGTGCAGGGGCTCTTCCTGGGCACGGTCAGCGAGTCGGCCACCATGCGCTCGGGCTCGACCACCGTCAGCACGGTCACGGTCGTGATCCGGCTGGTGGAGACGGAGACGGGGGCAACCGTGTGGTCCGCCACCAACAGCGAGGACAGTTCGGGCTTCTGGTCGACGCTCTTTGGCACCGGTCAGAAGTCACGCAGCGAGGTCATGCGGCGCAGCATCAGCAATTGTCTGGAAACCCTGCTGGACTAGAATGCTGAACAGCGGGTGGCATCTGAAATCACTGGTGGCTGCGGTCGGACTGATCGCCGCTCTGGGCGTGGGCCCGGGCACGGCCGCCGAGCCGGATTCGCTGGTGGTGGATCTGGCGATCGTGCCGTTCGCCAACAACACGGGTCAAAGTGAAGCCCACGAGTTGCTGATGCCCCGCCTGGAAGGATTGTTGACCGGACGTGGCCTGAATATCGTCACCAGCGGTGAACTGCGGCCCCTGTTGCGTGAATATAGGGTGCGCAGCCGCGGCTGGATCAGCCGCCGCGGCGTCGCTCTGATCGGGGATCAGACCGGTGCGGAGCAGCTGCTGCTCGGGTCGTGGGACATCCTGCGGACCGAAGGGAACATCGAGATCGGGGTGTCGTTGCGTCTGCTGGACCGGGCGAGCCTGAAGCTTGTCCGTGCGGTGAGCCTTGGTCATACGGGTGAGGACCGGGTTGGCTGGCTGGATCAGGGGCGTCTCGGGGACGTGGCCGAACTGGCGGGCATTGTCCTGGCCGAGGCTGTCGCCGAGCTGTTTCCGGGCACACCGCCGGCGCCTCCGGTTGCCGGCTGCCGGCGGCTGGCCGTCGTGCCGCTCGACAACTACGCGGGAACCGAGCACGCCGGTGACGTGGTGACCAACGTGCTGCTGAGCCGATTGCTGGCAGCCGGCTATGACGTGGTCGAGCCGGGCTTCGTGCGGGAACTGGAACTGACCCGCGAGGTTGTCAATCGCGGCGGGGTGGACCGGGCGAGTGCGGCGGCGATCCTGGCCGAGCTCGGGGCCTGCCAGGTCATCACGGGCGCGGTCCAGCAGTTCGATCCGGCGCGCGGTCTGGCCACTTCGAGTGTGCCCCTCTTTGCCGCCGGGTTGCGGTCCAGCGACACCCGGACCGGGGCCTTGCTGGTCTCACGCGAGGTGGCCGGCTCGGGCGGCGACCATGATGGTTTTTTTCAACTGGGACGTGTGCACGCCATCACGCCGGTGGTGGCGGCTCAACTCAATCGGTTCGTCGGGTCCTTGCCGGCGGCCAACCGGAAGGACAGCAGTCATGAGGCGCCGAACCGATAGTTTTCCGCTCCGCCTTGCCGTGGGCACCCTGGCGGTGGTGGCCACCCTGGCCATGATGGCGGTCCCGGATATGGCCGGCGCCGCAGACGCTGCCGTTGACACGTTGGTGCTGGTCAACGGCGACCCCATCACGACCGCCGAACTGGACCGGATGATCATGGCCGCTCACGGCAAGTTCAGCGCCGAGGGCCCGGTCCCGGTCACGGCCGAGGCTTTGTTGCAGAAACGCGTGGAAGACTATCTGATCATTCAGGACGCCCTGGCCGCCGGCTATGACGCGGAGCCGGCGTTCGAGGAAATGATCGCCGACAAGACCCGGGAATTCGCCATCGGCGTCTACGTGCGGGACAACGTGGACCTGCCCGAGTCGGCGCCGGCCGATTCGGTGCGCGCGTTCTTCGACCGCTACTACTGGCGGATCCAACTGCGGCGGATTTCCGTGCGCACCAGGGCGGAGGCCGAGGACCTGCGGGCCCGGGTCGCCGCGGGCGAGGACATGGATGCGCTGGCGCGCGAACTCTCGCTGGACTCCAAGAAACTCAGGGGCGGCCTGTCGAATCTGCTCTACTGGGCCGACGTGAAGAATCGGCTGCGGGACGCGGTGCGTGGGCTGACGGTCGGCCAGATCAGCGCAATCTTCCCCTACAACGACGCCTTCGCCTTTGCCCGGGTCGAGCAACTGCTGCCGGTGGACGAGCAGGACTTCGCCCGCTTCGAGCAGTCGATCATCCCGGTGGTCCACGGGCAGCAGCGGCAGCGCGTGTGGGACGCCTTCCTGGCCGAGCAAACGGACAAGGCCCACCTGACGGCCGACACCGGGGCGTTGATGGCCATCCTGGCCGACTCGGCACTGGTGTTGACCGGCGAATTCCTCAAGCAGCAGCCGGAGTTTGTCTACGAGATCACCGGCGGCGAGGGTGTCACGGGCACGGCTTTGCGCCGGGCCATTTCCCACGAAGCGATGCAGGCGGCCACCGAACCTTTCGGCCACCATTTGAACAAGGCCAAGAACAAGCTGACCCACGAACTGGTGTTGGGCTCCCTGGCCAGGGCCGCCGGCTACTATGAAGACCCGGAAGTGGACGCCCTGGTGCAGAAGGAGTGGGAACGGGACCTGATCGCGCGCTATCTCGACGACCACATCACCAGGCGCATCACCTTCAAGCGTGAAGATTTCGAAGCTCTTTACGAACAGAACAAGGAGAAAATGCGGGGCCCGGACGAGGTGCGCCTCGACGTGATGATTTTCGACGATGAGGCCGAGGCCAACGAGGCGGCGTCCCGCCTGCATGAAGGGGCTGATTTCGGCTATATCTTCCACCAGTACAATCCGGACCAGGAGCTGACGCCCGGCAGTGCCGCCTTCATCGCCGAGACCGAGCTTTCGAGTGCTTTCCGTGACGCCATGGCGGACATGGAGACCGGTGACAGCAGCCCGGTCATCAAGATGCCCATGGGCTACATGGTCTTCCGGCTCGACGCGCGCCGTCCCGGTGCTGTGCCGCCGCTGGACGCGGTGGAGATGGAGATCCGGCGCACCCTCTTCAAACGCAATTTCGATCGCCTGCTCAAGGAGCATCTGGCCTTGCTGACCGAGCGCTCCGAGATCACCTGGTGGCCCGAGCGACTGGCGGCCTACCTGGAGCCTGCGGGAGAGAATCAATGACGATGCGGACAGTGGCAGGAGTGAAGGCGTGTCTGGGGTTGGGGCTGGTGGTCCTGCTGGCGGGCGCCATCTGGTGTGATTCGGCGTCGGCCCAGATCAAGCGGGGGCGCCGTTCGGCCAAGAAGGGCGGCTGCGTCGAGTGCCATCCGAAGAGCGATATCGCGGGCAGGAAGCAACACAAGCCCTTCAAGGAGGGCAAGTGCAAGGAATGTCACAAGTCCCATGGCATGGTCGGGGCCTTGCGGCTGCAGGCCACGGGTGAGGATCTCTGCCTGCTCTGCCACCGGCCGGAGGATGTGGGACTGCAGCGCGAGGTGCTGCACGCGCCGGTTGCCGCGGGGGAGTGCTCGGCTTGTCACGCGCCCCACGGCACCGACAATCCGATGCTGCTGGTGGCGGCGGCGGCCGACCTCTGCTTCACCTGTCATGATCAGGTCGAATTCACCCGGGAGCACCGGCACCAGCCCCTGGCTGATGGCTGCTTTGCCTGTCACGAAGTCCACGGTTCGGACAATGCGGGTCTGCTGATCCGTCCCGTCGGCGAGCTGTGTGCCGGTTGCCATGATCCGGCCGAGGCGGAGTTCACCAAGGCCCACTTCGGTTACGACGTCGGCGGGCAGGAGTGCAGCGGTTGCCACGCGGCCCATTCGTCGGCGGCGCCGGGCCTGCTCACTTTGTCGAACCACGAGCCGGTGGCTGATGGCGACTGCAGCGCCTGCCACAACGAACCGCAGGATGACGAGCCGTTCGGCCTGGCCGGGGAAGAAGGCAACGCCCTGTGCCTGGAATGCCATGACCAGGAGGAAGTGGCCCCCGAGGGCGGACACGAGGCGGTCACCGACGGTGAGTGCCTGGACTGCCACACGGCCCATGGCTCCTCGCGACCGGCCCTGCTGGCTGAGCCGAGCAAGGTGCTTTGCCTGGAATGCCACGATGAAGTGAACGATCAGCTGGCCGGGGTCTCGAAGCACGCCCCGGTGGCCGACGGCTGCCTGAGCTGTCACGCGGCCCACGGTGATCCGGCCAACAAGCTGCTGCTGGCCGCGTCCGACCAGTTGTGCGCCCAGTGCCACGACCTGGCTGAGCGTGCGGCGGAGGCCGAGGTGGTGCACGATCCATTTGCCGAGGGCGATTGTCTGTTGTGCCACGCTCCCCATGGCTCGGGCTACGCCGCCCTGACTTTGACCAGCCGTCAGGCTCTGTGTGGCGAATGTCACGACGAAGTGGGCGAGTGGCTGGCCATGCCCAGTTCGCACCGTCCGGTCAAGCGTGGCAAGTGCAACACCTGCCACGAACCGCATTTCGGGTCGCGGGCCGGCTTGCTGCGGACCGAGGCCAGTGCGTTGTGCGCCGGTTGTCATGAGGCGGTCGTCAACGACCCGGCCCGCACCGTGGCGCATGAGCCATTCGCGGACGGCGATTGCAGCACCTGCCACGTGTCCCACGCCGCCGAGACGGCCCACTTGTTGACCGCTCCGCAGGCCGAGTTGTGTGCCGAGTGCCATGACGAGGTCCTGCCGGCTGACACCCCGGCAAGTCTGCACGCGCCGCTGGCCGGTGGCGAGTGTTCGCGCTGTCACCTGCCGCACGGCGGCAACCGCGCCCGCTTCCTGCCCGAGACCACGGACCGACTGTGCTTCACCTGCCATCAGGAGCTTGGCGAGGCGATGGCTGCCGGTGAGACCCATGAGCCGGCGGCTGACGGCGATTGCCTCACCTGCCACCTGCCCCACTGGAGCGCGCAGACCGGTTTGCTGACCGCGGCCGTGCCCGGGCTGTGCCTGGACTGCCACGATGGCGAAGAGGAGGCGTTCCGCGCTGTCCATCTCGACCAGACCGGTGATACGTTGGACTGCCGGGGCTGCCACAATGCCCACTCCTCGCCCGAGACCGGCCTGTTCCAGCCCAACGAGCATGATCCTTTCGAGGGTCGGGCCTGCACGGCCTGTCACCCGGAACCTGCCGAGAACGAGGGAGGAGACCGATGAGAATCCCAGGATTGGCATCGTTGTTCGCCCTGGTTGTGCTGGCCGGTGTCCCGGTGCAGGGGAGCGGAACTCTGGCCCCGGTCAAGCAGCCCGACGTGTGCTTCGAGTGTCACAGCGAACTGACCTCCGGGCCGGGGACCAGGCACCTGCACACGGCCTTTGCCGAGGGCAACTGCGCGGGTTGTCACAATCCCCATGCCAGCAAGCACGCGAATCTGCTGGATCAGGATCGCCGTGAGCTCTGCCTGCAGTGCCACGAGGAATTGCAGTCCAGCGGTCTGGTGGCGGCGCCCCACGTGCCGGTCGCTGACGGGGATTGCCTGCAGTGCCACGCACCCCATGCCTCGGATCAGGCGAACCAGCTCAACCTGCCCTTGCCCGGGTTGTGCGCGGAGTGCCACGCGAACGTGGGCGAATGGGAGGCGCGGTCCATCGTGCACGATCCTGTCGCCGAGGCGGCCTGCCTGACCTGCCACGCCGCCCACGGCAGCGAGATCTCCGGCCTGCTGGTCAGTGAAGTGCCCGGCCTGTGTTTCGAGTGCCACGACGAGGACGCGGCCTTTGACCAGGCCCACGGTGGGCGCTCGCTGGGGACGGCCAACTGCGTGGCCTGTCACGACCCGCATGCCTCCAACGTCCAGGGCCTGTTGCGGGCCAACAGTCACAAGCCGTTTGCCGACAACGATTGCGGCAAATGTCACGGTGACCTGGCGGCTGAGGGCAGCTTTGCCGTCAGCGGCACGACCCAGGAAATGTGCCTGAAGTGCCACAAGTCCGTGGCCGTCTACGAAGGCAAGGCCAACCATCACAACCTGGACAGCGCCCAATCCTGCCTGGCCTGCCACAATCCCCACGCTTCCAACGAGGAGGCCTTGCTGTTGCGGGACCAGGTTCAGCTGTGTCTGGGCTGCCACTTCAACGACAAGCCGGACAAGTCGGCCTGGACGACCCACCCGGGCGAGGCCTGTACGGAATGTCATGTGCCGCACGGCAACGATGATGCCCAGTTGCTGGTCCGACGTGATGTCATGTTGTGCGGGCGCTGTCATGAGGAAGCGCACGAGGTCACCCACCCGGTGGGCCCGGAGGTCATTGATCCGCGCACCGAGCAAGCGGTGACCTGCCTGAGCTGCCACCAGATGCACGGGGCGCGTTTCGCTCAGTATTTGCCGCTGAATCCCGATATGGAATTGTGTATCCAGTGCCATCAGCGATAGGAGCAGCGAGTTTGTGAGGTTGTGTGGATGGCAGAAAGTGAATGGCTGGCTGGTGGCGGCAGCGGTGGCGTCGGCGGCGACGGTCAGTTGGGCGGGCGTCCATGACGGCGGTGTCGGTTCGTGCAATACCTGTCACATCATGCATGGAGACCCAGGGGCGGGCGTCGGTGACGGACTTCTGCTGGCCGGATCGTCGAGTGATGTCTGCCTGAACTGCCATGCCGCCGACTACGGAGAAGTGCTGGGCGTGGATCACCTGGCGCCGCCGCCGGAGCGCGGCCCGGGCAATTTCGTGTTCCTGCTGGCTGATAACATCAACGACAGTCCGGATGGGGCGACCAATCCGATCAGTGGTGACGCGGCCGGCCACAACCTGCTGGCACCGGGCCACGGGTTGGCCACCGATGGCACGCGACTGACTTCGCCGGGGGGGAGCTATCCGGCGTCCGAGCTGCGCTGCACCAGTTGCCACGATCCCCACGGCAACAGCAACTACCGCTTCCTGCGGGGGCCGGGCAACGATGAGGGCAGTGGCGGCACTTTTGTCTACCCGCCACCGCTGGCCGAAGGTTTGGATCTGCTGGTTGGCGGGGTGGAAGCCAATGGCAACCACGTGGCCTATCAAAGCGGCATGAGCCGGTGGTGCGGCAATTGTCACGGTGGCTACCTGGATCGGCACAACCGGATGGGCAGCAGCTTTCGGCACCCGATCGACCGGAACCTGAGCACCCGGACCAGCTCGCGCTACAATGAGTACAACGGGACGGCCGACCCCACCGGCGGCTCGGCCGCCACGGCCTATCTGGCCGCCGTGCCGTTTGAGGTCGTGGACAACACAGTGAACCGGACCGCGGGTGCGAATACGAGCAGCCGCGTGATGTGCCTGACCTGCCATCGGGCCCACGCCACCTCGGCGCCGGCGGCCGGCCGCTGGGACTTCAACGTTGCTGCCCTGGGCGATGACGGGGTGGTTTCCGGCTCATACCCGCTGCCCAACCCCTACCCGGATCCGAATCAGACTTCGCTCTGTGGCAAGTGCCACTCCGGCGGCATGCACACCTCGACCGCAACGCCGACTAGCGACTGACGCGGACCACCACGAGGCCTGCCTTGTCGTCGCCGTAATGTTTGTGGCATCCCTTGCACAGGTCGTACTTGGTGGGAAACGGCACGACCAGGTCGTCGGTGCCGGCGGTCAGCAGGTGGCAGGTCTGACATTCCAGGCGGCCGTCGAACAGATGCAGACGCGGGTCGATGCGGCGTGCGATCCAGTTGCTGCTATCGCCGGCGCCGGGCGTGACGGTGATGCCGAAGGGATGGCTGGCGTGCTCGTTGAAAGCGAGGACCGCACCGTCGGTCTCGTCCTGCCATGGCGAGGACGAGGTGTTGGAGTGGCAGTTCAGGCAGGTCTGCGAGGGGCTGAGCTGGCTGCGCCGGCCGGCTTGGGCGTGGTAGAGCTCGGCTGCCTTGCGGTGCGCTGGCGAGAGGCTGGCCAGGCTGCCGCGTTCGTCGTGGCAGGAACGGCAGGCGGCTCCGTCGATATCGGCGAAGTCCGGCGGCTGCCTGGTCAGGCTGGCCAGGGTCACGGTGGTCGGTTGATGGAAGGAATGGCAACTCAGGCAGCGACCGGCGCTGTTGCCGTGAAAGGTGGCGACGCGGCGCGCCAGACTGTGCGTGGCGTGGCACTCGGTGCACTGTGCGGCCACGGCCGCCGGATCGAGTCCCGCCGCGGCTCCGCCGGCATGGCAGCCCGCGCAGCGAGCGGCCTGATGGGCCTCTGACGCCGGTTCAGCCAGGCTGATTGCCGCTGTTGCCAGCAGAATGACGGTGGCCAGGAGGAACCCCTTGGTGGCCTGATATGGCTGATTGTGTAGTATCATGTAGAAAAAAATCGGCTAATTAAGCAAAATCTTTAGGGGTATTTAGAGGGTTTTCAGGCGTGAGGTACAGTTATTGACGGGGTCGACCGTGTGGCTGACAATCCGGATCGAGCCTGAGCCAAGGGAGTTGCCATGGATATCATCGTTCTCGGGGGCGGCCTGGTGGGCGGTCCCATTGCCCGCGATCTGGCTGCGGATGAGGAATTCAACGTCACGGTCGCTGACCGGGACACCGAGACCCTGCGCGGGCTGCAGGCCTGGGCTCCGATCACGCCGCTGGTCGCCGATCTCGCCGATCCGGCCAACGTCACGGCCATGGTGGGCGACTTCGACCTGGTCCTGGGCGCGGTGCCCGGCTTCATGGGCTACCAAACGCTTGAGGCCGTGATCAGGGCCGGGCGGGATGTGGTGGACCTCGCCTTCTTTGCCGAGGATCCGTTCACGCTTGACCAGCTGGCCAGGGAGAACGACGTGACCGCCGTGGTGGATTGCGGCGTTTTTCCCGGCATGGGGAGCGCCCTGATCGGCCGCATGGCCCGCAAACTCGACGCGGTCGACAGCGTGCTGGTGTACGTGGGCGGCCTGCCGCAGGTGCGTCAGTGGCCCTGGGAATACAAAGCCGTTTTCTCGCCCATCGATGTCATCGAGGAGTACACGCGCCCGGCCCGGTATGTGGCGAACGGACAGCCGGTGGTCCGGCCGGCCCTCTCCGACCCGGAGCTGTTGGATTTCGAAGGCGTGGGCACCCTCGAGGCTTTCAATACCGATGGTCTGCGTACCCTGGTTGAGACCATCGGGGCGCCCAACATGAAGGAAAAGACCCTGCGCTATCCCGGCCATATCGAGAAAATGGCCGTGCTGCGCGAGTGCGGATTCTTCAGCACGGAGGAAATCACGGTCGGTGACCAGTCCATCCGGCCATTGGACGTTACCGCCCGCCTGCTGTTTCCCATGTGGAAGCTGGACGAGGACGAGGGTGATCTGACGGTGATGCAGATCCGCGTCGAGGGGACGCGCAACGGCCAGCGACTGCGCTATGTGTACGATCTGCTCGACCAATACGACCGCGAGAACCAGGTTTCCTCCATGGCACGCACGACCGGTTACACCGCGACCATGACCGCTCGCCTGCTCAGCGAGGGGCTTTATGCGCACAAGGGGATCTCGCCGCCGGAGTTCATTGGCCGGGAGTTCGGGTGCGTTGACTACCTGTTGCAGGGGCTGGAGGCCCGGGGGATTTTTTACCGGGAACGGGTTGAGGTGCTGGCCTGAGCGGCCCCGTCAGTGTCCTCGGAAAACAGCACTGTGCGGCTTTTTGGCCACGAGTCGGGCCGATCTGGTGACCGGCACAATACATTTGGCGGCTTTTTTTGCCTTCCTGTTGGCGTTTGGCGTCACTATTGCGGTAGAATGGGTCAGACACCAAATTGATGAGCGTTGGCATGGGCCTTGCCCTGATACCATGCCACACGACACCCGGCGAAATGCCGGCGTTTGATTCAGGTCCGGGAGGCCGCTGATTGTCCCTTGCTAAAGTCTTTGCCCTCTATTCCCACAGACAGCACCTGGTGATCGGGCTGGGCGCCGGCCTCTTGCTGATGGCGGCCCTGCTGAGCCCGGGGGAGGCATCGGCCCGACTGGTCCGGGACAAGGACGCCGACAGCAATGCTCCCCGCTCGGTGTTCGGGCAGATCGCCGAGGCCTGGGAAAGCGGTGACGAGCGGGCCCTGGCCGGGATGATTCACCCCGATGGACTGCGCGTGACGACGGGACGCCGGGACGAGCGGGCGAGCACCTACAGCCCCAGTCAGGCCTATTACTACTTCCGCAACCTGTTCCAGTCGCACCAGACCCTTCTGTTCGAATTCGAGATGATGCAGGATGCCACCGCCGGGGCGCGGGTGCACGGCATGGCCACCTGGCACCGCCGCCGCCCCGATTCCGACAAGGTCCAGGAGATCAAACTGGTCTGTATTCTGGTGCAGCAGGATGACCAGTGGAAACTGGCGGAGATCAACACGATCAGGTAGGAGGCCATCGATGACCTGGCTGCGGGCCCGGGCTTTGCCGCTCGCCGGAATTCTCTGTCTGGTTGGACAGGGAATTCTCTTGTATGCGGCCGGCAAGTCTGCCGAGACCCCAGTCCTGCCCTGGCCGGTTCTTTTTCTCCTGTTGACCATCGGTCTGGCGCTGGTGCTGGCTTTTGCCGGCCGGATATCCATCCAGGTCGCTGACCGTCGCCTGCGCCTGTTCTGGCACAGCCTGTCCCTGCTGGCGGTGGCCACCCTGCTGGGTGTCGGGCTGGCCTTTGTCCTGCTGGGGGGTGATGAGCCCGCCGAGACGCCGGACCATTCCGCGGATCTGGACCAGGCCGTGGCCATGGTCGCCCGGATTGAACCGGCCCTGGACCGATGGTGGCGGCAGGCCGAGCCCAGATTGGCGGCAGCCAATACGAACTCGGCGTCCGCTCGCATACCCGTGCGCGGGGGCGACCTGTTTCGACGTCTGGCCCCATTGCCGGGATTGTGGCCCACCGCGGATGTACCGGTCCCCATGGGGGTGATCCTGTGGCAGGGAACGGAGCGGCTGGCCTGGTCCGGCGTGGTGGAACCATTGGCGGCGCCGCAGGCGTCCGGCCCCGCGCCTGAGCCTCCGGCGTGGGCCCGGAGTCTGGACCGTGGACGCCAGGGGTGGATCCTGCGGCAGGTGATCCCCCTGGATTCAGGGCGAAGCCTGGAGGTTCAGCTGCGCCTGACCGTGGCCGACGCCGACCAGATCGCGCCCGGCGTGGACGTCGTGGTCGGTCCCATCAACGATCCGGCCCTGACCATGGATGACTCGGGGTTGCTGATTCGCCAGGTCGGATTCGGCCCCGGGGACAGCAGTCCGTATATGCATCTGCTGGCGCGGCCCGAATCGGCTGCCGTCCGGCGCGGTGAAGTGAGGGCGCGCTGGCTCCTGGTGGCCTTGCTGGCCTGGGGGGCTGCGCTGTTGGGGCTGACCCGCCTCGGCCTGGGACCGGGCTGGGGCGTGGTGGCCCTTTGGCTGGGCCGCGGTCTGCTGGCGGCCGGTGATTCTTTGCGCTGGCTCGGCGTCGCCTATCCCGACCAGCTGTTTCCTGCTGCTCCCGATTCCTGGTTCAGCCTGGTTGATCCCGCCTATTTTGCGACCACGTTCGCCTGGGGCTGGTTTGCTTCGACGGCTGACGCGGTGCTCACGGCGGTCGTCGTTGCCGTGACCGTCTGGTACCTGCTGGATCGCCGCCGCCTGGTGGGCCGCAATCAAGAGGATGACGGCCCGGGGGCGGAGACCCCGCGCTGGGCCCGGGGCCTGGTCGGCAGTGTGGTTTTCGGGTTGATATGCGGTGCGGCGCTCAGTGCCCTGGCCTCCCTGGCCTGCCTGATCGCCGAGAACGCCAATCCCCGTCTGATCGGCACCGGGGTCAGCCTGAAACTCCTGAGCTTCTGGGGATTGCAGGTGGTCCTGATGGTCCTGGCTCTGGCCCTGCTGGCGGCAGTCGCCGGCCTGGCTGGCGGGCGGAGTTGGCCCACGCGGACCCGGGTCGCCGGCTGGTTGCTCCGCGGACTGGTCGCCGGGGCGGTGGCGCTGGCGCTGGTCGGGGTGTTGACCGGGAGCTCCTGGTGGTTGCTGCGTCTGCTCGCCGCCGGTGTGGCCGGTGGGCTGTGGCTGGTGGCGCCGGCCCTCTGGGCTCAACCCCGTTTTCTGCGCCGCTTCGGTTGGCCCCTGATCATGGTTCTGGCCGCCTGCTGTAACTATGCGTCGCTGCGCAGCGTGTACGATGTCGCCTAACGGTCATGGCTGGAGAACAAGGGCGGCCAGATCACGGCGGCGGACCCCGACTGGTCGCGGTACCTGCTGGGCAGCGTCCTGACCGACATGGTGGACCACGATGAGGCCCTGGTCGGCAAGCCCCTGGCGGACAACCTGT
>JAJRWA010000027.1 GCA_024277025.1 Candidatus Krumholzibacteriota bacterium | reverse complement strand
GAACTTCATTGTGGACCGCGGTCCGACCAGCGTGCAACTCACTTGGGACCCGGTGACCGAACCGGACTTCGCCCATTTCCGCCTGTACCGGGTGACTTCGCCCTTCGAACTGCCCTCGCCGGCCACCCTGTATCAGGTGATCACCGGCACCAGTTATGTCGATGTGACCAGTGAGTCGTGGTTCTACCAGCTGACGGTTGTGGACCTCACCGGCCGCGAGAGCCCGCCCAGCCCCCACGCCACGGCCACCGGCTCGCCGGTCGCGTCTGGCCGCCTGCTGGGTCAGAACACGCCCAATCCGTTCAACCCGGTGACCGGTATCGCTTTTGAAGTCCCGACGGGCGGCCGGCAGGTCCAGTTGGCGGTGTACGACTTCCGGGGCCGCCTGGTGCGCAAGCTGATCGACGGATTCGTCCCCGGCGGCGAACACAAGGCCGTTTGGCGCGGTCGTGACACCGCCGGCCGATCCGTTGCCGCGGGTTTGTACACCTGCCGGCTGCGCTGTGGCGACAAGGTCACGACCATGAAGATGACCATGGTGCGCTGACCGGAGACAAGTGGCATGGGCCTTGCTCCCTCCGGGCATGGTTTCACGCAAGAACAACGCCCTGGTGCTTGCCTCTTTGTTGGCTGCCGCTGCCCTGATTTGCCTGGGCGTGGGCCTGCGCCTGCTTGCGGCGGGCAGCGACGGCCCCCAGCCCACTTCCGATATCGGCTATCTCTCGACTCTCGTCATTGTCGGCGGCGTGGTCATTTTTCTGCTGGGCACGATCGTCCTGCTGGCAGCCAGGCGCTTCGCCGTCGGGCGTTCCCCATCATCCGAGCCGCTGCCCGCCGATCTTGGCCTGCTCGATATCCGCGAATGGAGTCGTGAGCTGGCGGACATTCGGGACGACCTGCGTGGCGGCCTGGCCGGCGAGATGCCCGACCCCGGGATCGAACTGCGGGAGTTTGAGATTCCCAATTCATGGCAGCCCCATGGCCGGTACGTACTGGGCGACGATGGCCGGCCAGCCTACCCTCTGGCTGATCTGAAGCGCACCCGCGACCAGTTGCTGGCCGCGGCCACCCGCGTAGACACAATCGTGCAAAACATCAACGAAGCTACATCAAATCACTGTGACACAACCATATACAAGACAGAAAGACCCAAGCGCGGCCGCTGGGATATATTCCGCCGCAAATAATGGGATATCCCGCTCGCAATTTGTTCAACCGACACTCCGCCATGCCGATACAAATCATACGAGAACGGCTGACCAGCCCCCCGGCCGGGTCGCCGGCCATGATCATTCGGCTACACAGAGGGCCCTCGCCAGGTTCGGCGGAGAAACGATCTGATGACGGACACAACCCTGGCTGCACCGCCTGCATTCAACCTGCGGCTCTCCGACGACAAGGTGAGCGTTCTGCTCGACTGTCCGGATCCCCTCGCCGATCTGCCGGGAACCGTCGCTACGATCGTCAGCGCTTTCGAGCAGTTGGAATTGCCCGAGTTTCCCGACGCGGATTTCCTGCAGCAGGCCCTGCCGACCATGTGCCGACCCGGCGAGGATCTCGTTTCCGCAGTGGTGATGATGGGCCAGCCGCCGGTGCCCCCGCAGCACGGGCGTCTGGAATGGAGCCGGGACTACTTCGCCGATGGCTGGGACGCCGAAGATGGCGCCGAATCGGTCGACTTCTGGGCCAAGCTCGACAACCGTTCGGTCACCGAGGGCGAGCAGCTCCTGGTGATGTATCCAGGGATCCCCGGCCAGGCGGGTCTGAACGTCTTCGGCAACAAGATCGCCGTGGACAAACCCGAGAAAGTGCGGGTGCGGTGCGGCAAGGGTGTGCGGGAAACCGAGGCGCCTGACGGGGTCCGCACTTTCAACGCTGAAGTCGCCGGCCGCGTGCGCTTCACCGACAACACCCTGGCCGTCGACGATGTCTACATCATCAAGGGCAACGTGGACCTCGAGACCGGCAACATCTCCCACACAGGCACCCTGCAGATCGAAGGCGACGTGGAGATCGGCGCTTCGATCGAAGCCGACGGCGACATCATCATCAAGGGCATGCTCGAACCGGCCAACGTCCGGGCCGGCGGGTCCTTGACCGTCAACGGCGGCATTGTGGGCGCCGCAGACACGGCGATCAGCGTCGGTGGCGACCTCCAGGCCAAGTACATCAAGGAAGCGATGATCCGGGCCGAGGGCGACATCACGGTCACCAACGAAATCAATCACTGCGACATCGAGACCCGCGGCCGCGTCGATGCCTCGCGCGGACGCATTGCCGGCGGCCGCACCATCGCCCGCAAGGGCATCAGAGTGGGCGAGGCCGGGGCCAGCGGTTCGTCCCGGACCCTGTTGGCCGCCGGTGTGGATCCCTCCCTGGCCGCCGAAGTCGCCGCCCGCAAGGAGAAGCTGCGCCAGATGGAAAAAGCCCGCATCAAGCTGCGCCAAACCATCCAGGCCACGGCCGAAAATCCCAACGGTATCAACGAGGCCGAGCAGACCCTGCTGGCCACCTTGGACACCAAGGCCCGCAAGCTGGGCCAGGCCATCGCCGACGGGGAGCTGGACATTCGCCGCCTGGTCAATGAGGCCATGAGCGAGGCCCGCGAAGAGATCTTCATGCTGCGCGAGTGCTGGTCCGGCACGACGGTCCAACTGGGCGAATACAAATGCCTGGTCCGCGTGTCGATCATGAAACCGCGTCTGGCCAAGCGCTTCAACAGCCGCGTCCGCGTGGTGCCCATGGGCGAAAACAACGGCCCCGAGGACTGACCCGGCCGCCACCAAAGCCGGCAGTTGCAATCGCGACCGCGACGACGCATTATCCCCCTCCGCAGTTGTGCCAACACACCCACGGAGGGCCCATGAACAACACACCGCAGAACCCGGAAGACCGTACGGCTGGCCATATCCAGACGATAGCCGACGAACTGAGCCTCGGGCCGGACCAGGTCCGCGCCACCGCAATGCTCATTGCCGAGGGAGGTACGGTTCCGTTCATCAGCCGCTACCGCAAGGAGGCCACCGGCAGCCTGGATGAGGTCGCGGTCACGGCCGTTCGCGACCGCCTCGAACAGCTGGCCGAACTGGACAAGCGCCGCGCCGCCATCATCAAGTCCCTGGTCGAGCGCGAACTGCTGACGCCCGACCTGAAGACCCGGATCGAGGCGGCCGCCGCCCTGAATATTCTCGAGGACATCTACCTGCCGTTCCGCCCCAAGCGGCGCACCCGCGCGACCATCGCCCGCGAGAAGGGTCTGGCCCCCCTGGCGGAGCATCTGTTCGCCCAGGCGGCCCTGCCGGCCGCCGCGGCCGACCGCGGGGATCCGCTGACCCTGGCAGCCGCCTATGTCAACGCGGAGAAGGAAGTCGCCACGCCGGATGAGGCGCTGGCCGGTGCCCGCGACATCGTGGCCGAGATGATCAGCGAGGACCAGGTCTGCCGCGCCGCCATCCGGCGCCTGTTCATCGAGCAGGGTACCGTGCAAACCCGCCTGCTGAAAGGCAAGGAGACCGAGGGCGCCAAGTTCCGCGACTACTTCGACTGGCAGGAACCGGTGCGCACGGCGCCGGGCCATCGGGTGCTGGCCATGCGGCGCGGCGAGAAGGAGAAAATCCTCAGCCTGAAGGTGGCCCCGCCCGAAGAGGCGGCCGTCGCCCTGATCGAACGCCAGTTCATCGCCAACAATACGCCGTGCGCGCGCCAGGTGGCCCTGGCTGCGGCCGACAGCTACCGGCGCCTGCTCTCGCTGGCCATGGAGACCGAAATCCGGCTGGAAATGAAGAAACGCGCCGACGAGGAAGCCATCGGCGTCTTTGCCGAGAACCTGCGCGAGTTGTTGCTGGCGCCCCCTCTCGGCCGCAAGCGACTGCTGGCCTTGGATCCGGGGTTTCGCACCGGCTGCAAGCTGGTGGTGCTCGACGCCCAGGGCAAGCTGTTGCACCACGACACCGTCTACCCCCACACCGGCGGCGCCAAGGCCCATCAGGCCGGCCAGACGGTCAGCAGTCTGGTCCGCAAGTACGACATCGAGGCCATAGCCATCGGCAACGGCACCGCCGGCCGCGAGACCGAAACCTTCGTCCGCAACCTGCAGTTGGACCCGGCCGTGGTCGTGGTAATGGTCAACGAAAGCGGGGCCTCCATCTACTCGGCCAGTGCCGTCGCCCGCGAGGAGTTCCCCGATCATGACCTGACGGTGCGCGGTTCGGTGAGCATCGGCCGCCGCCTGATGGACCCCCTGGCCGAACTGGTCAAGATCGACGCCAAGAGCATCGGCGTGGGCCAGTACCAGCACGATGTGGACCAGCGGGCCCTGAAGCGCAGCCTGGACGATACCGTGGGCAGCTGCGTGAATGCCGTCGGAGTCGACCTGAACACCGCCAGCAAGGAACTGCTGACCTACGTGTCGGGCCTGGGCCCCCAACTGGCCGGCAACGTGATCGCCTACCGCAACGAGAACGGAGCCTTCACCAGCCGCAGCCAGTTGAAGAAAGTGCCCCGGCTCGGGCCCAAGGCCTACGAACAGGCAGCCGGATTCCTGCGGGTCAACGGCGGCCGCAATCCCCTGGACGCCAGCGCGGTGCACCCCGAGAGCTACCCGATCGTCAAGGCCATGGCCCGCGATCGTGGCTGCGCGGTGAAGGAGATGGTCGGCAACGAGCAGGCCGCCGCCGGCCTGCGGCTCGAGGACTACGTCACCGAGACGGTCGGCCTGCCCACCCTGCGCGCCATCGTGGCCGAGTTGGGCAAGCCTGGCCGGGATCCGCGGCAGCAGTTCGAGGTCTTCAGCTTCGCCGACGGCGTGGCCAAAATGGAAGATCTGCAGGAAGGCATGCGGCTGCCGGGGATCGTCACCAACGTGACCAACTTCGGCGCCTTCATCGACGTCGGCGTGCACCAGGACGGCCTGGCCCATATCAGCCAGCTGGCCGACCGCTTCGTGCGCGACCCCAACGAAGTGGTCAAGGTCGGCCAGAAGGTCAGCGCCCGGGTCTTGGACGTGGACCTCGAGCGCAAACGGATCTCGCTCTCGCTGAAAGAAGGCTGATACCGGCTATGCTATGG
>JAJRWA010000026.1 GCA_024277025.1 Candidatus Krumholzibacteriota bacterium | reverse complement strand
GTGACGGTGGTCGTCATCTACCTCGTGCTGATCCTGATCGCGATCTTCACGCCCAAGGCGGTGGCGCCGGAGTTGGCCTATTGGCCGGATCCGGAGCATCCCGGCGAGGATATTTCCGCCCTGGACGTGTAGGGGGCGGTCGCGCCATCAGCCTCCACCCGAAACCCTGTTAGATTTTCCGGTCTTGTCGGATCTCTCCGTAGGAGGCGGTGTGTGTGGCCGCCTTGTATCTGCACCAACCGGAGGAGAATCATGAACAAGCGATATGGATTCTGGAATCTGCACACGGCGCTCATTTTTGTGGCGCTGGTCGCGGTTTCGGCTGTCGGGTCGCCCGCCCTGGCGATCGATTCGGATGGCGACGGTGTCGACGACGGTATCGACAACTGTATCTGGACACCCAATCCCGACCAGACGGACTCCGACTCGGACGGGATGGGAGATGCCTGCGATTGCACCGATGACGTCGAAAACTTCGACCTTGATCGGGACGGTTTCGGCGACGATTGCGACTGCGACGACGGGGACTACATGGTGTACCCGGGTGCCGTGGAAATCTGCGACGACGGGATCGACAACGATTGCGACGGCGAGATTGACAACTGCGTCGTGTCGTCTGAGGTCAACAGCTGGAGCCTGGTCAAGGCCCTTTTTCGTTAGGTGTGGGGGACTGCCGGGCTCGGTGTGAGCCCGGCAGGGGGTCGCCGGTCGGCCCTACATCCCGTCGATGATCGCGTTGAAAGTCGCGCTCGGCCGCATGGCCTGTTCGGTCAGCTCGTCAGCCGGATCGAAGTAGCCGCCCATGTCCACCGGCGCGCCCTGGGCCGCCAGCAGTTCCGCGTCGATCTTGTCCGCGTTGTCGGCCAGGGCCGCGGCCACCGGCGCGAAGCGTGCCTTCAGCCCGGCGTCCTCGTCCTGCGCCGCCAGGGCCTGGGCCCAGTACAGGGTCAGGTAGAAAGTCGCGCCGCGGTTGTCGATCTCGTTGACCTTGCGCGAGGGATAGCGCTCGTTCTCCAGGTACATGCCCACCGCGTCGTCCAGCGTCCTGGCCAGCAGGGCGGCCTTGGCGTTGCCGCGGTGGTCGGCGATCATCTCGAATGACGGCACCAGGGCACAGTACTCACCCAGCGAATCCCAGCGCAGGTGACCTTCCTTCATGAACTGCTGGACGTGCTTGGGCGCCGAGCCGCCCGCTCCGGTCTCGAACAGGCCGCCGCCATTGAGCAACGGCACGATCGACAGCATGCGGGCGCTGGTGCCCAGTTCGAGAATGGGGAACAGGTCGGTCAGGTAGTCACGCATGACATTGCCCGTGACCGCGATGGTGTTCTCGCCGCGCCGCACCCGCTCCAGGGTGAAGGCCATGGCGTCATCCGGGGCCATGATGCTGATCTCCAGCCCGTCGGTGTCGTGCTCGGGCAGGTACTTGTTCACCTTGGCGATCATCTGGGCGTCGTGGCCGCGCTTCTCATCCAGCCAGAAGACGGCCGGATTGCCCGTGGCCCGGGCGCGGGTGACGGCCAGCTTGACCCAGTCCCGGATGGGCTCGTCCTTGGCCTGGCAGGCGCGGAAGATGTCGCCGGTCTCGACGGTCTGCTCCAGCAAGACTTCGCCGGCGGCGTTGACCACCCGGATGGTGCCGGCCGCGGGGGCGAAGAAGGTCTTGTCGTGCGAACCGTACTCTTCGGCCTTCTGGGCCATCAGGCCGACGTTGGCCACATTGCCCATGGTCGCCGGGTCGAACTGGCCGTTCTGCTGGCAGTCGGCGATGGTGACCTGGTACAGGGTGGCGTAGCTGCGGTCCGGGATCATGGCGATCGTGTCCTGCAGCTCATCATCGTTGTTCCACATGCGGCCACCGTCACGGATCACGTTGGGCATGGAGGCGTCGATGATGATGTTGTTGGGCACATGCAGGTTGGTGATGCCCCGGCGGGAGTCGACCATGGCCAGGGCGGGCATGGTGTCGTAGACGGCGTTGATGTCCGCTTCGATTTCGGCCTTCTTGTCGGCCGGCAGCTTGTCCAGCTTGGACAGCACGCCTTCGAGGCCGTTGTTCACGTTGGCGCCGATCTCCTAGAGCGCCGCCGCGTGCTTGTCCAGGGCTGCCGCGTAGTAGACCGACACGCAGTGACCGAACATCACCGGGTCGGAGATCTTCATCATGGTGGCCTTCAGGTGCAGCGACAGCAGCACGCCCTTGGTCCTGGCCTCGGTGATGGTCTCGGCGTAGAACTTGCGCAGTGGGCCCACGCGCATCACCGACGAGTCGACCACTTCACCGGCCTGCAGGGGCAGGTTGTCCTTCAGCACGGTCACTGTGCCGTCGCCGGCGACGAATTCGATGCGAGCGTCCGTGGCCGCGTCCATGGTCAGCGAGGTTTCGGTGTCGAAGAAGTCCCCTCCGCTCATGTGGGCGACCCGCGCCTGGGAACCGCTCTCGGGCCAGTCCTTCATCATCCGGTGGGGGTTCTTCTGGGCGAACTTCTTGACCGCCAGGGCGGCCCGGCGATCGGCGTTGCCCTCGCGCAGCACCGGGTTGACCGCGGAACCGAGCACCTTGGCGAAGCGGCCCTGCAGCGCCTTCTCTTCGTCGTTGGCCGGTTCTTCCGGGTAGTCGGGGATGTCGTAGCCGTGGTCCTGCAGTTCCTTGATCGCCGCCTGCAGCTGGGGAATCGAAGCGCTGATATTGGGCAGCTTGATGATGTTGGCCTCGGGCTGCTTGACCAGGACGCCCAATTCAGCCAGGGCATCCGGCCGTTTCTGGTCGTCGGTCAGGTTGTCCGGAAAGTTGGCGATGATGCGGCCCGCCAGGGAGATGTCCTTGGTCTCGACGTCGATGCCGGTGCCCCTGGTGAAGGCCTTGACGACCGGCAGCAGGGAATAGGTCGCCAGCGCGGGCGCCTCGTCGATTTTGGTCCAGATGATCTTCGTGGATTCCATGACATTTCCTCTGGGTTGGAGAAGGCGGTGGATTGACCTCATATAGGCCAAGAATTGCCCTGTGAACGGACATAGTCAAGGTTCGGGACAGGATGGGGCTGTTTGTGCCGTCCAGAATTAGCGGTACCTTGGGTCCGGATTGAACCCAGAACCCTGGACCGGGAGCGCCGTTGTGCCCACGATCAAGACCAATTCCCGCCGATTGACCACCATTGCCGGCGCCTCCATGGAGGCGGCCGCCGAACTGGGCGTGCTCTTTGGCTGCCACAGCGGCGTGTGCGGCAAGTGCGCAACCACAGTGCTGGCGGGCCTGAACAACCTTTCGGGGCCAACGCCGGAGGAAAAGGCCAAGGGGCTGGATCCGGCCCGCCGCCTGCTGTGCCAGTGCCGCCTGACCAAGGGAACGGTGAAACTGGATCTGGATTGAGCCCGGATGTGATATAATCCCACCTCGGATCACCACCAGGCACACAACCCGAGGCCCGATTGCACCAGATGTCCAGACTTCGCCGGCATTTCCTTGTCTATCGCGCGCTGCTTGCCACCGGTCTGCTGCTTGTCGGTGTCGGGTCGGCCGTCGCTCTGGTCCGCTTCGACTTTGAAACCCCGTACCTGGTCCAGCCCGGCCAGCAGATCTGGGATTTCAGCCTGATCCGCGACGCCGGCCAGTATCACGTCTTCTACCATACGATTCCCCAGCAGAACACCCATCCGGCCAACGCCGACACCATCTGGCACGCCGTCTCACCTGACTTGCGCCATTGGGAGATCCTGGGCCCGGCCCTCACCAGCGGCCCGGATTGGTACGATGACGTGGCCATGTGGGCGCCCGATGTGGTCTACGATCAGGCATCCGGTCGCTGGGCCATGCTGTACACGGGCGTGGCCGGGCCCATGGTGCAGCGAGCCTGCCTGGCCTGGTCGGCCGACCTGCTGACCTGGACCAAGAGCGCGAACAATCCTGTCTTCGAACCCGACACCTTGATCTACCACTGGGGCCCGGATCAGGCCTGGAGTTCGTTCCGCGATCCCTTTGTCTATCACGACGGCAGCCAGTGGAACATGCTCTCGACGGCCGGGCTGCGCCTGGGCGGGTATCCGGGCTACCGGCGCGGCATCGTGCACCGGGCGGTATCGCCGGATCTGGAGAACTGGCAGGATGCCGGTGTTTTCTACGAGCACAACGGCAGCACCGGCCGCTCCAATGATCTGGAGAGTGTGCAGTATCTGGTCCGGGAAGGCTGGCACCACCTTTTCTTTGTCGAGCAGGACCTCACCGTCGAACATGTGCCGACGAGCCACCTGGTGGCGGCCGACCCCAGCGGCTGGGACATGACCACGCGCGACGTGGTGGACCCTGGTTGGGCGCCGGAGATCAAGCGGTTCGACGCGGGGGCACCGGCCGAGATCTTCGCCCGCCTGGCCAAGGATCAGGATCCGCGGGACGGCTCGTGGTTTGTGACCGCGCGCTTTGACAGCGTGCGCTTTGTCGACGGCGGCCGGACTGCCGAGGTGATGATTGGCGATCCGCTGGCCGTGGACTGGCCGACGCGCACGGGTCAGGCGGGCTTGTCGGCGCCGACATTCGGCGAGAACGCCGAACTGCGCGGCGAAGCGCCCCTGGGTGTGACGGGGCACGGGAGCTTCAACAGCCGGGAGAACTACGGCGGGCCGCTCAGCGGGGTCGGCTGGCCGGGCGCCGCCTGGGGCGACTCGGCGACGGCCCGGCTGGAATCACGGCCGTTCACGGTGACCGGTGACCATCTGCGCCTGCTGCTGGCCGGCGGCAACTACCCCGAGACCTGCTACGTGGCCCTGCTGGCTGACGCGACCGGCGCTGAGCTGTCGCGCCTGACGACCAACAACACCAACCAGCTGGCCGAACGGCTGTGGGATCTGGGCCCGTGGCTGGGACAGACTGTCCGGCTGGCCATCGTGGACCAGGAAATCGGGCCGGGTGGCTGGCTGGCCGTGGACGGAATTGAGGAACGGCTGGGCGGCCTGGCGGGTGCCGTGGGCAGCGAGATCCCCCCGGGAGCTGGTCTCGCAGGGCTTGCGGCCTGGCCCAACCCGTTCAATCCGCGCACAATCGTGGGTTTTGAGCCGAATCGTAGTGGCTTATACCATCTGGAGATTTTTGATCTGGCGGGGCGCCGGGTGTGGCGTTCACCGGAATTGGCCGCCACGGCGGGGCGTGTGGTGCAGATCGCCTGGAACGGTCAGGATCAGGCAGGACGAGCCGTGGCCAGCGGCGCTTTTGTGGCCCGGATCGTCTTGAATGGGGAGACGGCCGGCCGGGTTCGTTTGCTATTGCTCCGCTGAGTCCCCCCAAACCCGCCCTGTGCGCCAATATTCAAAATCAATTGACTAATATTGGACTCAATGTGTCTCCAATTTGAGTGTCTGCCAAATTCTGCCATAGTGGCGGCCTTTGTTGCTGAATAGTCATTCAGTTATTGCCCAGTCAACAAGATGCCGGACTTGGCAGGCTGGCCGGCCACTCTGTCACGCCCAACTGTATACAGTATTATTGGCGTATTGCACAATTGTCAAAACTTCCTACGCTTTACAAAATAACAACTTACGGGAAGCGTGCCCTATTCCCGCCTAGAACTGTTCCGGTGGCACAACCACTGCAATAGGGGGCGTGAGCCGAACATCAATTGCAACGCACCTGAAAGCGGGCCGGGTCGAAACCACCGGGACCAAATATGGAAGATGGGGCTTGGTTCTCGTCCAGGTTTCGGCTCCGGCCCGCACAGACACAGGAACAGGAGGACTGACATGTTGATCTGGACACCGAATGCCGTGGAAGTCCTGCGGGACTCGACCGCGAAGGCCGAGAACATGGGTCATCGGGAAGTGCATCCACTGCATATGTTGTGGGCCCTGACCGGACGCTCGGGCCTCGAGGCTCTCAGATACGGAAAAAGCGACCAGCAGCAGGCCCGGATTCGGTTCCAGGTTGAACGGGACCTGAACAAGCTGCCGGTCATGGATCACAACGACAGCGAAGCCTGGGGCGAATGCGCGACTCCGGGACTGAAGCTGCAAAACCTGCTGCTGCGGGCGGCCGATTTCTCTGCCCGCCACCGGCCCGACCGAGACAGGGGTCGCGTGGGTGAGGATGAACTGCTGAAGGCTCTGCTGCCGGATGACCACCGGGCGGCCAGTCTACTGCGAGCCCGCGAGCAAGTACACCTGGCATCGGCGTGAAGACGTCGGTGACCGCGACTTGAGGCGCCGCCGTCCAGAAACACTATCGCGGCGACAGTGACCCCGCCGCGATCCGGGGTGACAGCTGGTGGGCGGCGCGCCTCAAGACATCTCAATAGTCGTCAACCCCCCGACACGCTGCCGGACACCTGGTTGAGACATCGTAGCCGACTTCAGCCCCGGCACCGCGCGATGTTTCCAAGGGTTCGGCAGCGTTTTTCTGTCGGGGACACTCGCCTGAGACCAGACCTGTGCCCGGGGGCCATGAAAGCACTCGGTCGTTGCCGTGAACTCGGCCCGGGAAGCAAAGACATTCCCGGGCCGAATCTCCTATTCAACCAGTCTTTCTGGCGGCGCCCTCCGCTTGTCCACCCAGAATCTCCCGTCTGATCTCCATGACGTCCGCCAGCACCGAACAGGTTGTTGGGTAGCGCCCGGCACCCTTGCCGTGCAGCGCGTGGGTCCGACCGTCAGCGTGGTGAATGAACAGACAGTTCTCGGCATTGCGGCCCCGGGCCAACGGGTCGTCCGGTGCCAGGGCCTGCACCGAGACACGGCCACGCACGCGCGAACCGTGACGCTCGGCTGCCGCCACCAGCTTGAGTACCTGACCCTGCCTGCCTGCGGCTTGAACCTGCTCCGGCGTTACCGTCTCCAGCCCACGGCACTCGATGGCCGCCGGCGGCAGACCGGTGCCGAAGAGCGTCGTGCACAACAGGGATAGTTTGTACACGCTGTCCAGGCCGCTGACATCCAAATGAGGGTCCGCTTCGGCGAATCCCAGCCGTTGGGCTGCCGTGATCGCCGCAGGGTAGGTGTCGCCGGCCTGCAAGCGCTCTAGCACGAAGTTGCAGGTGCCGTTGAGCACGCCGGTCAGCGACTGCACCGGGTTGTCGGCCGCGATCAGAGCCGCGTGCTCCAGAGCAGGCACCCCACCGCCGACACTGGCCGCTGCCCGCAGCGGCGGCCAGTGCCGGGTCGCGGCGGCCCGGCCGAGGGCCGGCTTCCGCGCCAGCAGTTCCTTGTTGGCCGTCACAACCGCAATTCCCCGACCGCGCGCGGCGCTGATCAATTCCGCAGCCACACCGGTGCCACCGATGACCTCGATCACCAGATCGGGTGGCGGGCTCAGCAGATCACGCCAATTGTCGGTCAACAGTTCGCGCGGCACATCGTCCTGCCGCGTGCGGTCGCGATCGCTCACCAGTATGCCGGTCAACTCAAGGTCCTGCCCGAGGCCGCGCAGCCAGCGCAGCACGCCGAGGCCCACGGTGCCCAGTCCGGCCAGGGCCACCTTCAGGCGCGGGGGCTCCGGCGGCACCGCTTCGAACCGGCTGGCTACCGATCCGGCCAGCGTGCCGCT
>JAJRWA010000276.1 GCA_024277025.1 Candidatus Krumholzibacteriota bacterium | reverse complement strand
GTCCTTGCCGCAATGTCTGAATTCAGTCCAAGAAATTCTTGACCCTCTAAAAAATCGGTCGATAGTTTCGTATCAAATTGACGGATCAAACACTGGATTAAGAACATTCTTGAATCACCGGAAGGCACGCCTTCCATAACCAGGCCGGAAATTCCGGTTCGGAGGTCCCCATGAAGAAGTTGACGATTCTCCTGATCCTCGCGGTCACGCTGCTGGCGGTTGCGTCGGTCTACGCGGGCGATAAGGAAGCAGCGAAGGACGGCGATCATGCTGCCCAGATGGAGAAAATGGCCAAGATGAGTGGCAAGGACATCTACAAGAACATGTGCAAGTCCTGCCACGGCGAAGATTCCGACGCTGGCGAGTACACCCCCATGTCCCTGATCATGGACCAGTGGGACGATTTCTTCGCTGACACCTACTTCGAAGCCCACAAGGACGTCGTCTGCCCCAAGGACGACTCCAAGAAAGTCACCGATATTTTCACCAAGGAAATGCTGAAGAAAGTGCAGAAGTTCTGCGTGGATCATGCGGCTGACAGCGAGCAGCCCATGACCTGCGGATAACCCGATTGTCCCGGGGTCGACCTCCAGCCGGCCCCCACACACCACCTGCTTCCAACCCTGGAGGGGCGGAAAATGTTGAAACGACTGCTCACCCTTTTGGCCCTGATCGCCATCCTGGCCATGGCCGCCATGCCGGCCGCCGCCAAGGACGTCAACGACCAGATCAAGAGTCTGAACAAGCGCCTGCAGAAACTTGAACTCAAGTCCAACAAGAGCAAGATCCTCTGGAGCGGCGATCTGCGGATCGAGGCCCACAGCATTACCGGCGAAACCGCACCCTACTACGACGGGATGCAGTTGCAGAGTGTCCTGACCAACTCCCTCTGGTACCACGGTTCGACCGGCAACCTGCCCCTGGACGGCACGGGCCAGTTCGACTACAACGCCGTGCTGGGTGAGATCGGCGCCAACCCCGGCGACTACCTGTTGTGGGCCAACAGCCTGCAGTTCAACGACATTCCGGGCATGATGGAGCCGATGCTCTTCGACATGGCCGTGGCCATGGGTATGGACCCGTCGACCATGACCCCGGCTGACTGGGCCGGCGTCCAGAACGCCGCCCTGGGTATGATGAAGGAAGTCGGCGGGCTGCAGCCGGCCCAGAAGACCGACAACAGCATCCTCTACACCACGCGTCTGCGCCTGAACATGGACGCCAAGGTGAGCCGGGATGTCACCTTCGCCGGCCGCCTGAGCATGTACAAGCCCTGGGGCGCCAGCACGCAGGTGGGTATGTTCAACGGGCAGGCCAACACCCTGGCCATGGACGCCAACGAACCCGGCGTGCCGGGGGACACGACCCTCAAGGTCGAGCGCGCGTACTTCAACTGGAACAACCTTTTCGGCCAGCCCATGTACCTGAGCCTGGGCCGCCGGCCGAGCACCGGTGGCCCCCCGCTGCATTACCGCCACGACGAGAGTCGCGCGGGCACGCCCATGGGCACCGTGATCGACTTCCAGTTAGACGGCGCCACCCTGGGCTACCATGTCGGTGACCACACCGCCCTGCGCGCCTGCTACGGTCTCGGCTACGAAAGCCAGTACGGCAACGGCACCCTGGGACAGGACCTCGACACGGTCCTCAAGGACGCCTCTTTCTTCGGCTTCAACATCGACGCCTGGAATGCCGAAGACATGCAGATCCAGGCCACGGTGGCCCGGGCGTTCAACATTACCGACGGCTTCACCGGCTTCGTGATCATGCCCAACAACCCGGTCAGCGGCGCGCCGATGCCCGGCCCGATCGTCACCCGGTTCAACCCCTCGGTCAACCTGGGCGACTTCGATCTGGCCAGCCTGCTGCTCGCCCGCAAGGACGGCAACCTGGACTGGTTCGTCACCGGCAGCTGGTCCAAGAGCAAGCCCATCGACGGCGTCACGACGCCGTTCGGCGGCATGTTCGCCGACCCCTTCGCCCCGGTCGAGGAGCAGACCGGCTCCATGTACTACGTGGGTGCCCGCTACAACTTCAACGAGGACAAGACCAAGGTCGGCCTGGAGTACAACCACGGCTCCCAGTACTGGTTCAACTTCGCGCCGAGCCAGGACGACATCATCGCCCCGAAGACGAGCACCCGGGGCACCGTGTGGGAAGGCTACATCACCCACCGCGTGAACCGGAAGTTCGTCGTCAAGCTGGCCTACATCAACTACGACTACGACTACTCGGGCAGTGGCTGGCACCTGGGCGAGCCCAAGGATCTGGACACCAACCCGGTGCTCGGCTTCCCGACCTACAAGAAGGCGGGCAAGATCTCGCTGGGCTTCAGTGCCCGGTTCTAAGGAGAATCACGGATGAAAACGACAGTGACGGTCCTGATGTCACTGCTGATCGTCGTCGCTCTGGCCGGGGATTCCTCGGCCAAGCGGCGTACGTACAGCCATCAGGACGACATGTACGAACACTACGAGGGCACTGCCACCTGCCTTGAGTGCCACGAGGAGGAAGCCACCAACTTCTTCCACAGCCAGCACTACCAGTGGGAAGGCCAGTCACCCAACATCACCAACGCCGATGGCGAGATGCTGGGCAAGATGAACACGATGAACGACTTCTGCACTAACCCCAAGGCGAGTTGGATCGGCAATGCCGTCAACTCCGACGGCAAGATCATCGCCCAGGGCTGCAGCAAGTGCCACGCCGGTCTGGGCAAGCTGCCCACCCGTGAAATCAGTCGTGAGCAGCTCGAGAACATCGACTGCCTGATCTGCCATGCCGTCGGCTACCGGCGGGACGCCTATCAGGACGAGGACGGCAACTGGGAATGGCGTCCCATCCTGTGGAAGAACCAGGCCGGCCTCGACGCCATCAGCAAGCGCATCACCAAGCCCGAGCGCAAGATGTGCCTGCGCTGCCACGCCGGTGCCGGCGGCGGCCAGAACTTCAAGCGCGGGGACATCGAGTACACGCTGGCCGACTGCGAGCCGGACTTCGACGTCCACATGGCTTCCAGCGGCAACGACATGCACTGTGTCGAGTGTCACGCCGGCAAGGACCACCGGGTCCTGGGCCGCGGCTCGGACCTGTCCGGGACCGACAGCCCCGGCGAGCCCCTGACCTGCACCGGTTGCCACGACGAGAAGCCGCACGGCAAGGTCGCGCTGGACTTCCACACCGACCGGCTGAACTGCACCGTTTGCCACATCACGGAGTTCGCCAAGGTGGACAAGACCGACATGGACCGTGACTGGTCCACGCCCAAGCGCCACGAGGAAGCCAACAAGTATTCGGCGACCATCGTCTTTGGCCAGAACGTGCAGCCGGTCTACACCTGGTTCAACGGCAACACCCGCCTGATGAAGATGGGCGAGCCCGTCAAGTTCAACGACGACGGTACGGTCACGATCATGGCGCCCCAGGGCAACCGCAAGGACAAGAAAGCCAAGATCTACGCCTTCAAGCTCCACAAGGGCGTGGTCCCGATGTGGAAGAAGAACGACTGGCTGATCCCCCTGGCGGTTGATGAGTTCTTCATCGACGGCGATATCGAAAAGGCCGTCCAGGAAGGCGCCCACGCCGCCTACGGCGCCGAGGATGTCGAGTACGAGTGGATCAATACCCGGCGCTACATGGGGCTGTTCCATGAAGTGCGGCCGGCGGACAAGGCCCTGCAATGTCTCGACTGCCACAGCGAAGGCGGCCGCATGGACTGGCGGGCCCTGGGCTACAAGAAGGATCCCCTGCTCTCGAAGATGAAGTAGCCGCGACAACACAGGGGAGCACGGGTGGGACCTCCTGCTCCTCCACTGGGCCGGGGAAGGACAACAATCCTTCCCCGGTTTCTATTTCATCGGGCATCCGGGCGGTGCCACCAGCCGACCAGGATCAGATGCAAGAAGCGTTTGATCGGATCGAGGGCCGAATACATGACCGGCACCACAATCAGGGTCAGGAAGGTGGCCACGGCCAGGCCCCAGATGACGGCCACCCCCATGGGACCCCACCACTGGCTGGATTCACCACCAACCACCAGCACCCGACCGAAGTGGCCACCGAACAGGGCGCTGAAGTCGAGACTCAGGCCGGTTGTCAGGGGAATCAGGCCCAGGATGGTGGTGATGGCCGTCAGCAGCACGGGGCGGAACCGGGTCGTGCCCGCCCGGATGATGGCCTCGGTCTTGTCCATGCCCCGCGCCCGCAGCTGGATGATATAGTCCAGCAGCACGATTGCGTTGTTCACCACGATTCCCGCCAGCGAGATGACCCCGACGCCGGTCATGATGATGCCGAACGGTGTCCGCGTGAACATCAGTCCTGCGAAGACACCGATCAGGGACAGGACCACACTGGAGAGAATCACCAGCGGCACCGTGATGGAACTGAACTGGCTGACCAGCACCACGAAGATCAGCAGGATTGCGATCAGGAACGCGTTGCTGAGAAACTCGCTGGCCTCGGCCTGGTCCTCGCTCTCACCGGTGTAATCCAACTGGTAGCCCGTCGGCACCGGCAGGTCGGCCAATTTGCCCTGCACCGCGGCCAACAGCGCGTTGCCGTTGTAGCCGGTCCCCACGTCCGCCGAGACGGTCACCACCCGCCGGGCGTCGATCCGGTAGACCGCCGCCAGACCGGTGCTGAATTCGATGCGGGCGAAGGCCGAGACGGGAATACTCTTGCCTTCGTAGAAGACCGTGGCCTTGGCCAGATCTTCGGCCTTGCCGCGAAACGGCTCCTTGTAGCGCACGACGATATCGTACTCGTCCTCGCCGACCCGGTACTTGGCCGTCTCGCTGCCGTGCAACGCCGTCCGAATCGTGCCGGCGATGTCAAAGGTGCGCAGCCCGTAGCGGCCAGCCTTCTCCACATCCGGCACCACCTTCAACTCGGGCAGCGAGTTGTCGTAGTTGTCCGAGATGTCGACTAGGCCGGGGATACCGCGAATCCGTTCCTTGACCCGGGAAGCGATCTCACCCAGCACGTCGAAGTCGTCCCCGGTGATCTCGATGTTGACCGGCTTGCCGGTCGGCGGCCCTTCCTCCATCTTGGCGACCGTGATCCGGGCCCCGGTGAAATCGGCCAGCGCGGCTCTCAGGTCGGCCACCGACTGGCGGGTCGATGCCGTGCGCTGGGCCATCTCCGGGAATTCAAGCTTGACCACCGCCTGATGCGAGGGCAGGGAGCCGCCGGCCGACTGCGGGTCGATCGGGGTGCCTACCGACGTGTTGTACGCCACCAGGTCCGGCATATCCCTGACCTTCGCCTCGATGGCCGCAGCGTAGGTGTCGGTCAATTCGATCCGCGTCCCACTCGGGGCGTCAATATTGACGTTCACGTACTGCGGGTCGATGTCCGGGAACAATTCCACCCCGGCGTTGAACTGGCTGAAGGCCATCAGCATGGCCACCAGCGCCACATTGATCACAACCAGCACCAGGAAGCGGTGCCCCAGCGCCCAGGCCAGCAGCGGCCGGTAGTAGCGCAGGGATCCTGACAGCAGACGGTCCCCGAGCAGCGGCTTCTCCGCCTCGCCACGCGGCACGCCCATGAACCGTGAACACAGCACCGGGTTGAATACCAGGGCCACCAGCAGCGAAGCCGCCAGCGTGATGATCACCGTGATCGGCAGGTAGCGCATGAATTCGCCCATGATCCCCGGCCAGAACACGATCGGTCCGAAGGCGCAGATCGTCGTCAGGGTCGAGGCGATCACCGCGCCGGCCACCTGGCCCGTGCCCACTTCGGAGGCCTCCACGTTGTTCAGGCCCTGGCCACGGTGGCGGTAGATGTTCTCCACGATCACGATGGCATTGTCCACCAGCATACCCAAGGCCAGGATCAGGCTGAACAGCACCACCATGTTGAGCGTGATGCCCAGCAGGGAGAGCACCACGAAGCTGATCAGCATCGAAAACGGAATCGCCGTACCGACGAAGAAGGCATTGCGCACCCCGAAGAAAGCCAGCAGCACGACCACCACCAGCATCAGGCCGCTGAGGATGTTGTTCTCCAGCTCACGCACCATGCGCTTGATCTGCACCGACTGGTCGGCCACGATGGTCACTTCAGTCCCGGCGGGGAAGGTGGGCCGCAGCCGGCCGATAGTCCGCTTGACCTCGTCGGCGATGGTGATGATGTTCTCGCCGCTGCGTTTCTTGACCACCAGGGTGACCGCGTCCCGGCCGTTGACCCGGCTGATCGTCTCGCGGTCCCTGATGCCGAAGTGGACGGTGGCCACATCCCGCACATGCACCGGCGGATCGATGCCGGGGTTCAGCACAAAATCCAGGATCTCGTCCACGTCCGTCACCTCGCCCGGCACCCGCACCTGGTAGTCATAAACACCGAGACCCAGTTTGCCGCCGGGGATGGTGATGTTCTGCAGGGCGATGGCGTCCTGGACATCCGGCAAGCCCAGATCGTAATAGGCGAGCTTCTCCGGATCGACGTCCACCTGGACTTCGTTCTCGATGCCGCCGACCAGGTCGACACCGAGCACGCCCTTGATCTGCTCCAACTCCTCCTGCAGGTCCTCTCCTGTCTTCTTCAGCAGAAACAGGTCGATCTCACCGGCCAGATTGACCTGCATGACCGGAAAGGCGTCCGCGCTGCTGACCTCCTGGACGACCAGGTCGTTCCGGGGGTCCTGCGGCAGATCCGGCTTGGCCAGTTCGACCCGGTCGCGGACCGACTGCAGGGCGTCACTCATATCGACCCGCGACTCGAATTCCATGGTGATTACCGACATGCCGTAGGATGAGGAACTGGTCATTTCCTTGAGATCCTCGACGCCCTTGAGCTGCTGCTCGAGCTTGCGCGTGACCAGATTCTCCATGTCGGCGGGGCTCGTGCCGGCGTAGGGTGCGAGCACCATCACGAAGGGGATCTTCACATCCGGCGAGGATTCACGCGGCAAGGTCAGGTAGCTCTTGGTCCCGAGAATGACGATGATGAACATGAAGGCGAAGATCATCGGGTAACGCTGGATGGCTCCGTTGGTGAGTTTCATCGACCGGCCTCCGTGACAACCGCCGGGTCGCTGCCCGTGGCGCCATCGGCGCTGGTCGCGGTCTCGGTAATGCGCACGAGACTGCCTTCACGCAGTTCCCGATGTCCGCGCACGACCAGCACATCGCCCACTTCCAGGCCGTCAGTCACCTGCACCATCAGTCCCTGGGAGGCCCCCAACTCCAGTTGGCGCAGTACCGCCCGATCGTCCAGCACCACATAGGCCGTCGGACCCGCCCGCCCCGGCAAAACCGCGTCGCGGGTAATGGCCACCGCGTCGGTCACGGCGCCCCGGCCCAGCCGTGCCCGGCCGATCACGCCGCTGCGCAGGGTCAGATCGCCGTTGGGGATCTCGACCTCGATCTTGAACTTGCCGGTCAGACGATCGGCTTCGAAGCCGATCCACGCCACCGTGCCCGCCGCGGGAGTCGCCACGTCACCGAGCACGACGGTGGCCGGCTCGCCGACGCGCACTGCGCGCACCTGCTCGTCGGTCAGGTAGGCTTCCAGTTTCAGGGTGAACGGATCGATCACCCGCGCCACGCGCTGCCCCGGGCCCACCAACTGCCCCAACTCGACATACCGGTCGACCAGAACCCCGTCGAAGGGCGCCCGGATGCCGGCTCGCCGGTAGCGCTCGTCGGCCACATCGGCCAGGCCCCTGGCCTGGGCCCAGGCGCTCTCGGCGTTCAGCAACTCGAATTGGCTGACCTTGCCGGCCTTGTGCAGTTCGCGCACCTTGTCCACGTTGTAGGCCTGGGCGGCCAGGGCGGCAGCGGCGGCATCCCGCTCGGCCTTGAGGATCCTGCGGTCCTGTTCGATGATGATCTCGCCCGCCTTGACCGACGCGCCCTTGGCGACCGGCAGGGCCACCACCGGACCGCTTTCCTGGGCACTGAGGTCCGTGCCCCGCACCGGCGCCACCGGCCCACTGACCTCGAAGTATTGCTCGATGGACTCCCGGTCCAGGGTGATTACCCGCACGTTGTGGGGCACCTCTTCGACCTCAGCCGGTGGTGCCGACTCCCTGCAGCCGCCGCCACTGATCAACAGGGCGGTCATCACCGTGGCCAGGGCCGGACCGGAAAGGCTCTTGGCATGCAGCGTCATCATCGGGTGACCTCCACCGTCAGGTTGGGAATGGCCGTCAGCGGCAGCAGTGGGCTGTAGCCGATGGCGCGTTTCAGCGTCGAGGTCAGGACAAGAACCTCGTAGCGGGCGTCGATCACGTTGCTGAAGGCCTCGGCGCGGTTGGCCTCGGACACCAGTACATCCAGGTAGTTGACTTTGCCCATCTGCAGCATCAACAGGCTTTCGTCCAGCACTTCCTCACTGCGTTCCAGATTCAGTTTCACCGCTGTGAGTACTTGCCGGGCCATGCGCAGATTGGCCAGCACCTCCAGCACCTCGACCTGCACGTCACGCCGCCGTCCGGTGAGTTCGACCTCGCTGCGCCGGATCTTCGCGTCGGTTTCGGCCACGCGCCCGCGCGTGTTCAGGCCGTCGAAGAGCGGCACATTCAGGGCCACGGAGGCCCGCCAGGAGTCGTGTCCGTTGTCGAACACATTGTCGAACTTGTTGCCGACGTAGCCATAGGAACTGTAAATGGTCAGATAGGGTCGGTTGTCGGCTATCTGCGCCTGCCGCTGCCTGTGGAGGATGTCCACGAACAGGCCGCTGGCCGCCAGATCGGGCCGCTGCTGGGCGAGCCGCAGGGCCACCTCGTCATTGATCATGTCCTCTTCGACAGCCTGATGGTTGGCGATGCTCAGCGGTTCTTCCGGACGGCGCCCCATCAGGGCGTTCAGACGGCTGCCCTGGTTCCGCAGGTTCGCCTTGGCGATGCTCAACCGCGGCAGGATGTTGGCGCGCGTCACGGCGGCCTGCAGCGTGTCCAGCCGCGTGGCCATGCCCAGGTCATATCGCATGGTCATGATGTCCAGCAACTCGGTCTGGTTGGCCAGTTCAGCCTCGACGGCCCGGATCCGCTCGGCGGCCTTGATGATCGTGAAGTAGGCCTCCAGCGTCCGGTCCGCCGTGTCCTGTTCGACGGCCGTGACCTGCAGTGCCTGCTGATCAATACCCAGGCTGGCGGCCCCGACCGCACCCTTGATCTGCATGGGGTTGATGGTCCAGTTGAGGTCCGCCTTGGCGTGCCAGAAAGTCTGTGGCTGGATGTCCTCCGGCGCGGGAATTAAAGAGCCGAACCCTTCCAGCCATTCATTGAACCACGGGTCGGCACCCGGCACCGTGCCAATACCACCGCCACCGCCACCGCCGAAGGTCGAATCGAGCGCGAAGCTGGGATCGCGGCCGCGAGTCCAATCCCCGATCAGGTCGACTGTCGGCAACCCTGTCGACAGGGCCTGTTTCATCTGGCCGGCCAGTTCGCCGCGGCGCAGGCGCTCGGCGCGGAGCTGATCGTTGGCCAGCAACGCCTCGTGGACGCAGTCCTCGAGGGACAGCACGGTCGGCGAGCCCGGACGTGAGGCGATCACCGGCCCGAGTGGTTCCGCCCTGGTGAAGACCGGGCCCGGGTCGTCGGCAGCCGGGAGCGTGCCCGGCAGCAGGCCCAGCAACAGGATTGGCAGCGCCCAGGGGGCGGCAGCTTCAGACCTACGCATTTTCCTCGTCTCCCATCGCGTTGAAAGCGGAAAGTTTGGACATCAACTTCAATTCGGGCGGCGTGCGCGGCGGCCGCGAAAGGGCATAGCTGACCAGGCCGTCCCCGGCTACCTCGAGAAAGAGAATCAGGTCGGCGAAGGTGAAATGCACGGCCAGCCCCGTGCAGATCTGCACCGCCAAACCATGGGTGAAGATGGCCATCTGGTGCAGCAACAACAGCCGTTCCCCTTCGGTCAGGTCCGCCAATTCATCGAGGGCAGCCATGCGTTCCCCCAGACTCGCCATGACCCGCGGCCCTGCCCGGCACTCGCCGATCTCGTTCATGAAGATCGCAGCGTAGAGCTTGGGCTTGGCCCGGGCGAATTCCAGCACACCGATCCCGATGTTCAGAAAGGCGTTGTCGGTAAAATCACGACTGGTGAAAGCGAGCAACTCATCCGTGACCGCCTTGCGCACCGCCAGGGCCAGTTCATCCATGCTGGCGAAATTGCTGTATACCGGCGCCGTCGATGACCCCAGTTCCTGCGCCACATTTCGGGCCGTCAGGTTCTCCAGGCCGCCTGATTCCACCACCTGGAGCGCGGCGCCAACCACATCGTCGCCACTAAAGACCGTCTTGCGAACCATAGCCTGCCTTTCGCCCTTGAAATGACCAGCGAATTATCACAGACGTTATATAACGGGTGTTGTTTCACCTGCCAACAAAAAAACCAAAAAAAATCAGGAGGTCGGCCACAGGACCAGCGCGATCCCGCCCAAAGCCATTGTTGCGGCCAGGGCCCGCCGCCACGAGAACGGCTCCCTGAGGAACAGCGAGGCGAAGACGAGAATATACACGGTACTGGTCTGATTGAGAATTGCCGCGGTCCCGGCCTGGGTCATCTTCATGCCCGCGATCCAGAACAGCAGCGCCAGGAAGGACCCCATGACCGTGCCGGGCACGCTGAAACGCCAACTGCGGTGGGGACGAAACACCGACCACAACCGGCGCCGCCCCCGGTGCAGCAGAGTGATCGGTACCAGCACCAGCAGACTGCCGAACTGCCGGATCGCGGTGGCCCAGATCACGTCCGAATGATTCAGAACCGGTTTGGCCAGGACGATCCCGAAACTGAGACTGGCCATGGCCCCCACGCCGAGCAGGATGCCGCTGATCAGGGTCCGCCGACTGGTGCCGCGCGGCGGCGCAGCCTGGGTGGTGACCAGCACACCGCCCACGATCAGGACCATACCGCCGATCTGCAAGGGCGCCAGCGTTTCCCCCAGCATGAACCACGCGTAGATCACGATGAACGGCGAGTACAACGTGTCCACGATGGCATTCACCCCCGCCCCGACCCGATTGAGACACATGTGAAACAGGGTGTCGCTCAGGGCGATGGCGATGATCCCGCTGGCCATCAGGATGAGGTAGTCCGAGAGGGGAGCCGCGCCGAACAGGGGCCGCCCCGTCACCACCAGGACCAGCAAGAACAGCACACTGGACAGGCCGACCCGAAACAGATTCAGCGCCAGCGGCGAGACCGATTCACCCGACTTGCGAAAGAGAATGACCGCACCGGCCCAGACCAGGGCGGCCGCCAAGGCAAAAAATTCACCCATGGGAAACGTCGACATCCGTGTCGTCAGGTTGAGCACTGCGGGCCTGGTCGGCGGGGCGCGGGAAGGACATGAAGATCCGGCTGCCCTGGCCCGGTTTGGAATCGACCAGCATGCGTCCATCCACGGAACGCAGCCGTTCCCGAATGCTGAAGAGCCCGAAACCGCTGGTGGCCTTGGCCGCTCCGCGCGGACGCTCCTGTTTGCGCACATCAAAGCCGACCCCGTCATCCTCGACCAGGATGGTCAGGAAGTGGTCGACGTAGTTCAGGGTGATCTCGACCCGCTTTGCCGCGGCGTGCTTGTTGATATTGGCCAGCAGTTCGCGCACGCACTGATAGGCCATCGAGCGTTGGTCCTCAGGCAGTTCCTCGCCCTCGCCCTCCCTGGTGCAGAGGCATGCCAGCCCCGTGCGTTCGCCAAAGCTGTGCGCCAGCCAAATGATCGCCGCCTCCAGCCCCACCTCGTAGAGCACGGGCGGGAACAGTTCGAAACTGAGGCTGCGCGCGTCCGCCATCGTGTCGTCGAGAATGTCAATGATCTGGGCCACGATGCCCTGCAGGTTGGGCACCTTGTCCGGATATTTCAACAGCACCATCTGGGCCCGGATGCCGAACAACTGCTGCGCCAGCCCATCATGGATGGCCGCGGCCAGTTCGCGCCGTTGCCGGTCCTCGACCAGGGCCAACTGGCTGCTCAGCGAGCGCAGCCGGTCCTGATAATCCAGCAGTTGGTGCTCCGATTTCTTCTGGGCCGTGATATCGCGGACGACCGAAAACACCAGTTCCCGGTCGGCGTAGGGAAACGAGCCCCAGGACAACCAGCGGAACGAGCCGTCCCGGCAGCGGAAGCGGTTTTCCAGGCCCTCGATGGGTGTGCCCTCGCGCAGCATCTCCCAGGCCCGGGCCGATACTTCCTGATCCTCGGGATGGATGAAGTGCAGGATCGGCTGGCCCATCAATTCGTCACGTGACCAGCCGAGCACCCGGACCCAGGCCGGATTGATCTGGTGCAGGTACTGGTCTAACCCACCGACCGACAGCATGTCCGTCGACAGGTTGAACAGGCGGTCCCGCTCTTCCTCGGCGGCCATCTTGCTGGTGATGTCGGCCACCGAGCCGACCAGGGCCGTGGCCTGCCCCGCCTCGTCCCAGTTGCCGACCGCCCGCAGGTGCATCCAGACATAGTGGCCGTCCTTGCAGGCGAACCGGACTTCGGCCGTGCACTGGGCGGTGCGGTGTTCGAGATAGTCGTCAAAAACCCGCCGGATCTCGCCGCGTTCGTCGGGGTGGAAACAGTCGAAGAAGCGGGCCGCGTCAGTGCCGAATTCGTCGCGCTCATAACCCGTGATTTCCAGAAAAAGGTCGGACAGATAGATCGTGTTCTGCGGGATACTCCACTCCCACAAGGCGGCCCCCAAGCCGTCCAGGCCGCGCCGGATGCTCTCGTTGAGACTGGCCAGTTCCGCCGTCTGGACGGCGATCTCGCCCAGCAGTTCGCGCTCCCGGCGTCCCGCGCGGCGACGCTGTTGCCAGGCCAGGACAAATCCCGCCAGGGCAACCAGGACAAGC
>JAJRWA010000275.1 GCA_024277025.1 Candidatus Krumholzibacteriota bacterium | reverse complement strand
TCCCCGAAAACGGCGCCCCATGGTATCAGTCCGGTGACCACCCGATACCGGGACGGGTTGCCTTTATTTAGGCAGCCAGTGCGAAGTTGTTTTCGTCACTTAATTGGTTTTCCACCGATTAACGAGATGGATGGAATCTCGGCATGCAGTCCCCGGTCCCCCGACCACGTCGAAACCAGGTCGCCCCCCACTGACAAGTCAGCGTTGGAGTTCGGGACCGAACTCACGTCTTCAGTATAAGCAAAGAACGGGCCGATTTCCACCCGACGGCTGAAAACCGGCCCCGGCAGGGTCCTATTTCGTGACCAGCAGCTTCATATAGTCCTGCAGATCAGCAATCCCCTCGAAGCCCCAGGTCGCCTCGATGATCTCGTCCTGCCGCGCGGTGTCGATCACCGCTTCGCTGTTGGCGCGGAATTTGGCGATCAATTCCTCGTCCGACAGCGGGTTCTCGGGGCTGCCCTTGGCGTGGTCCACCGTCTCGCTGAACTCGCGCCCGTCATTGGTCGTGATCGTGGCGATGGCCCGCTTGGTGCCGGGGAACATGGCGTCGATCTCGTCGTTGGCCACAACCTCGATCTTGCCCAGCAGCGCCCGGATGCGCGGGTCGAACAGCTTTTCCTGCTCGAAGCTGTTGGGGTAGACGCCGCCGTCGGCCGCGACCGCGGCCAGGCAGTAGGGCAGGCTGTGGTCAGCCGTTTCCTTGGTCTGTGGATCGTACTTGCTGGCATCCGACAGGATGTCCGCGCCGCGGGCCGTGGTCTGGATGTGGATCTTCGCCAAATCCTCGGCCACCAGGCCGTTCTTCTGCATCACGTTGAGCACTGCGGACATGGGCTGGTGGGTCAGCGCCTCGGTCGGGAAGGCCTTGTAGCCGCAGTCGGTGATCATGAACTTCTCGCCCAGGCCCTCGAGCAGGATCTCCGGCTTCAGTTCCACGTTGTGGATCACGTGCTGGAAGCCCTCCTTGCCCTCGATGACCTCGACCGGACCGCCGTAGCCCTCGCGGGCCATCTGGGCGGCCAGCACCCCGGCCTGGGTGGCCAGCGGATCGGCGGTGTTCTTCATGTTGGTCAAGGCGCCTGCCACCACGCCGCCCAGGGTGAAGTGGCTGCTGCCGCTGATGCCCGCCGCGGCGACCATCTGATCGGTGTCCAGCCCGTAGATGCGGCCGGCGACGAAGGGACTGACGAACTGGGTCAGTGTGGCGTGGTGCCAGCCGACCTCGCGCACGCCCGGGAAGCAGGCCAGGCACCAGCGCAATTCCAGCTCGTAGGCGATCATGATCGCCACCAGGGCTTCCTTGCCGTCCTTGTGCTCGGCCTCGGCCGGGCTCAGGGCGCCGAAGATGATATCCGACGGATGGCTGGGGTCCTGCTCCCAGTAGATGTCGTTATAGTCCAGGGCGCGGACCAGCAGACTGTTCATCAGGGCGGCGTTGCCGGCGTTGGTGCGGGCGCCGCTGCCGATCAGGGTGGCTTCGGGCGTGCCGCCCTGCTTGTCGATGAAACGGTACATGGCGGCCATGTCGCTGTTGGGCACGGCGGCCAGGGCACAGCCCACGCTGTCCAGCAGGAAGCGCTTGGCCTCCTTGAGCGAAACGGCGGGGATGTCGCTGTACTTCAGGTTGATGGCGAAGTCGGCCATCCGGCGGGTCAAACTGTTGGTCGGGGCGCTGCTCATCTGGGTCCTCCTGGGCCTGTGGGGAACCGGTGTGCCGGTTCCGGGAACAATGCGTCACTGACCGCTCAATGGTGCGCAACGGGGCGGTAAAGTCAAGACGGCGACTAACGATTTTCCAGGCTGCGGGCGACGACTTGCCACCTTGCGGACAGACCACTTTGATCGCTCCCACAAGACCGAATCTGCCGTGATTCGGGGCCGGCCCTAGTCATCCCACACGCGCCAAACGGCGCTGAAATCAAGATTGCCGTCGCCAGCCGTCAGGGCGGCCGTAAAACGGTCGTTGGCCGCAGTAGCCGTCGGCAAAGCCACAGCCTGTTCCTGGCCCAGAGCCAGAGCCAGCCGCAGGTCCTTCTGCATGTGCTTCAAGGGAAAGGCGACGCCGAAATGCCCGGCGATCATGTTCGGTCCCTTGCCGCGGAACATGGGATTGGCCAGGGCCCCAGCCTCCAGTATGGCCAACAGTTCTTCAGGATCCAGATCCGAGTTGCCCGCCAGGGCGAGTCCTTCACAGAACGCCGTCATCATCCCGCCCATGATCATGTTCACAACCAGCTTCATCCGGGCACCCTGGCCCACCGCACCCAGGAAAACACGCTTCTTGCCCATCAGGTCCAACGCCGGGGCGGCCTGGTCGTAGAGCTCGCGGTCTCCCGCGGCCAGAATGATCAACGTACCCTGCTCCGCCGGTGCCTTCGTCCCCGAGACCGGCGCTTCCACAAATCGCCCGGCCACTGCGGCCACGGCCGCCGCCACTTGCGCACTGGTGGCCGCATCCACTGTGGACATGTCCACGTACCCCGCGCCCGGGCGCAGGCCAGCACAGATCCCCTCCGGCCCGTCAGCCACCGCCAGGGCGGCCTCCGGATCGGCCAGCATGGCGAACGTGATGTCGCTGGCGGCGGCTGTCGCGGCGGCCGTCTCAGCGACGGCAGCTCCCGCCGCACGCAGAGGCTCGCAGGCCGCCGCCGTCCGATTCCACACCGTCAGTTCGTGACCGCCCTTGAGCAGATTCAACGCCATCGGCGCGCCCATGATCCCCAGCCCGACAAAACCCAAACGCATGCTTCTCTCCTTCGGTAGAAAAAGGCGGGGCGGCCCGAAGCCACCCCGCCTGTAACGGGCCGGGCCCGTTTAGTCGTGCGTCAAAACCTAGACGACACCCTGGTCCAGCATCGAGTCGGCAACCTTCAGGAAGCCGGCGATGTTGGCGCCATTGACGTAGTTGCCCGGCGTACCGAATTCTTCGGCCGCAGCGACACTGGCGTCGTGGATGCTCTTCATGATGCCGTGCAGCTTCTGGTCGACCTCTTCGCGGGTCCAGTTGTAGCGCATGCTGTTCTGGGACATTTCCAGACCCGAAACCGCGACGCCACCGGCGTTGGCGGCCTTGCCGGGACCGTACAGGATCTTGGCGTCCACGAAGTGGTTCACGCCATCGGGCACGGTCGGCATGTTGGCGCCCTCACTGACGACGTAGACGCCGTTCTTCAGCAGGTTCTTGGCGTCGGCCTCGTTGATCTCGTTCTGGGTCGCGCTCGGGAAGGCGCAGTCAGCCTTGTGGTCCCACAGCGGGTTGTGATCCAGGTCGCGATCCACGGGGGTGTAGACGGCGCTGCTGAACTTGTCGGCGTACTCGCTGATGCGGCCACGCTTGACGTTCTTCAGTTCCATCATGAAGGCCAGCTTCTCGCGGTCGATACCGGCTTCGTCGTAGATGTAGCCGCCGCTGTCACTGCAGGTGACGGGCTTGCCGCCCAGGTCCAGCAGCTTCTCGATCGTGTACTGGGCCACGTTGCCGGAGCCGGAGACCAGGCAAGTCTTGCCATCGAGGGTCTCGTTGCGGGTGCCGAGCATATTGGCCGCGAAGTAGACCGCACCGTAGCCGGTGGCCTCGGGACGAATCAGGCTGCCACCCCAGTTCAGGCCCTTGCCGGTCAGGATGCCGCTGAACTCGTTGCGCAGTTTCTTGTACTGGCCGAACATGAAGCCGATCTCACGGCCGCCGACGCCGATGTCACCGGCGGGCACGTCGGTGTTCGGGCCGATGTGGCGGAACAGTTCACTCATGAAGCTCTGCGTGAAGCGCATGACTTCCAGATCACTCTTGCCCTTGGGATCGAAGTCGGAACCGCCCTTGCCGCCGCCCATGGGCAGGGTCGTCAGGCTGTTCTTGAAGACCTGCTCGAAAGCCAGGAACTTCAGGATACCCAGGTTCACGCTGGGGTGGAACCGCAGGCCGCCCTTGTAGGGACCGATGGCGCTGTTCATCTCGATGCGGAAGCCCTTGTTGACCTGGACTTCGCCCTTGTCGTCAACCCAAGGCACGCGGAAGAGAATCACGCGCTCGGGCTCGACGCAGCGCTCGAGGATCTTGGCTTTGCGATACTCGGGACGCTTGTCCAGCACCGGCCAGATGGACTCGACGACTTCTTCTACCGCCTGATGAAACTCCACTTCCGCGGGGTTCTTGGCGATGACGTTTTCCATGAAGGCAGCAACGTTCTGAGCCATTTCGATTCTCCTTTAGTGACTGCAGTAAACAGAATCCGGGCCGCTCGCTGAGCAATCGCAGAAGGGCGCCGGAACCCTTGTGGGCAAAACATGGAAACCTGTTGAAATATTGGCAAGGTTTTTCAGCACCGGCCCGCGGTTTTGTTTTGCAATTGACAGCAGTGAAATGGTCGCGATGTCTAACTTATTGGTCAGCACAGCTTTGATCCGCGTCCCGAGGATCCTCGGTGATCTCAGAATTGCCTGCTGCGGCGGCCGGTGGACCTGGCTCACCCAGCCGGCAAGGCCTCGCGCGCGGGACCAATTGATCCAAATAGATCAAAAAATCCGTGCAACATCGCTTCCCCGGCGCTAGGCTGAATGTTGTCGACCTTCAACCATGAGGAGAGCCCTATGGAATATCACGATCTCCAGAAAACCCGCGTCATCGATCTGCGCGAAATGATGAAGGAACACTTGCCCGAAGTGACCGGTGTCACCGCGATGAAGAAGGACGAACTGGTGGCCTAGCTGGCGGCCAAGCTGGGCATCGAAGAGCCCCACAAACATGTGGCGGCCGGCCTCGGCAAACGCGCCATCAAGGCGGAAATCCGTGAGCTGAAGGTGAAGCGCGAAGCGGCACTGGCCGCGGGCCAGAGCGATGACCTGAAGAAATACCGGCGCCTGATCCACCGGCGCAAGCGTCGCCTGCGCCGACTCATGCAGTTTTCCTGAGTGAACGCCGACCCCGGACGTGGCCGGGCGGGAGGGATCCCGCCCGGCTATTTTATTGCGACAGCGCCAGCGGACGGGCGGCGTTGGTCACGGCTCCGATCAGGCGGGCCAGGCCCGCGCCGGCCGCCACCTCGGCATCACTCAGGTAGGTCACATTCAACATACCTTTCATGCGCACGCCGGTGCGGGAATAGTTCATTTCCGCCAAGGCCTGGCTCCAACCCTGGAACCAGCATTCCAACTGATAGAGTTGCGTCTGGCCACCGTCAAAATGCACCAGCAGGTCAATCTCGCTGTCCGGCCGCGCGGTGCCGTTCTTGACCGAACCGTACAAGTAGACGCCCTTGACGCCGAACCGCTCGGCGTCCATGGCCCGGACCATCCGCTCAGCCATCCGGTAACGCCAGCGCCAGAACTGACGGGGCTCATGCAGCGCCTCGGCGGTCGGCGCCACCTGCTGCTCCCGCTCCTCGGATTCGGTCTCCAGGACGGCCAGCGCCGCGTTATGGTCGGCGTTCAGGTACACCCGCAGGACGTCGCCGCCGCTGGCGGCCGGCACGTCGATCACCCGCACACAATCGCTGAGATGGGCATACTCCGGCAGCAGGTCCGCCAGGATACCAGGGGCCCGCAGCAGGAAATCCTCGTTGAAAACGACATCGGGTTCGTCGGGGTACAGTGGCAGGTAGCGGATCTGGGCTTCAACCAGATCCTGGAAGAAATGGGTGCCGAAGCTGAGATCGGGCACGTAGTTGCCCACCTTGCGGGCCACCTCGATCAACATGGCCGTGTTGTTGATATCCGCATAGGTGACCGGTACGCCCAGTTTGATGTCGCCACGGCTGCCCCACCGCCCCGGCCCCATGAGGATGAACTTGCGTTTGGGCAACAGCCCGTTCAGCTTGCCGACCACCCGGCCGACCTCGGCCATGGCCTCGACAGAAGGCAGCGCGCCATAGGCTTCAGGCACGACACAGACGAGGTGGGTGATCGCCGGCACCCAACCGTTGGAAACGTATCGATTGGCCGAAAAAACGACATGGTCGGCCGGCACGTCGACCGGAATGACCGCCGGCGCCGAGTCGCCGCTCATGGACTGGGGCCGGCACTGCAGCAGGTAGAAGTCCTTGCCGTCGTGCGCGAACTCCAGATCGACCGGTGTGTTCATGTACTGGGACAACGTGGTCAACAGCGTATTCATGCGGTTGATGAAATCCGTGCCGCCGAGCAGACCCTCCATATCCGCCACCAGATCGTCCGTATGGGGATCGATCAGCAGGCGCGACTTGGGCTGCAGCCGGTCGTGCTCCAGCACCGAGAAGACCTGCTCCACCAGCGGATAGTCGTCGCCGGCCTCCGCCAGCAGGTCGGACAGGGCCACGGACTCGAACTCGTTGGTCTCCAGGTTGATCACGTCGGCGTAGCGCGGACTGTAGCGCAGCACCTCCTGCAACGAAGGGTTGGCCCGCAGGCCGGGCTGGGCCGGCACCGCCAGCACCGGAAAGTCATCGGAAACCCGGTCGACCGCACGCGTGCCCAGACCGGGCACCAGCCGGATCAGTCCGTCCTCGCGCTGGATGCGGGGCGACCAGCGGAATTCGTTCAGGCTGAAGGCCACACCGGCAAAGGCCGGCAGCCAGTAGTGCCCCACCCGCGTGCCCACCACTTCCTGGATCAGGATGCCCATCTCCTCGACGAATTCCTGCAGGCCGCGTTCACGCCGGTATTCGATGGGGTCGGGTCCCAGCACCGAGGCCCACACTTCGGCCACCGCTTCCAGGAGAGCGTCCATCCGCTCCCGCTTGGTGCCCTGGTTGGCCAGGAACAGGCTCTTGTACTTGCCCGAGAAGGCCGTGCCGAAGCGGTCCTCCAGCAGGCTGGAACTGCGGATGATCAGCGGCACGTCGCCGAAGTAGTCCAAGGCCCGCGACAGACCGGTCAAGACCTCCGGCGGGAACGAGCTGTTCTTGAAGAGCCGGATCATGTTCGGGTACTCGCGCCGGACCTGCGTGATCTCCTTGAACTTCTGGTTCATCACGTCTTCGAGGTTGTTCAGCTTGATAAAGTCCATCACCGCATCCGAGATGATCGACCAGGTGCGCGGAATCCGGATCTTGCCCAGGCCCAGTTCAGCCACCGCGGGTTGTTCCAGAATCCAGCGGGCCAGCAGCAGACCCGCCGCCTTGCCCCCCAACTTGCCGTGACTGCCGGCCGGCATGATCAGATGATCCAGCACGGCATGGAAATCGGTGATGCGCACCACCTCCTTGGCCACCGTGATGAAGTCCAGCTGCTCGGTCAGAAAGCGCTGGATCAGGGAGACGCGCAGGCTCTTGAGCGTACTGAGATTCAACCCGCTGCGGCCGAGCAGGATTTCGTGGTAGCTGCGCACAGCCTCGGCGATCTCGGGCATCGTGCTGCGCGGATCGCCGACCACGGTGCTGAAGAAGGCGGCTTTCTCTTCTTTCAGCCACTTGTGAATGCGCTGATCGATTTCCTCGTCACCCAGATACTCGGCAGCCAACTCGAACGGCGCTCCTGACAACAACGGGGATTGTGCGCCGTGCTGACCGGCGTCCGGGGCGGCGGCCTCGTCGAAGTCCGCCAGCATGTCCTGGGCTCCCTCCAACCAGATGGCGCACAGATGGTTGAGCATCTTGCGCGAAACCCGCAGGAATTGCTTCCGGCGGGTCTGGCGCATCTCCTGGATCTGTTCGCGCCAGGGCGCGACCTTCTCCGAACGGTCAGTCCGGCTGTTCAGGTCATCCCTGTGCCCACGCTCATCCACGGATCACACCCACCCCCGGTCGCGGCAGGCGGCGGCCACCCGGTTGATGGCCACGACGTAGGCTGCGTCCCGCATGGCGATCTTCTTCCTGGTCGCCAGATCACTGATGGTGTGGTAGGCCCCGGTCATCTTGTGGTCCAGCTTGGCCAGCACCTCGTCCCGCGGCCAGAAGTAGTTCATGTTGCATTG
>JAJRWA010000274.1 GCA_024277025.1 Candidatus Krumholzibacteriota bacterium | reverse complement strand
GTTCCCGGGTCGAGTTGGATCGAACTGCCAAAAAGATCCAGACTGCCGGCGGCATTCTGGTTGGGCGTGGCCGGCGTATTCAGGGAGAAGCTGTAGACGTACTTCGCGACCTGGGAAATGTCATCAGTGGCTGCATCCCAGTTGATGAAGATCCGGCGGGCCGAGGTGGGCACGCCCACGGTGTGGCTCTGGGATGCGAAGCCCTGCGGCGCGGTCGGCGGCGTGGAATCGTAGTTGGGATAGCCCGCGTTGGTCACTGTTTCCCACAGGGCCGGTTCAGGCGGACTGTAGCGGGCGCGGTAATCGAGAAAAAACTCGATGGCGCTGGTCGGCTCGTCCAGGTCGGCAACCGCGAAGATCCGGGCCGCGGGGTCATCCATCGCGTCCGGATAGGGCGAGTTGACCGTATCGTTGTCGGCGGCGCTGTCCTCCAGGTCCCGCATCATGGCTGCCACCCGGCCTTCAACCCGCTTGAAGGTTTCGAACTCGCCCGTCACCTCGCAGGTGGCGGTAGTCTCAAAGGTGCGATAAGTCGGCGGCAGGTAGCCCTGATTGGCCACGTGGTGCCGGCTGTAGTAGTCGGCCATCCACTGGGGCCAGCCTTCATTCCAGGCCACGCCCTGGGACTCCGCACACCAGCGGCAGTGACCGCATGAACCGAACAGTTCCTCGACGATGTTGGGGTCGTCGTCACACTTGCCGTTGCAGGTGTCCATGCTGCCCCAGGCCCCGAAGTTCTCGATAAAGTGGTGGCCGTACTCATGGATGACGGTGCCGGAGTTAAAGCCCCTCGCCTGACTGATGTGGATCTCTTCCCAGAGGGTCAGGTAATAGTTTCCGTTGCCGGGAAACTGGTAGTCAACGGTGTCCTGGGTCCGCCCGCTGACATTCAGAATCATGTCGAAACCACGCGTGGCGTGGCTCAGGATGAAGAACACCGGTTGCAGATCCTCGTCGGCGAAGCGGTAGTCGCCCACGTTCAGGTTGTTGCCGGAATAGTCGTTCCAGGTGGCCGACTCGATGGTGTAGTTCGTCTCCCAGACCGAGTCCTCCACTTCGATGCGCGAGTTGGCGGACTCGATTTCGACGTAGATGTCGGGCTCCGCGTCGCAGGTGAAGCAGGGGTCCCAGTCGAAGGTGATGGAGAAGTTGCCGTCGTCGTCGGTAAGATCGTCGCCCAGGAACTCATCCCAGGTGGAATCCTCGTCGTAGGCACGAACCGTGACGCCCCGGGCGCCGCGACTGACGTCGCCGGGCTGCCACGAGTCGTCGGTCATGAAATCCCGCCACCGCGGCAGGACAAAGTGCACGCGACCGGTTACGGTGATCGTGCGCACATGTTTGTCGGCGCCGCCGGACGTGTCCTGGCTTTCGTCGAAGACAGTCTTCAGTTCCGGCGCGCGCGTCTTCTTCGGTTTCGGCGGCAACGGGGCCAGAATCCCGTCCGGACGCGGGTCGGACTTGGTGACCGGCCGGTCAGGCAGGGGGACCACGACGCCGGTAACCTGCTGGCGCTTGGCCGACATCCGGGGGCCGAGGTCCAGGGTTTCGCGCAGATTCCAGCCGTCTACCGCATACTCGAGGTACAGCGCGCCCGCATCCGCGCCAGGCGTGCCGCCGAAGCTCACCGCATAGGAATCCTGCCCCCCCATGCGCACCACCTCGGGGGCGGAAATGAAGGTGCCGGACCAGCCTTCGCCGCCGACGGCGATCAACTCAACGTCCATCGGAGCGCCGGTCTCGATCAGAAAGCTGCCCGTGTAGGGAGTGTCGGCTTCGGCGTAGGTGCGGTCACCTTCGCGGCTGATCCGGATCGGCGGGGCCAGGGAGGCGAAAACCTGCCCGGCCGCAGCCAGGGACACCAGAAGCGCCAGCAGAATTGGGCGGGTCTTCATCGGCTCACCTCCTGGCGGGACGGCAACACGGCCGCGGGTTTCCGCGGAGCGGGATTTCGCAAGCTGCGGGCGAGCCCGTCAAAGGCCTCCGCCTCGCTGACGCGGCCCTCACGGCGGGCGAATTCCGCCTGGATTTCAAAGATCCGGATCTCCCCCTGCAGCTTGGCGGCCGCGACGCGTCGTTCCAGGACGCGAACCTCTTGCGCATCGCTGGTGGCGGCAATCTTTGCCTCGAGCGCCGCTGTTTCCGCCTGCTGCGCAGCCAGCGCCGCACGGACCTGCTGCAGCAACGGGGACAGTAACGCAGCCTGATCCTCGTTCAGGGTCAGGAGGTTGGGCACCGCCAGCACAGTCGGCGCCTCGGGGCGGTCAGTCCGGTCGTCGGGCGCGTCAACCGGCCCTGCAATCGTGACCGAATGGGCCACAAAAGACATAACTGCAATGATTAACAAGCTTCGCAAGGGCATCATGATCTCCATCTCACAAGTTCAGGCAAAATCCATAGAAGACTGTGGTTGTCCTATATAGACGAGATCAGTTCGGGAATCCGGACAGGTTTTTTTGTAGAAAATTATTTCCCAAATACTACGGCATCTTCGCCACCAACCCATTCCGCCCGGTGAACCGGTCCAGCAACGCCGGGACGACCGGCACCATCAACAGGTTCAGGATGGCCAAAAACAGCTCGCCTCCCCGCGGCGCAACACCAGACGGTTGACCGGCCAACCACCGCCGAAAAGCCATATACACACACTGGACCGCCCGTTATGGTGAACCCGAACAATCCAGCGGGAACCCGCCCGCACAGCGACCTGCGGAGTGCAAATGCTCAACCGGATCTGGACCTTCTTCTTCCTCGGCGGCTTCGTCGCCGCCACCGCGCGAGCGCTGACGGGCCACCCCGAGGTGTGGCGCGACATCGTCGGC
>JAJRWA010000273.1 GCA_024277025.1 Candidatus Krumholzibacteriota bacterium | reverse complement strand
TGATGATCCGTTCAATACGCCGCCACTTCTACCAATGCCGGTGCAGTTGGAGCTGGGGCTGCCGTGATCAGGACAGGCTAGCGTGGAGACCAGGACAAAAACGGGCAACCTCATCTGAAAAAAGCGTAATTTAGGCGGGTAAAATGTTGGGAATTAAGGGGCAGGAAGAGAACCCTGTCCTGTTTAGGACAGCAGTGAATTGAGAAATAGCTGAAGACGCATTCGTGTTGTCCCTCAGCAAATCCAATTCCTCCTTCCGCGTGAATCTACCTCACTACGCAGAGGGAAACGTTCGTCGTGTCGGTGGACTATGAGAGCGGATTTACGCTGGGGCGGCCGCGGAAGATCATCAAGCCTGGTCAAGCTGACCGGATCCTCAAGATCGAAATGACGAATTCCCTCGCGAGGGTCGTTCTGCCACATTGCCTGGGCCCAACCAGAATGGTTACGCGACTACGATTCAGTGCCGTTCGACCCGAGTCAGCAGAGCGCCGTCCTGCGCGGCAACCAGCGACAGCCTACTTCAACAGGATCATCTTTTGGGTGTAGAAGCTGGTCCCCGTGGCCAGACGACAGAAATAGCTGCCCGCCGCCGCGGTCGCACCGTCATCCGTCCTGCCGTTCCAGGCAAGCTCATGGCTGCCGGCCTGCATTACGCCCTTGTACAACGTCCGCATGCGCACCCCGCGCACATCGAACACGGCCAACTCGACACGATCGGCGCGTCCAAGGCGAAAACCGATCCGCACCGTTGGATTGAACGGGTTGGGTATGACACTGGTGATGCCGGGCAGTCCGATCGGTCCCGGCAGGTCCAGGGTGGCGAGCTGCGACCATGTACCGGACGCGTTCCGCACGGACAGGCGGTAGGAATACACCCCCTGCCAACTGACGGGCTGGTGATCGACGGCCACAAAGCGCCCGTCACCGGCGATCGCCTGCGGCAGCACGACAACTTCACCGCCAACAACGCGCACCACCCTGACCTCGGCCTCGCCTTGAAGCGTCCACACCAGTTCGACCGCTCCACCGTCCTGAATCCGGCCATCGAACGACTGCAGGAAGGACGGCAAGGGGTCTCCCTCCTGCAGGGGAAGTGCCTGCACGCCGTCGGCCTCGGTCACGATCAACCTTCCGTCGGCGATCACCACGTCCAGGGCCTGCCACCGCGGATCTCCTCCCAGGTAGGTCGCTCCGCCCAGGCCGTCCAATTCGTAGACCAGCACACCGGCGGCGCCGCAGGCCGCATACAGAAACGGACCGCTCACGCAGAACCCTCTGACGTCGGCCAGCAGCTCATGGGAGCTCAGCTGTATCGGGTCGGCTGGATCGGATACGTCGGTTGCGACAACCCGGTTCGCCACCGCATGCCACAGCACGCTGCCTTCGGTGTGCATGGTCGTGACCCGGCCGCCGGTGACGATCGAAGCAACCGAACTGAACGTGGTGTCGGCATTGGCCGTCAGCACTTCGATGCCCCCATAGTGGCCGGCGGTCAGAACGGTTTCACCGTCCACCGCCAGCGCGGAGAGCCTGAGGTCCGTTCGCGACCAGAGAATGCGGGGCTGATCGTGGATCGTGCAATCCAACAGCGTCAAGCCGCCCCAGCCGGCTGCCAGCACCAGGTCACCGTACCTGGCGAGTGCCCGCGAACCCACACCATGAACCGTGCCCAGCACGGTCGAACCGTCCCCGCTCCTGATGTCCACCCGCGGATCCAGAATCGTATCATTGCCCAGGCCGAACGCGCGGACATCCGCGGCCAGGCGAAGCTGGGAATCGGGGTGGCCGTCGAGGACGAACCGTTCGATCACCGGGTCGCCTTCCGTAGTCAGGGTCTGCAGCGACCACTGGCCAGTCCAGGCCTCGAACGCCTCGCATTTCGGTCCCTCGTAATAGCACCTGACCTCGTCCAGCAGCCAGGCGATCTGCCCCTGACTGCGGTCCGGACTGCCCACCCAAGCGGTGGCGGCATCGCCGCCGATTGCCCACATGGGGTCCCGCTGGGCGAACTGTCGGGCCGTCGTGCGGGACACGTAGACGGCCCCGGCTTCACCATCGGTCGCCCCGGCCCTCGCCACGACAAGAACATCCCCATCGGCGGCCAGGGTCATGCCCTGCCTCGCGGAGAGACGGAAGGGGGTCGTGGCGGCCGGCCCATCCGGGACCGGGTTCGCAGCCAGGCCCCACTGGCCGCAGCCACCGATATTGTCGCGGGTGAACGTGTACCATGAATTGGCGACGACGGAAGGGGCAATCTCGCCGGCAACCAGATCCAGACCGGCGCTGGGCAGGGAGGCGAGGGCCGAGCTCGAATAGACGGCCGTGCTCAACCCACACAGGGCGTCCCAATACCGGGTGGATATCAGCACCGAAAAACCGCCCCGATCCGACAGCAACGCCGAATAGGTGCGGACCGTGCCGTAGTTGTCGCCCGAGACTGAGCCCAGCGTATCCGGAACCGCAGCCGGCAAGTCTCCGTCGGCATCCAATCCGATCAGGTACTCGCGATAGCCGGCACCGTCGGGAAACGTCTCCCTGCGGGCAACCAGGACATCGGTCAACGTCCCGCCCAGCAGGCGCCCGCCCAAGTCCACCGCCGGCATCATCGCCGGCTGGTCGGGCGTGGAAATGTCGTAGACCAGCGCCGCCGCGTCGGCCCCGCCGATAAACAGCCGGTCCCCACAGTGCGCGAAGTTCTGTCCCCCCGGCAGGGTTGCGGCGAGCACCACCGCCCCGCGCTCCGGGCGCAAGATCAGCTGGGTCGCATCGTCATACATCAGGATGATCAACGAGTCTTCCACCGCCAGACGACGGGCGTCGACGTGTCCGGTGTCCAACACGGCCAGGACGGCGGGCCGATCCGGTGCGGCGAGATCCATGACCGTCAGGCTGTCTCCGGCCACCGCGAACATCATCGAGTCGCGCAGCACCAAACACTCGACATTGTCGATGGGGATGACACTTTCCAGCCGATCGTGGGCGCCGTAGTCGACAGCCCGGGCTGTCGCAAAAACCAGACAGACCGCGATCAAGACGCAACCCGACAGACGAGGCATAAAGTTAGGCATAGTCACTCTCCCTGGATATAGGCCAGCCAATCAGATATTGCCTATATACTATCACATTGCGATTGCTTTTCGCAGAGAGAATCCCGAACGGCTCGCCGGCAACAGACGAGTCGTGACCCATGACAAGGACCTGGATGTGCTGCGGTTCCCGCCGGACGGCCGAGTGGTCCGGTTGAATAATGTGGTCAGCGCCATGGCCAGTACCCGGGTCGACCGCTCGACCCAGCAGGGTGACAAGCGGGGCGGATAGGGAATAGGAGGACGAGGATCCGCTGGAAGTGATTGTTTACCGGCCGGTGGGTGGCGAACACTGGGAAGGTGACAGCGAGTTCCGCACTGCACTGTGCTCGTGGGGAACCGACGTCGGCACCAGAAGTGTTGCCGGCAAAGTTGCCACCGCAGACGGAGCTCCATTTCAACCAGGCGGCAGATGCGGTTGAGTGGCCGGATATGGATCAGATGGCCGGCACCGACGACGAGACCTGGGCCTGAATCCACGATATTGTCGGACCTGCGTGAGGGGATGATCGGAGCGGCTCATAGAGGGGTCTGAGCTGGGGGCTGGCCGCGAATGGCCAAAATGCCCGGTTGTTTGTCCTAATACTTCTAGACAAGGTCCCCAAGGAATTGTGTCACGTTCACCATCCTGATCCCGGCGCGGGATATCGTGTCCGTCGTCGTCTGGGTGTCGATTTGAACGGCCGGGACCTGGGGAAATTTCCCTTTCAAGAAGGAAAGACCACGGGTGCGCCTGCCCTGGGCGGTCTTGCACTCGATGAACTGAACCGGCTGTTCGTCTTCGAGAATGACGAAATCGACTTCCCGGCCGTTCGTGTCCCGATAGAAACGCAGCTCCACTGAGCGGCCTTCGGTATCCTCCATTAAGTGGCACCATTTCAGAAGGTGGCAGGCCACCAGATTCTCCAGCCGGGCCCCGGGATCAGAGACGACCGTCCAGTCGAGATGGTAGTGTTTGGCTTCCTTTTTGACCGCTTTGATCGAGGGGCCTCCGAAGGGATGGATGCGGAAGATCATGTAGAGATTCTCGAGGATGGTCAGCCGGCGTGCCACAGTTTGGTGGGCCACCTGTAGGTCTTCGCGCAGGGAATTGATGGACAGTGGCGAGGCGACCAGACTGGGCAGCCGCAGGACCAACTGCTGGACCAGGGCGATGTCCTTGACCTGTTCCAGATCCTGGAGATCTTCGGTCACCAGGCGGGAGCGGTATTCCTTGCTCCAACGCCTGGCTTCTTTTTCGGAGCCGGAGAGGAAGGGCTCCGGAAATCCTCCCAAAGCCAGTAGGTCGTTCAGGTCATTTTGGGACGCGCCGCCGATTTCGGCAAAAGACAGCGGGTGCAGACGGTGGAAATGGTAACGTCCCTGCAGGGAGTCACCCCCATGACGGTAATGGTCCAATTTGGCGCTGCCGGTCACCAGGATGCTGATTTCCTCTTTCCGCTTGTCGTACAGGCCCTTTACGACCTGCCTCCACCGGGAGTACTTGTGGATCTCGTCCAGGACCAGGAGGCCAGGCCCGGCAGGGAAGCGCTCTTCGAGGATCAGATCCCGGTCTTCGAGTGCATCCCAGTTGAGGTATCGGTTACGGTCTCCGGAAGACTCGGATTCCAATAACTTCTTTGCTAGGGTTGTTTTGCCGCACTGGCGGGGGCCGGCCAGGAGGACCATTTTCTTACCAAGGTCCTTGTGGACCTGAGATTCAAGATAGCGATTGAGAGTCTCCATTTTTAACCATACCTTAAAAAAACCTAGATAATTTTTAACCACAGGTAAAAATTAGCATAATTCGTGCCGGACCGCAACACATCGTGCCGAACGCCGCGTCCGGCAATTGGTCGCCAAGCAAACGCACGATGCCCGCCTCGGCGCGGATTGCCGTCGCCGCTGCCGGCCGCCAAGCCCCTCAACCTTCCTTGGGCTGCGGCAGCACCTTGGCGAACAATTCGTCGTCCATCATGGCGCCCGCCGCGACCAGCTGCCGGTACTGGATGAAGTCGATCGTATCGACGCCGGTCAGCTTCCGGTTGTTGAACGCGGTGAAGCCCAGGAAGGCCTCGCCCGTCATGTTGGCCGCCAGCCAGTGCCGGTTGGCCAGTTTCGTCTGGTCCCAGAAGAACTTCTTCTTGGCCCGGATGCCGTCGATCGATTTGATCAGGCAGCCGGGGAAGAGGTTCGCAAAGCGCCAGACGACCTTGTCGATCTCGGCGTCCAGGCCGCTCAGGTCGATCTCGCCTTCCTTGACCAGGGCCCGGGCCGCGCGGCCCTCGTCGCCGGTCTTCAGGTCGCCGAAGACAACGGCGCCGTTCTCGATGTACTTGTCGGTGATCGCGCCGGGATTGGGCACGAACTCGCCGCCCACCTTCAGGGCCGGCACCGCCGCGGTGATCAGGCCCTTCTGCTTCATCTTGTGGGCCGACCACATCTCGCACGAGATGCAGTTCCACATGGCGTCCTCGGTGGGCAGCATCCAGGGCAGGAAATCGGTGCTGCCGCCGTCGGGAGCCGAGCCGTGTTTGGGTCCGGCCTGGCCGAAGATGGCCAGGTCACTCGCCAGGGTCAGGTCACAGGCCATACCGATCTCCTGGCCGCCGGCGATGCGCATGCCATTGACCCGGCACAGGGTCGGCTTCTTGCAGTTCAGGATACCGTCGACCATGGCGTTGAACAGATCCATGTACTCGCCGTACTCGTTGGGCCGGCGGCTGTAGTACTCGCTGTATTCCTTGGTGTTGCCGCCGGTGCAGAAGGCCTTGTCGCCCGCGCCGGTGAAGATCACCGCGACCACCGAGCGGTCCGACGAAGCGGCCTGGAAGCCGGCGATCACGCCCTTGACCATCTCGGTCGTGTACGAGTTGTACTGGGCCGGATTGTTCAAAGTGATCCAGGCCGTGAACAGCCCGTCGACCGTCTTGCCGTCCGGATCAGTGACCGGGCGTTTCTCGTAGATTGTGCAGGGCGCCTCGGTGCCCCAGTGCTCGGATCCGAACAGGGCGTGGTTCTTGAGCCCGTCATCGCGGGGTAACCAATCCAGTGACATGTGTCTGGCTCCTTTGCCGTTCAGGTTCTAGCGAAAAGCCGGAATACCCGTGATTTCGGCGCCGACGATGAGCGTGTGCACATCGTGGGTGCCTTCGTAGGTGATGACTGATTCCAGGTTGGCCATGTGCCGGCCCGGGGAGAACTCGTCCGTGATGCCGGCGGCGCCCAGGATGTCGCGCGCGGTGCGGGCGCAGTCCAGGGCCATGGCCACGTTGTTGCGTTTGGCCAGCGAAACGATGGGCGTGGGATTGATGCCGTCGTCCTTCAGCCGTCCCATCTGCAGGGACAGGCCCTGGGCCTTGGTGATCTCGGTCAGCATGTGCACCAGTTTCTGCTGCACGAGTTGGAACGAGGCGATGGGCTTGCCGAACTGCTCGCGTTCGCCGGCGTAACGCAGGGCGGTGTCGTAGCAGTCGGCCGCCGAGCCGACGACGCCCCAGGCGATGCCGTAACGGGCCTGGTTCAGGCAGTTCAGCGGAGCCTTCAGGCCGATGGCGTCCGGCAGGCGATTGCTTTCGGGCACCTTCACGTCGTCGAACACCAGTTCGCCGGTGTCGCTGGCGCGCAGGCTGTACTTGCCGTGGATCACGTTGGTGGAGAAACCGTCCATGCCGCGCTCGACCAGGAAGCCGCGCACGCCCTCGTCGGTGCGGGCCCAGACCACGGCCACATCGGCCAGGTTAGCGTTGGTGATCCACAGCTTGGAGCCGTTGAGGATCCACTGGTCACCGTCGCGCACCGCATGGGTTTCCATCCCGCCCGGATCCGAGCCGTGGTTCGCCTCGGTCAATCCGAAGCAGCCCACCTTCTTGCCGGCCGCCAGATCAGGCAGCCAGCGTTCCTTCTGCTCGGCGGTGCCGTAGTTGGCGATGGGCCACATCACGAGACTGCCCTGCACCGAGGCGAAGCTGCGCAGGCCGCTGTCGCCGCGCTCGAGTTCCTCGCAGATGATACCGTACATGGTGCCGCTCAGGCCGGGACAGCCCGG
>JAJRWA010000272.1 GCA_024277025.1 Candidatus Krumholzibacteriota bacterium | reverse complement strand
TGGTCCAACTTCATCACCGGCCGGGATCCGGGCGGGCACGGCATCTTCGACTTCATCCACCGCGACCCCGCGACCCTGCTGCCGTTCTTCTCGGCCAGCGAAGCCAAGGGCGCGACCCGCTTCTGGCGGCTGGGCGCCTGGAAGATCCCGCGCGGGGGCAGCGAGGTGCGCAATCTGCGCCACGGCACGGCCTTCTGGGAATTGCTGAGCGACGCGGGCGTGGACGCGACGATCTTCCGCGTGCCGAGCAACTTCCCGCCGGTCGAGTGCGAGGTGCGCTCGCTGAGCGGCATGGGCACGCCCGACCTGACGGGCAACTACGGTATCTCGACCCTGATCACCGACGACCCGCCGGCGAACCAGGATCTGGGCGGCGGCCGCGTGGTGTCGGTCTACCTGGACCAGGGCAACTTCAAGGCCGATCTGGCCGGTCCGGCCAACACCTGGCGCGAAGGCGACCCCGAAGCGAAGGTGGATGTGATCGGGCGGGTGGACCGGGAAAGCCGCGCCGTGTGGCTGACCGTGGGCGACACCGAACTGGTGCTGAACGAGGGCGAGTGGAGCGGCTGGATCAACGTCGAGTTCGAGATGATTCCGCTGGTCAAGAGCGTGCCCGGTATCTGCCGCTTCTACCTGATCGAGACCGCGCCCCAGCTGCGGCTATACGTCACACCGGTGCAGATCGATCCGGTCCGGCCGGAAATGCCGATCTCCACGCCGTCCGGCTACAGCCGCGAGATCGCCGAGGACACGGGCCTGTTCTACACCCAGGGCCTGCCCGACGACACCAGCGCCCTGGAGAACGACTTCTTCGACGACGACGGCTACGTGCAGCAGAGCGAGCTGGTGCTGCAGGAACGTCTGGCCCAGCTGGGCAGCGAGCTGGACCGGTTCGCGGCTCTGGACAGTGGCTTCCTGTTCTTCTACTTCAACTCGCCGGACCAGACCTGCCACATGGTCTGGCGGAACATGGATCCCCACTCGCCGACCCACGCCACGAGCGACCTGAGCCACACCGAGCGCATCCGCGAGGTGTACGTCGAGCTGGACGAGGCGCTGGGGCTGGCTGTGAAGAAGGCCGGCGAGGGCGCCACGGTGATCGTCATGTCCGACCACGGCTTCGCGCCCTGGAACCGGGCTTTCCACCTGAACACCTGGCTGTACGACAACGGCTATCTGGTGCTGCAGGACGGCTACGAACCGGCGGACGTGGAGATGCTGCTGGGCGTCGACTGGTGGCGCACCAGGGCGTACGCGATCGGCATCAACGGTCTGTACATCAACCAGCGGGGGCGCGAGCAGCAGGGCTCGGTCGAACCGGGCCAGGCGCGCGAGGATCTGCTGAATGAATTGAAACTGAAACTGGAAGCCGTGGTCGACCCCCTGGACGGCCGGCGGGCGATCAAGACCGCCGATCGGGCCGATCAGGTTTATCATGGGCAGTACCGGGACACGGGCCCGGATATCGTGGTGGGTTATTGCCGCGGTTGGCGCGGCAGCAACGAATCGGCCCTGGGTAGAATCATGCCCACCGAGTTCGAGGACAACATGCTCAAGTGGAGCGGCGATCACTGCATCGCCGCGGACGAAGTGCCGGGCATCATCATGGCCAACCGGCCCATCCGGCGCACCAATCCCGCGCTGGTGGACATGGCCCCGACGATCCTGCGGCTGTTCGGGCTGCCGGTGCCGGCCGAGATGGTGGGCGGCAGCCTGTTCGAGGCGAACGACCAATAAAGGAGGTGCCGCATGTTTGGCGGCGGAGGCAAGATCAAACTGGACAAGGACCTGATGGAGAAGGTGCAGCGCGCGGCGCGGATCGCCGGCTACAGCAGCACCGAGGAGTTCGTCCAGCACGTGCTCGAACGCGAGATCAAGAAGTTCGAGGAGGGCGGCGACTCGGAAGAGGAGATCCGCAAACGGATGCAGGGCCTGGGGTATATTTCCTAGAACCATGCGCTACCTGAACGACGGCATGACCAAGTTCTTCGACCTGCTGCTCGGGCCCCTGGCCGCGTGGCCGGCGCTGGCCATGATCCTGGTGGCGGTGCTGACTTCCGTCTGGGCCCTGCTGCTGTTCAAGGCCGTCACGCCGCAGGCGAAACTCACGCGGGTGCGCGACCGCCTCTTCGGCCACATCTACGAGATGGGACTGTACCAGGATCACCTGCGCATCGTGGGCCGCATCCAGTGGGATCTGGCCCGGGCCAATCTGCGCTATCTGTCGCTGACCTTGCCCGCCCTGGTCGTGCTCATGGTGCCGATGGTGCTGACGCTGGCCCAGTTGGATGGGCGCTTTGCCCACCGGCCGCTGCAGGTGGAGGAAGAGACCGTGTTCTCGGTGACGCTGCCGGCCGCGGACCTGGCGCAGGTGGCCTTGAGGGCGCCGGCCGGCCTGGCCGTCGTAGCCGGGCCGGTGCGCGACATCAAGACGGGTGCCGTGGCCTGGCGGATCCGGGCCGGCCAGCCCGGCGATCATGAACTGGTCGTCAGTGATGGCGACCGCGAAGTCGTGCGCCGCACGGTGCCGGTCGGCGACCGCCTGATCGCCGTGGGCGAAACCAGCGGCGGGAACTGGCTGCACACGCTGTTGTATCCCGGCGCGCCGCCGCTGCCGGGTGATAGTCCGGTCACGGCCATGACTCTCAGGCTGCCGGTCCGCACGACATCGTATCTGGGACTGTCCATGGACTGGCTGGTAGCCTTCATGGTGTTCTCGCTGCTGGCCGGTTTGGCCATCAAGGACGTGCTGCGCGTCTCGATCTGATTTCTTCTGCGACGAAAGGTGCGACCGATGTCGCGACTGCTGTTGACCAGGGTGTTGGGGGCCATGCTTTTGGCG
>JAJRWA010000271.1 GCA_024277025.1 Candidatus Krumholzibacteriota bacterium | reverse complement strand
TCGCCGTTATCGCCGTTCCGGGTCACCGGCAGATGGTGGATCTTCTCCTCGAGCATGAACAGCAGGGCGCCGTGGACCGGCGTTTCGTCCGGCAGCGTCTTCAGGTCACGGGTCATCACCTCTTCGACGAGTGTAGTGGGGCCAAGATCATCAGCCAGCACCTTCACCTGAAAATCGTGATCGGTGATGATGCCCGGCGGCAGACAGTCGACGATGGCCACATCGTCGCCGGCGTCGCGCATGGCCCGGGCCGCGTCGGCCACCGTGTCGTCGGGTGAAACCATGATCAGCGAGCGCAGGCCCAGTTCGCCGATGGCCGTGGTCAGCTCGCCGCCGAGGCTGGCGTGCCCGCCGGGGCTGATCTGGCGCAGGCGCTCGCCCAGATTCTTGAGAAAGAACTCGGCGAAGCCGGCGTTGCGCAGCAGCTCGGTGAACAGATCGGCGGGAACGCAGTGCACCGTCACCGGCGTTTCGGCCACGACCGAGGCCGAGGGCGCGGTCTGGCTGATGATCGAGGGGTAGCCGAAGCAGTCGCCCTCCTCGAGCAACTGGTTGGCGGCAGCCGGACGTTTCAGGCTGACACTGCCGTCCGCGATCAGGAACAGGCAACTGCTGACGGGACCGCCCTGCCGCAGGATGGTCTCGCCGGCGGCGAAGGTCCGGGTCGTGGCGGCCGCCGTGATCAGCGCCAGTTCCTCGGTCGTCAACAGCACGAACGGATGCTGTTCACGCAGGAAGTCAATGATCCGGACCATCATGCCTCGTCCGCCTCTGCCGTCGGTGGTGCGGTCAGCAGCCGGGCCAGCAGCAGACCGCCCAGGAACCAATAGACCAGACCTGCTCCCCCGCCCACAGCCAGGATCTTCGGCGCCGGCTGCAGGGCGAAGAACATCAGGAACAGGGCCTAGGTCAGGCCGGTGATGCCCAGGGTCACGGCGCCGGCCAGCACCGTGGTCGCGCGCGAGACCGCCCAACCGCCGACCGCCCAGATGAGCGCCATGTGGGGCAGGAACCTGCTCAAGAGATAAGCCAGGGTGGACTCGTCGCCGATCTTGGCCTGGAACAGGACCAGGGGCAGCACGCTGAGCGTCAGGCTGGCCGCGGCGCAGGCGCCGAGCACGACGCCCACCAGGGCTCGCAGTTTGGGGTTCCGGATCATGGGGACCGCCCGGGCTGGGGTGAGGGACGTTGTCGCTTCACTGTAGCATCGGTCAGGGGCGCGGTGAAGTGATTAGGCGACAAAAGACGCTACAAATCGGTCATTGCTTGCTAGAATCGGCCGCACGACGCCACTGATTCCCGACGGCAGAAGGCTGACCATGCGCCGACCCGCCTACAGCACGATCCAGCTCAGCATGATCTGGGCCGGCGTCTGCGCGGCCCTGGGCGCGGCCTCGCTCCTGCCGCACATGCTGACTGGACAGCGGCCGGTGCTCAGCCTGCAGATCGTGATCGGCGGTTCGTGGCTGGCGGCGGTCGTGCTGCTGATCAGGGTCTGGCTGACCGCGCGCCGGCTCGGCTGGGGCATCGAGCACGCGCGCACGGCGGTGCTCAACCTGGTGGCCGACCGTGAGGCGCTCCTGCCGGATCAGGCGCCGCCCGGCACGCAGGCCGAGATCGAAGCCATGCTGGGTTCCCTGGCCCACTACCAGAACGAGATTTCCCGGGAGCGACGGGCACCGGACCGACGTCTGGTCGCGGTGCTGGCGGCCCTGTCCAGCGGCGTGGTCGTGGTCACGGAGCAGGGGCAGGTCAGCCTGCTGAACGCGCCGGCGCGCCAGTTGCTGGGCGAGCAGCGGGCGCGGGTGGGCACATCGTTGTTCGCGGCGCTCAGCCGCCAGAGTGTGCTGAAGGCTATCGGCAAGGCGCAGCGGGCCGGCCGTGCCCTGGAAACCATGTTTGAACGTCTGGACGGGGCCGAGCTGCAGGGGCGGGTGACGCCCCTGGCCGACGGAGCGGGCGCCATCATCATCTTTCCCGCGGTGGAGCTCGACCGCAACCGGCCCGGCGTCGAGTTCGATCTGGAATTGCACGAAGTGCCGCCGGTGCCCACGGCCCTGGACCTGGACGTCTCCCTGGACGAGTTGCCCACCCTGATCATGGACACCGAGACCACCGGGCTTGACGCCAAGCGTGACCGGGTCGTGTCCCTGGGCGCGGTTACCGCCCACGGCACCCGCATGTACCGCAGCCGGATGATCGACGACCTGGTGGATCCCGGCGTGCCGATCCCGCCGACCTCGACGGCCATTCACGGCATCACCGACGAGATGGTGGCCGGCGCGCGGGCTTTTCCCGAGGTCTACGCCGACTTTCAGCGCCTGGCGGCCAACCGGGTCGTGGTCGGCCACGGCATACCCTTCGATCTGACCGTGTTGCGGGGCGAATGCTGGCGGCACGGGCGGCCCTGGGAAGAACTGGTTTTTATCGACACCCTGCGCCTGGCCTCGCTGCTCAATCCCAGTTTGCGCACCTATGAACTGGAGACGCTCTGCGAGTTGTATCAGATCGACTTGCACGGTCGTCACACCGCTCTGGGTGACGCCATGGTCACGGCCGAGCTGTTCTTTCGCATGATCCCCCGGCTGCAGCAACAGGGATTCGGCACCCTGCGCCAGCTGCTGCGTTTCCATTGCACCGAGGCGGTCGAGGTCATTGCCAAGCAGAAGGAAGCGGGCTGGATCACCCGGCAGCCCGAATCGCTGCGGCGGGACGAGCACGTCTGATCGGCTCTCCGGCAGGGTTTTCGGCGAGACTGTATTGATATTTCAACGCCAATAATATCAAGTGTTGAGGAATTAATCAAAACACTCCTGTTTCGCGGCGCCCGGGATGGCGCCAACCGCCCTTTTTGAAGCTTCTGTCTGACAGCGACTTAAGGTTCATCCATTGAGGTGGATAATCATACTCAATTAATATGTAAATTACTAAATGACAGTGTTTTGCTAGGTCTTGTTAAAAAATAAACTTTACCTTTGTCCGCCCGTGGCCTATTAAAAATTTCAACACCACTATCCGGCACGGTTGTCTTCCGTACCACGGAGAGAGAGAAGCCATGTCTAAATACGCTCTTCTGTTCGACCAGAGCCTGTGTATCGGCTGCGGTGCCTGTGAGCAGGCGTGCCAGTCCGAGCACGATCAGAAACCCCACAAACCCACCAAACTGGACCACGAGTCCTACACCTGGGTCGAATCCCTCAGCGATGGCCAGTATGCCCGGCATCTGTGCATGAGCTGTGAGGATCCGACCTGCGTTTCGGTCTGTCCGGTGGCGGCCTTGGAGAAGTCGTCCTTCGGGCCGGTGACCTGGGACGCCAAGAAATGCATGGGCTGCCGCTACTGCATGATGGCCTGCCCCTTCGGCATTCCGACCTACGAGTGGTACTCGACCAATCCGCGGGTCCGCAAGTGCGACATGTGTGTCCACCGCGTGACCAGGGACCTGCCCACGGCCTGCGCCAGCGTCTGTCCGACCGGGGCGACCAACTTCGGCGAGCGCGAGGCGATGCTGAAGGAAGCGAAGCGTCGGTTGGCGGCCAATCCGGAGCGCTACACGGGGGAGATCTATGGTGAGAAGGAAGCCGGTGGCACGAGCGTCCTGATGCTGCTGAGCAAGCCGGCTGAGCAGTCGGGCCTGCCGGACAACGTGCCGCAGCAGGACCTGCCCCACCTGACCTGGAACGTACTGGAGAAACTGCCGCAGATCATTCCCGTCTGGGGCGCGTTCCTGGGCGGCATGTACTGGCTGGGCGCCCGCAAGGAAGCCGTGGCCGAGGCCGAGAAAAAGGAGAGAGGCGGGCACAATGACTAATCCGAAATCCCTTCGTCTGCACTTCTGGTCGACCTTCTTCGTCGGCCTGATGGTCCTGCTGGCCGTGGTGATCGTGCGCCGTTTCACCATGGGTCTGGGCGCGGTCTCGAACCTGAGCGACCAGATGCCCTGGGGCCTGTGGATCGGTTTCGATCTGCTCTGCGGCGTGTCCCTGGGCGCCGGCGGCTTCGCCGTGACCGCGGTCGTCTACATCTTCCACCTGGATCGCTACCGCCCGCTGGCCCGGCCCGCGGTGCTGACGGCGTTCCTGGGTTACCTGATCGTCATCGGGGCCCTGCTGGTGGATCTGGGCCGCCCGTGGAATATCTGGCACCCGTTGGTCTTCTGGAACCCGCACTCGGTCATGTTCGAGGTCGGCTGGTGCGTGATGCTGTACACGACGGTGCTCTTTCTCGAGTTCTTGCCGCTGGTGCTCGAGCGCTTCGGCTATAAGAAGCAGATGCACTTCATGCACTCCTACCTGACGCCGGGGCTGGTCATTGCCGGTGTCCTGCTTTCGACGATGCACCAGAGTTCGCTGGGGACTCTCTATGTGATTGTGCCGCAGAAACTGCATCCGTTGTGGTACTCGCCGATCCTGCCCATTTTGTTTTTCATCTCGGCCATCACCCTGGGCCTGGCCATGACCAATGTGGAGTCGTTCCTGGCCCTGCGCGGTTTTGGCAAGAAGCTGGAAGCGGATCTGCTGCGCGGCGTCGGTCGGGCCACGGCGGTCATGCTGATGGTCTATCTGGTAGTGCGGATCGAGGAATTGATCGTGCGCGACGCCCTGCACTATGCGTTCGCCTTCGACAAGGCCTCGTGGTTCTTCCTGGCCGAGATCATCCTGGGCGGGATCGTGCCCATGGTGCTGCTGTTCATGAAGCGGGTGCGGCGCAACGCGCTGGCCTTGAGCGGCGCCCAGTTCCTGGTCGTGCTCGGCATCATCTTCAACCGCATGAACGTGGCGGTGACGGCCTTCCAACTGGGCACCGGTGCGGAATACAAACCCCACTGGATGGAGTTCGTGGTCTCGATGGGCATGGTCGCCATCGGTGTGTACGCCTTCTCCCTGGCGGTGCGCTATCTGCCCGTCTATCCGGAGGGCCCGCTGGCCGGCGCCAAGCCGAAAGATCCGTTCGTCGAACTGACGCACTGACCGGAGGTGCCTGATGAAGCTGAGCGTAGCAGGCAAGATGACGGTGATCTCGTCGATCCTGTTGGCCGCGGTTTTCCTGGCCACGACGATCGTGAACGTCGAGCTGCAGAAGCGGGCCACCACCGGCATCATCAGGCAGAACGGACTTGAGCTGGCCGAGACGGCGATCTCGGTGCTGCACAAGTCGATGGTCGTCAATTCGCGGGACAACATCCAGAGCACGATCGACGACTTCGCCGTGCACCGGGATGTGGAACGGATCCGGATCTACACGCGCGGGGGGCAGATCGCCTACTCGACCGACCACGGCGAGATCGGGCAGCACCTCAATCCGGATCAGGCCAAGTGCCAGCTGTGCCACAAGCAGACGCCGCCGCCGGCGACCCTGCCGCCCCACGAGCGGGCGCGGGTGGTCGAGGTCGACGGACGGATGACCCTGGCGGTCAGTCAGGTTCTGCTGAACCGGCCGACCTGCTCGACGGCCGACTGTCACGCCGACGAGAAGGCCGATGCCCTGCTCGGGGTCCTGGACATCGACATGGACCTCGAGCAGTTCCACCAGGCGCGGCGCCAGATCATCACGGGCATGGGGGTCGCCGGCCTGGTCGGGGTCATCCTGGCGGTGCTGGTGATCTACTTCGCCGGCCGCGAGATCGTCTATCGCCGGGTGGCGCGCCTGATCCAGCAGACCGAGAAGTTGTCGGCCGGCGATCTGACCGTGCGTATCAATGACGAGTCGGCCGACGAAATCGGGACCCTGGACCGCTCTTTCAACCTGTTGACCCTGGACCTGCAGCAGGCCCGCACCGAACTGCTCGAGTGGGGCAACACCCTGGAGCAGCGCGTCGACGCCAAGACCGAGGAACTGGTGCGCGCCCGTGACCAGATGGTGCAGGTGGAGAAGATGGCTTCGCTGGGCAAGCTGGCGGCGGTCGTGGCCCACGAGATCAACAACCCGCTGGCCAGTGTCGTGACCTACGCCAAGATCCTGGTGCGGCGGATCAAGAAGACCGAGATGGATGACGACTGCCGCAAGAATCTGGGCTATCTGGAATCCATTTCCTCGGAAGCCACGCGTTGCGGCGAGATCGTGGCCCAGTTGCTGACCTTCGCCCACCGGGGCAGCGGCAGCCTGGCCCGGATCAACGTCAACGAGACAGTGGAGAAGGCCATCTTCCTGGTCAACCACCAGTTCGAACTGAACGCCGTGGATGTGGTGCGGAAACTCGATACGGGTATCCCGACGATTCTGGCCGACCAGAACAAGATCCAACAGGCGCTGATGGCCCTGTTCATCAACGCGGCCCAGGCCATGTACAATGGGGGCCAGCTCGAGCTGACCACCCGGCCGGTGGCCAAGGGTCTGGAAATCGTGGTCGCCGACAACGGACCGGGCATGGCCGCGGACGTGGCGCGCCACGCCTTCGAGCCCTTCTACTCGACCAAGAGCGAGGACGGGGGCGTGGGGCTGGGCCTGTCGGTGGTCTATGGTATCGTCAAGAGTCACAGCGGGCGCATCGACCTGGAGACCAAGCCGGGTGAGGGCTGTCGTTTCACGATTTTTCTGCCTCACCAGCCGAGCAAGCAAGCCGAGGAGGACGTTTGATGAGCCAGCGAATCCCGCGAATCCTGATCGTCGACGATGAACTGCACGTGCGCGAGTCACTGACGCACTGGTTCAGCGAAGACGGCTACGATGTGGAGGCGGCCGGCAGCGGTAGCGAGGCCCTCGGCCTGCTGGGACGCAAGCCTTTCGACGTCATCGTCTCGGATATCAAGATGCCCAAGATGGACGGCCTGGAACTGCTGGGACGGGTGCGCGAGAAGGACCCCCACGTGGCGATCATCCTGGTGACGGCCTACGCCTCGGTCGACACGGCGGTGCACGCCCTGAAGGAGGGCGCCTACGACTATCTGGTCAAACCGTTCGACCCCGAGGAGCTGTCGCGCATCGTGGCCAAGGCCTGCGAGAAGGTGACCCTGACCAAGGAAAACGCGGTGCTCAAGAGCCGTCTGGCGCGTTCGGGTCCCAAGATCGTCACCGGGGCCAGCCCCGAGATGGGCAAGGTCATGGAGCTGGCCGAGATGGTGGCGCCGACCGACACGTCGGTACTGATCCGTGGCGAGTCGGGCACGGGCAAGGAACTGGTGGCGCGGCTGATCCATACGCGCAGCCAGCGCGCCTTCGGCACCATCGTGGCGGTCAATTGCGGCGCGCTTTCGGAAAGCCTGCTCGAGTCCGAGCTGTTCGGGCACGAAAAGGGCGCGTTCACCGGCGCGGCCAACCGCCGCAAGGGCAAGATCGAACTGGCCGACGGCGGCACCCTGTTTCTGGACGAGATCGGCGAGGTCTCGCCCAAGGTACAGGTCGAACTGCTGCGGGCCTTGGAAGACCGCAAGATCACGCGCCTGGGCGGGACCCAGGAAATCCCGGTGGACTTCCGCCTGATCTGCGCCACCAACCGCGATCTGGAAAAGGCGGTGCGCGATGGCGATTTTCGCGACGACCTGTTTTTCCGCATCAACGTTTTCTCGTTGACGATTCCGCCTCTGCGCGACCGGCCCGAGGACATCCTGCCGATCGCCGAGCACTTCCTGGCGCGCTACGCCGGGGCCATGGGGCGCCAGGCCCGCGGCTTCTCGCCCGATGTGCGGGATTTCCTGGTGCGCTACCCCTGGCCGGGCAACGTGCGCGAACTGGCCAACGCCATCGAAAGGGCCCTGGTCGTTTGCCGGGGGGCCGAGATCCAGCGCGAACATCTGCCCATTGCCGACGCCGGCGGCGATGAGGCCGCCGACGGGGACCAGTCCCTCAGCGCGCTGGAGGACAAGCACATCCGTCGCGTGCTGAAACAGCACGGCTTCAACGTCACGCACGCGGCCAAGGCGCTGGGGATCGACCGGGTCACCCTCTACAACAAGATGCGCAAGTTCGGCATCGAGCGGGAATAGACATGCCGGCGTGGGGTTTGGAATTGGTCCGGGTGGGGGCGATCGCGCCCGCGGTGCTGCGGCAACTGCGCGAGGATCTCGCCGTCTGCCTGGCCCACCCCGTGTGGGTGGCGGAGCAGGAGCTGTCGGTGTCGGACGCCTTCTCCAGCGACCGGCGGCAGTACTCGGCCGACCAGTTGTTGGCCTCCCTGCAGTCGCCGCCGCCGGCGGCCAACGTCAAGCGTCTCGGCGTGGCTGACGTGGATCTCTATCTGCCTGTATTCGCCCACGTCCTGGGCAGCGCCCAGCTGAACGGCACGGTGGGCATCGCCTCGACTCACCGACTGCGGCCGGAATTCACCGGTGATCCGGGCAATCCCCACACTTTGCGTCTGCGCATTCTCAAGGAAATCCTGCACGAACTGGGCCATACGTTCGGCCTCGTCCACTGCGGCCTGTCGTGGTGTGTGATGAGCGCCTCTCTCTTGCCTGAACACGTTGACCTGAAAGATCCGTCCTACTGCACGTCGTGCGCCGAGACGATCGGCGTGCCGCGGGACGGAATCCTGTCGTTCTTCCTGAAAGGGGATACACCGTGAAAAAGATTGTCCTGACCCTCCTGCTGGCTGGTGGCGTGGCTGCCGCGCTGGCTGCCGATCCGCCCGACACCGTGACCATCGACGCGCTGAATCACTGGTTCGCACCGGTCGAGTTCACCCACGGCGACCACCTGGATGTGACCGATGACTGCAGCGCCTGTCACCACGATCAGGAACCGGATGAGATCGAGGCCTGCGGCGAGTGCCACAGCGCGGACTATGATCCGTCCGAGCCGGATGTGCCGGACCTGAAGATGGCCTACCACATGCTTTGCGTGGCTTGCCATCAGCAGGAAGAAGCGTCGCTGGCCTGTGTCGACTGTCACGCGCGGCAGGCGCTGCCGGAGGGGCCGGAGTTGAAAGAGGCGGCGGTGCGTTAGGCTGGTTCTCATCCGGAAACACCTGTTTTCGATCGGGCCGCAACTTGACTGCGGCCTGATTTCTATCGGGCGATCATACCAAGCCCAGTTCGCGGTGTATCAATGGGCTGAGCGCCGCATGGTGGTGCCCGCAAAACCCGAGCCGATTACGAATCCCTTGGTTGTCCCTACCGTTTAATCTAGCCGCCACGAACATAGGCCGGATTGTTTGATCCGTAGCTTGGATTCCGAAAAATTGGCCACGGTAAATTCCCCGCAAGCGGAAGTATTTTGCAATATCTACTGGAGGTTTTTCGAGTAATGTGTCGACCGAACAGACCGGTCCCCCAATACGGCTCAGCAGGGCGTGTTG
>JAJRWA010000270.1 GCA_024277025.1 Candidatus Krumholzibacteriota bacterium | reverse complement strand
TCGACCCCTCTGAATTCCGCCATGGTACCTGACCTTGCTGGATGGGAGATGGCACACGCTTGCGAATGCGGCTTTTCAACCGCGGCGACCATATCGGGTTTTGGGCGGGATTGCAAGCGGGGTGGGTCAGGGGGCGTAATACCCCACGAAATCGTCGGTGTGCATCTTGTAGTATTTGGATGTGTGCATCATGAACCGCTCGACCCGCATTTCGATCACCAGGTCAGGTTTGACGTCGTGCAGGGCCTTCCGCAGGCCGGTTCGCTTCGCCTTGGCCGTCCAGATGAACTCCAGGTGTTCAAAACCCGTGGCCACGAAGGGCGCGAGGGCCGTGCCGAAGGAGTCGCGCAGCATGATCGCCCGTGGCAGGTCCGGGTTGTCCTGGCGGGCCGACAAGGGCAGCAGCTTTTTGGGTCGGTCCGCCGACAGAACGACACCGGTGGGCCGGCGGGGCGTGATCCGGAACGTGTTTTCGCGCAGGTGGTCCTGCAGGCCCAGCATGGCGGCCAGGCCGGTGCCCGTGGCTTCGACGGTCGTGAACTCGTAGTCCGCTGCCAGCAATGGCTGGATGGCCGGGAAGCGGTGCCGCAGGGTGTCGAGGATCGTGGCTGCCGCGTGAAAGGCACCGAGGTCGCTCCAGTGGGTGTCACCCTTGAGATAGACCGGCCACGCCTGGTCCTTGTTGGCCAGCAGGGCGTGGCGCAGGTCCAGAACCTGGACCGTCGAGCACGACTTCAGGTAGCTGACGAGCTGTTCGACACAGGTTTCGGCCCCGCCGGTCTGGTACGTCTCAGGCAGGTACTCGGGATAGATGGACCACTTGTCCGGCGCGATCACCAACAGGTAGTCGATGCCGCGGGCGGCCAGGGCGTCCCTCGTCTCTTCGATCCGCTGTGCGATCTGGCGGAACGGATACACGGGAAACGGCGCCAGATCGCCCCGGTGATTCTCGATCGGCATCCCTGCCGCCCGGGTACCGCCGGTGTAGAACAACCAGCCCTCGCGCCCGGCCAGCACCCGCGGCACGCCCGATACATTGAACAGTTCGTACCGCACCAGGTTGTTCAGGTGGATCAGGTAGTCCCGGTAGCCGAACTCGTCGTTGAAGAAGGCTTCGTAGGCGGCCGGGAAGGCCTTGATGGCTTCTTTGCGCAGCACCGGGCGCGCCACCGGTTTCCGGTTCTCGCGGACGGCGGACCGGGGCTCGATGCCGGGAATGATCCTCGTCGCCAGCGGCAGCAGGATCACGATCCCGAACAGGATCGCCAGCAGGCGGTTGGACCATTGTGCGCCTGGCATGCCGAACCTCCTAGAACCGGAAATAGATGAAGGGATTGTAGGAACCCGCGGCCAGCGCGGCGCAGGACATGGCCAGCACCGCCAGCAGGGCCGTGACTTTCAGCGAACCGTAGGCTGCGGCGGCCGGAACTTGCCGCGACCCACCCAGCGTCTGCCGCCAGCGGTCCCGTCCCAGCCGGAACCAGGGCAGCAGCGGCCACGACAGCAGCGCGCCGACAACCAGGGCCGCCACCATATCGCCGGTGATGATCACCGGATCAGCGGGGACACCGCGTGTAGAGCCGGCCATGGCCCGCAGGAAGTCGGCGGCCTGGTGCAGGTCCGCCGCGCGGAACAGCACCCAGCCGACCATGACCGTCAGGATGACGTAGCCGTGCCGCAGCGGACGCCACAGACGGGCGAGCAAGCGGCCGAGCCCCAGGCGTTCAACCACGAGGAACAGTCCGTGGAACAATCCCCACAGCACGAACGACCACGAGGCTCCGTGCCACAGCCCGCAAAGCAGAAAGACCACGACCAGGTTGAAATAGGTTCGGCCCCGGCCCCGCCGGCCGCCGCCCAGCGGGATGTACAGATAGTCACGGAACCAGGTGGACAGGGAGATGTGCCAGCGGCGCCAGAAGTCCTGGATCGAAGTGGCGAAGTACGGGTAGTTGAAGTTCTCGGGAAACCGGAAGCCCAGCATCCGGCCCAGACCGATGGCCATGTCCGAGTAGCCGGAAAAATCGAAGTAGATCTGCAGCGTGTAGCTGAACACGCCCAGCCAGGCCAGGGGCGTGGTGAGCTGTTCGCCGGGCAAAGCGAAAATGCGGTCGGCCGGGATGGCCACCAGGTTGGCGATCAGCACTTTCTTGCCCAGGCCGGTGATGAAGCGGACGCAGCCGGAACCGACGAGATCGAGGCTGACCAGCCGGCTGGTCAGCTCGTCGGCGACCGAACGGTAGCGCACGATGGGGCCGGCCACCAGCTGGGGGAACATGGTCACGTAGCAGGCGAAGTCGAGGAAGTTGCGCGTCGGCCGCACCTGCCGGCGATAGACGTCGATGGTGTAGGACATGGACTGGAAGGTGTAGAAGCTGACCCCCAGGGGCAGGGTGATCGACAGCAGGCCCACATCCGGCCAGGCCTCCAGGCCGGCCAGGTTCGCCAGGCGGTCCAGGTTGTGCAAACCAAAGTAGGCGTACTTGAAAAAGGCCAGAATCGATAGGTTGGCCAGGATGGAAACCGACAGCAGGGCGCGGCGCGTGCCGGTTCGTGTGGCGCGGCCGAGCAGCAATCCGGCGCAGAAATCTATGGTGGTTGAACCGAGCATGACCAGCGTCAGCCAGGTCTCGCCCCAGAAGTAGAAGAACAGGCTGCCCAGCAGGATGAAGCTGTTGCCCAGGCGGTGGGCCAGGCGGCGCCGGCGCCCGCTTAGGCTGCGCTGGACTGGTAGAAAGACCAGGTAGTAACCGATCAGGAAGAGCGGCAAAAAGAGGAACAGAAACAGCGGCGAACTGAAAACCAACGCGGATCGTCCTTCGGGTCAGCGGTTTGCGACCGGCACCTTGGCTGTCAGTATCCTGAACCAGTCGGTGACCAGAATACCACAATTCTCGCCAATGTCGGCTTCATCCTGACCTTCTGGCACCATGACGACGGCCCGACTCAGGTCCGCCTGGATGTTGGCGGTCGCAAAATCGCGCCCATTGAGGAAGTCTTCGCGCTGAAGGACCCGTGGCGGTTCCACCCGGACCTGGCCGCCCTTGAATTTCAGGGGATAGAGCGAGAATGCACCCTCGTGGCGAATGGCGATGCCGTCCGAGTCGGGAGCCCAGGTGAAGGTCACCGAGCCATTGAGGTTGTCGACCACCGGCACGCTGCGCCGCGGATTCGCCGCGTCGGCCACACGCAGGGTACGTTGGGCACCCTGGACCTCCTGGCTGTAGGCGACCCATTTGCCGTCGGGCTAGTATTGCGCTGCGGCCTGCAGGTCGGGCAGGGCCAGGAAATCGTGGGTTTCCCCGGTGTCGATGTCGATTTGAATGATGTCCCAGGACGTGCTGTCGCGAAAGGTGTCGGCCAGCAGCCTGCGCCCGTCCGCCGATATGGACTACGGCATCGTGAAGTTTTTCGTCTGGTAGAGGGTGACCATTTCCGCGGACCGGTCGTACCGCTGCCTGACGATGGAATAGACGCCGTCGGCGTCGGCGAAGGACCAGTAGAGGTACTGTCCGTCCGGGCTCCAGGCCCCCAGATACTCGGAGGCGTCGGCCAGTCCATAGGGCGTGACCAGTCCCGACTCCGTGTCGATCAGGCGCACCGCCGAACGCCCCTGCCGGGTGGCGACCACAGCCAGGGTGCGGCCATCCGGTGAAAGCCGGGGCATGTTGTAGTCACCCGGTTCGCTGATGGTGCTCAGGACGCCCGTGGCCAGGTCCAGCGCGGCGATCCGCACGATGCCCTGATTGCCGGCCGGCGCGTAGAGCAGGGTGCCGTTCCGCGAGATGTCGTAGGCGGCCGCGCCATCGTGGTTCTGCTGGTCCACAACCAGGGTGCGCACGTCTTCGAGCACCGGCGCGGGCAGGCCGCTCACCTCAAGTTTGATCGGATCGAAGGCGATGGCGAACAGGGTGCGTTCGCGGGCAAAGACCAGATGGCCGGACCGCGCGTAGCGCGGGTAGGAACCCCCACTGTAGACCGTCCGGCGTTCTCCCGTGGCCAGATCGGCCACAACCAGATCGCTGCGCTCATAGGAGCGGCCGAGGCGCTGGGCCTGGAACAGGACATGCCGGCCGTCCGGCAGCACCTGCGGCCAGCGATGCGAACGCTCGTTGGTGGCCGTGTCCAGCGTCGTCAGTTCGCGGGTCGTGTTGTCGGCCAGTGAAACGACTGTCAGGCCGGTGTGGTAGGAGGTCGTGTAGACCAGCGTCGTGTCGTCGATCCAGGAGATGCCGCGCGGATCGCCGGTCCGCACGATTTCGATGGGCGATCCGCCGGCGAAGGCCACGCGCATCAGGTGGGTGTTGTTGGCGTAGGCCAGCCACTGGCCATCCGGCGAGAAGGCGATGGATTGTCCGCTTCGCGTGCCTTCCAGGCGGCGGGTCGCCCGCTCGGCAAGGGCCTTGACGTGAATGAACCTGTCCTCGCCCAGGTAGGCAATGCGGTCGCCCTGCGGGCTGATAATGGCGTTGGCGCCGGCGTTCACCCGGAGGATATCCAGGCCGGGCAACCGCAGATCGACATCCAGGGCCAGGGGAGCGGTCGCTTCCGGGGTGGTGCTGTAATTCGATAGGCCCAGATACCCTGCCGCGACAAAGGCCAGTGCGGCCACGACCCACGGCAGCCAGCGGCGTGCCGCATGATTCCTGACCATCGGCACCTCGGCCGTCACCGGGGCGTGCATGGAAGTCGGGTCGTGGTCCCAGCGCTCGAGCCTCACGCGGGCCTCGCCGATGTCGCGCAGGCGCTTGCGCTGGTCGCGTTCCAGGCAACGGGCGATCAGGCGTTTCACTTCCTCGGGTGTATCAGCGGGCAGTTTGTCCCAATCCGGATCCGCGCGCAGGATCGCGGCCAACGTGTCGCTGACCGTCTCGCCCAGGAAGAGCCGGTCGCCGGTGAGCATTTCCCAGAGCAGGACGCCGAAGGCCCACAGATCGGTGCGGCGGTCCACGCCCTTGCCGCGGGCCTGCTCGGGGCTCATGTAGGCCGCCGTGCCCAGGACCACGCCGGCCTGGGTCATGGCTGCGGTGATGGTGGGTGAGAGGTCGGCGTTGGATTCGTTGACACCTTCGCCCTGGTAGGCGCGGGCCAGGCCGAAGTCCAGCACCTTGACCCGGCCGTCGGCCGTGAGCATGACGTTGGCCGGCTTCAGGTCGCGGTGCACGATGCCGTTTTCGTGGGCTTCTTCGAGGCCGTCGGCGATCTGGCGGGCGATGTTGAGGGTTTCGGGCAGCGGCAGGGGGCCGCTGGCCAGCAGTTGTTCCAGCGACTCGCCCTAGACCAGTTCCATGACCAGAAACAGATGGCCGTCGATGTCCTCGAAGCCGTACAGGCCGGCAATGTTGGCGTGGTTCAGGGCCGCCAGGGTGCGGGCCTCGCGACGGAAGCGGGCTACTCGTTCGGGATCGCGGGTCATCTGGGGTGGCAGGACCTTGATGGCCACCTCGCGGTCCAGTTTGGTGTCGCGGGCGCGGTAGACCTCGCCCATGCCGCCCTTGCCGAGCAGGGAGGTGATCTGATAGTGGTCGAGAGTCTTGCCGAGCATTCAGGCTCCTTGGTGGTTACCGCGTTTCGAGTTCCGAGAACCAGTTGATCACCACTCGCAGCGTGCGTGGTTGGGATTCGTCGGGGGTGTGGGCGATCAGGAAACGTTGGGCGTCGGGTGAAGGGGATATGGTGGCGCCGTTGCTGCCGGTAGCGCCGCTGCTCAGGCCGGTGATCAAGACCTGCGGCCGCGCGGCCACGAGGTTGCCGCCGGCCTGGGTCATGGCCGCCGTCAGGGTGGGCGAAGTGCCCGGGTCGTCCGCTGGTTCGGCTTCGCCCTGGAAGGCGCGGGCCAAACCGAAGTCGAGGATCTTGACCCGGCCTTCGGGGCCCAGTTTCACGTTGGCCGGTTTCAGGTCGCGGTGGACGATGCCCTTGGCGTGGGCTTCTTCCAGCCCGGCGGCAGTCTGAACGGCAACCGCGAGGATCTCTTCGGTGGGCATGGTGCCGCGGTTGATGCATGCCTCGAGGGTCTCGCCCGGGGCCAGTTCCATGGCCAGGAAGATCCGGCCGTGGTCCTCCTCAAGCCCGTGGATGGCCGCGATGTTGGTGTGGTTCAGGGCCGCGAGCACTTTGGCTTCGCGCCGGAAGCGTGAAAGGCGGTCCAGGTCCTGGGCCAGCTCGGCGGGCAGCACTTTGATGGCCACCTCGCGGTCCAGGCGCGTGTCGCGGGCGCTGAAGACCTCACCCATACCGCCGCGGCCGATGGGTTCCATGATTTCATAGTGGGCGAATCTGTCGCCAGAGTGCACGGCGGCTCCTGCATTTGAGGCTGTGATGGAGTTGGGATACTTAGGCAGTGTACGCTAAATAGGAGTTTGTTGCTCGGGTTTTTAGCCGCACCGCGCGGCGGGCAGGCGTTATTGAGGAACAATGTTATCCTGTTTGTATGTGATCTGTTTCTCTTTCAGGCAGGATGGATGAAAAAATGAGGCCAATGCCCTTGAACGTGCTGGGTACCGAACTGGAAGAATGCAGCCGCGATCCGCTGACCGGTTTCTACCGCACCGGCTGCTGCGAGACAGGCAGTGAGGACAGCGGTTTTCACCTGATCTGCATCGAGGCCACGGCCGAGTTCCTGGTCTTCAGCAAGGCCTGCGGCAACGACTTGTCAACGGCTCGCCCGGAGCTGGGTTTCCCCGGCATTCTGCCGGGCGACCGCTGGTGTCTGTGTGCCGAACGCTGGCAACAGGCCCTTGATGCCGGCGTCGCGCCGCCGGTGCATCTGCAGGCCACTCATCTGCTGGCGCTGGAGTTTGTGGATCTGGCCGACCTCAGGCAGCACGCGAAAGCCTAGTGAGGGCAGGGCAGCGACCCGTAGCTCGCGAATGGGTTGCGGCCACAGATGACCGGTCCGGACTCGGTCACTGAGACAGTCTTCCAGATGTGTTTTTCGTAGTTCGAAAGTTCACAAGGTATCCGGGACGGATAGCAGGAGAACTTGATGCTGCAGATCTGGACATATTCTTCCTTTTTCTGCAGGGTGTAAGTGCAATAGATTTCGCTGGGATCTGTGGGGTTCAGGCCATAGGGCGATGTATTGACCTCATAGCAAACCGCGCCCGTGGGCGTAGCGTCACCGCATGATTCGAAGATGAGCAGAGCTTCCAGGGGATTGAACGGATCGCAGTCGCAGGGGTCTTGGAAGTCCAGCAGCTTGGCATTGGCGCCGAGGTCCACTTCCGGCTCAACCAGTGGTGTCACGGCTTCCTGACACGCCGGAAGCAGTGGCAGGGCCAGCAGGAAGACCACCAGGCCGAGCAGTCGCAGGCTGGTGTTACGATCGATTCTGGAGCATTTGGGGGTCGTGGCTTGCATGGGCGGGTATCCTTTCACCGGGTGATCGTGGCGGGTGGCCGGCCCGAGTGCCCGGCCGCGTGTTCACCGGGGGAACAACGGGACCCTGCCGTATTCAAGAGATCATCGAGATCGGATCACGAGAGGCCGGCGATCGCGAACGGACTTTGACGCCCCGCGCACGGTCTTGTATCGTGCAAGGCGTCACCCGCTACCTTGTCGCCGCTCAGCAGAAGCCGAGACGATGCCGTCCATCCCGCAGCTGAATATTCGTCGTGTCTTGCTCGCCGTGGCGCTGGTCCTGATGGCCGGCTGTGGGCAGCGTGAACCTCTGCCGCCGGTGCCGCCCCTGGCGGATCTGAACGTGCTGCTGATCGTGGTGGACACCCTGGGCGCGGGCCATGTCAGCTGTCTGGGTGGGCCGGATGGTTTGACGCCCAACATCGATCGGCTGGCGGCGTCGGGCGTGTCGTTCACCCAGGCGATTTCACCGGCGCCCTGGACCCAGCCGGCGGTGGCCTCGCTGATGACGGGGCTGACTCCCAGCCGGCATCACACTCTGCATCTCTTTGATACGCTGTCCGATACGGTCGCGACGCTGGCTGAGTTCATGTCGGCGGCGGGCCACCGGACCAGCGGCGTCATCAGTCACTTTCTGGTTGGCCGGGATCTGGGCTACGCGCGCGGCTTTGACGTCTATGACGAGACGCCGGTCGGTGGACACAAGGCCATCTCTTCGCCTCAGGTGACGCAGCGGGCCATCAGGCAGATCAAGGCCGCCGGCGACCAGCCGTTCTTCGTGTTTGCCCACTACTTCGATCCTCACAGCCGCTATCTGCATCACCGGCAGTTCGATCGCACCTCGACTTATGACGGCCCGGCCCGTGAGCTGAATATGGAGATCACGCACCTGCGGGCCCGGCGCCATGAGCTGGCCCCGGCGGACATCGAGTTTCTGCGCGGGCTGTATGACGAAGAGGTGGCCTTTACCGACAAGTACATCGGGGATCTGCTGCGGGCGCTGGACGAACTGAACCTGGAGCGTGAGACGCTGGTGATCTTGACGGCGGATCACGGCGAGGAATTCATGGAGCACGACTGGATCGGGCACACCCGCTTTCTCTACGACACGCTGGTTCAGGTGCCACTGATCGTGAGCCTGCCGGGCGTGCTGCGGCCGGCCACGGTCGACCAGGTGGTCTCGACCCTGGATATCATGCCGACGTTGCTGGCGATCGGCGGGGCGCAACGTCCGGGTTTGGATGGGCAGTCGCTGCTGCCGTTGCTGCGCGGCGAAGAAGGGGATGCGGGCCGCCCCGTGTTCTCGGAGGTGGCCTTCCTGGCCCCGGAAGATGAAACAGGCACCGACAAGGCCGAAAAGGAGGCTTTTCTGGCGGCGGTCACGCGCGGTCGCTGGAAACTGATCCACGATCTGGCCGCCGACTCCTGGGCGCTGTACGACCGCCAGCGCGATCCGGGTGAGCTGCGCAACGTGATGGACGATGCCGCCGCAGAGACCGAGGAATTGCGCACGCTGCTCAAGACGTGGGAACGCGGTAAGGTCGCAGCCTGGGGCAAGCGCCTGCCGGGCGCCCGGCCCATGAGTGAGCAGGAGCGGGCCCGCCTGCGTTCGCTGGGTTATATCCGGTGAGGCGCGCGGGACTGGACTACCGGCTGGCCGGCGGCGCGCTCCTGCTGCTCACGCTGTTTGTGATGTTCTGGAACCTGGCCGGCGGCGGCCTGCGCAACGGCGACGAGGCTCGCTACGCCATCGTGGCCGAGAACATTCTGCACACCGGTGATTGGGTCACCCTGTACTATCTCGACGACCCCTACTTCCAGAAGAGCCCGGCCAGGTTCTGGCTGTCCGCGGCGTTGTTTCGCGTGGCCGGCAGCAGCGCGTTCACGGTGCGCTTCTGGTCGGCACTGTTCGGTCTGGGTTCGGTGTGGCTGACGGTGCTGATCGGCAGTCGGCTGTACGGGCGCTGGCCTGGATTGCTGGCGGGCTTCATCCTGGCCACCACGCCGGCATTTCTGTTCGTGCACGGCGCGCGCACCGGCGAGATGGACACGGCCGTGACGTTTTTCTGGCTGCTGGCCTTGTGGCCGCTGTTGGGCGATGAACTGCGCGCGCGGGATGTGCTGTTGAGTGTGGCGGCCTGCGCGCTGGCGGGTCTGTTCAAGCATCTGGCCTACACGCCGGTGGTGCTG
>JAJRWA010000269.1 GCA_024277025.1 Candidatus Krumholzibacteriota bacterium | reverse complement strand
GCCGAAAACGAGGGCACGACCCACGAGTTCACCGTATTTCTGACCACCCAGCGCCAGGACCCGACCGCATTCGTGCTGAGCCTGGATGCGGGCACAACCGGTGGGTTGGGCGTCGACTATGACTTCGCCCTAGCGGGCTACCGGGTCATTCCGCCCTTCACTTCTTCGCTGACTTTCCAGGTGCCGTACCTGGACGACCAGTTGGCCGACGAAGGCGATGAAGTGATGCAGGCCCGCCTGAGCAACGCGGACGTGGCCCTGGGGGTGACGACACTGGACATGACGATCATCGACGCGCCGGCCCTGAACATCCAGCCGGACGCCGCGCTGGAGGGCGTGGATCTGGTGTTCAACGTCAGCCTGACGGCACCATCGACGGCCGATGTGACCTTCAGCGCCCAGTATTCCAGTGGCACGGCCAATGTGCTGGTGGATATCGACAATTCGAGCACCGGGCCGTTCACCATCCCGGCCGGCGCCACAACCACGACGATCACCACGCCGACCATCGCCGGGGACGGTGGTGACCTGGCGACCGAGAACTTCGTCACCACGATGATCAACCCGGTCAACGCCACCCTGGGCGCCTTCAACAGCGCCGTGGGCACGATCACCGACGGCGATCCGCCGGCCCTGAACCTGGCCGGCGACGCGACGGCCACCGAAGGCGCGGACGTGGTCTTCACGGTGAACCTGAGCTGGAGCAGCGGGGCGGATGTGGAGTTCTACGTGGCCTATGCCGACGGCACGGCCGCGGGCGCGAACATCGACTTCGACGACTTCGGCACCGGCCCGTTCACGGTGCCGGCCGGTGCCTTGTCCACCACGGTCGCCGTGCCGACGGTGGACCTCGACGGGCCGGAGCTGACGGTCGAGGACTTCGGCGTCGTCCTGCTGAGTCCGACCAATGGTGTGTTGGGGACCGCGACCAGCGCCACCGGCTTCATTCAGGACGGCGACCAGCCGGCGCTGACGATTCCCATGGGGGACTCGGTGGTCGAGGGCGGCACCCTGAACTTCACGATCCATCTGGATCCGGCGACCATCGTGCCGGTCTTCTTCGATCTGGTCTTCGGCGACGGCTCGACCCAGGGCGCGGTCGACTATGTGCCGTCAAGCACCGGACCTTTCTCGATGATGCCGGGCACGACCGACACCACGATCACGGTGCTCACCATCGACGACGCGGTCTTCGAGAACGCGGAGCAGTTCGTGGTGCAGATCGGCCCCGGCCCGGTCAACGCCGTCGTCGGCGTGCCGTCCCAGGCCAACGGCGTGATCAACGACAACGACTAGTCCGTCCGTCCTTCGATGACCTCGATGATGCACTCGGCGAACAGCGGGGCCACCGCCTGGGCAAAGGCCGGCGCGGGGTGGGAGTCGCCGCCGCCGGCGGAATACTGATCCAGCAGGAAATTGCCGCCTTCGGTCTCCAGTTCGAAGAAATCCCAGAGCTCGATGTTGTCGCCCGGCTCGTCCCACTGTTGCTTGACCCAGGTGAAGAACTCGCGGGCCCGTTGCCCGGCTGCCGGTGAGCTGCTGTCGGCCGTCAGGGCGGCCCCCGTCCAGAGAATGAATCGGGTCCCGGGGAACTCGTGCAGGCGGCTCTTGAGCGCGGCGTACTGCAGTTTGTAGTTCTCGAGGGACTTGACCGATGAGGATATATCCGGATTGCCGGAGTCGGCGTTGATACCACTGACCGGGAAGCAGTGCTTGAAGACCACGACATCATAGCTGTCGACGAACGACTCCAGCGTGGGCACGCCTTCGGCCGCGGCCTGGCCGCCATCCTGGACCCACAGGTGCCAGTAGTCGTAGGGGTAGTTGGCCCAGGGGTAGGGCGCATCCGGGTAGGCGACTTCCGTCACGGTGTAGTTCTTGTCGTTGACGGTGTTGTAGGCGTCGATGGCGTCGGCGACGCCGCCGTTCCAGATGATGCCACCGGTGCTGTGGTGCAGGAAGACGACACTGGCGTCGGCGGGCAGGGTGTTGTCAGGAGTCGTCTGCGTCACCTGATCGTCATCCGAACAACCGGTCAGGGCGGCGGCGCACAGAACCATGAACAGTCCGGACATGAGGCGGCAGGCGAAGTTCTTGTCAGTCATTTCATACCTACTTTCGACAAGTATGCGGACGGCGAAAGGCCGGCGGCAGGGAACCGACGGGCAATTATGGTATCGGTGAAAGTACGATGTCAATAAAGGGAAAACCGATTCGAGGGACGGATGTCAGCGAATCAGGGCCATCCGGCGGGTCAGCGATCGGCCGTTGACCTCAAGGCGATAGAAGTAGACGCCCGAAGGCTGGGGGCGGCCGTGGTCGTCCAGGCCCCGCCAGACCGTTTCGTGCGGTCCGGCTGACAATTCCAACCCGCGAACCAGGGACCTGACCAGAGTACCGGCCACATCGTAAATGCGCAGACTGACCACGCCCGGCTGGTCCAGCTCCCAGGCCAGGCGGGTGCTGGGGTTGAATGGGTTGGGCACCGCCGGTTTCAATTCGGCCGCGACATCCGGCCGGGTTGGCACCGCGCTCGGGTCGAAGTAGAAGGCGGGATCCACGACGCGCAGCATGAAATCCGCCAGGCGGGGACCGATCGTCAGGTTGGCCAGCAGGTTCGGGTGGTCATCCCAGGCCACGGCGAGCCGGTACTCGGGACGCATCATATTGCGTTCCGGATCGTTGGGGTCATCCGGATTGGACAACTCGTCGAAGAGATCGAAGAAACAGATGTTGGGGTGGCCGTTCATGAATCCGGGGCTTTGCAGCCAGTCGTAGAAGCGGCGCGCGCGGTCCGCTTCGGCGTTGGTGATGTTGGACGGTTGCCGCGATGGCCCGGACAACAGAATGAACAGCTTGTCCGGGAACTGGTCCATGACATCCCGGATCTGCAGGTAACTGTCCTGGTAGGTCAGCAGCTGGTCCTCGCTGGTGATGTCGCCCGTGGCGTGGTCGTTCTTCATCAGGATCACATCGTGTCGGTTGAAGACGCTGTCCCGGAAGGCCGGCGCGTTGACAAAGATATCGAGATACCCCGAGGGCATGATGTTGTTGGCCTCCGGACCGTAGATCCAATCCCGGAAGACCGTGCTGTCAGGCAGGATCAGGCCGGTGTAGGTGTTGCCGGAGGCGTAATCGTGATCCCAGAACCGGATGTCGGTGCCCGCCTGATTGTTGTGGCTGTCGATCAGGCTGCGGAAGCCGCTGTCGCGCATCATGTAGCGGCCGGTGCTGTGGTGCAGGTAGAAAACGTTCAGGCCCGGTACACTGCGGCGCTGGACCAGGATGGGGTTCGGGTCGGTGGCCTGGGTCTGCAAGCCGCCGCGCCAGGATGTCACCGTTATCTGGAACAGGCCCTCACCGCGATAGAAATGGCGGACCAGGGCGGGGCTGCCCGGCAGGATCGACCGTGAGCCGTCGCCGAATTCGACGACGATCGAGTCGGCGTCGGCGGCGTCAAGGGTCCAGACGATATCGATGCGGTCGAATGTGTAGATCTCGTTGACCGGCGTGTGGTTCACGTCGCTCACGACAGCGGCTCCCACCGGCGCGGAGCCGACAGGAGCCACAACAATCACCATCAGGATCAACCAGAGTCGTGACATTGCCAGAGAGCCTCCAACCAAAAAGCCACCTGGCCACCAGGCAAGCGGTCTGCGTGCCTACCGATAAGTACTCTTGATGGATCCCCAACTGACGTCTTCATCAGCGACGACATCGCAGGTCATCACCACGGTCGCCTCGACCGTCTCTTCATCCAGGCCACCGGACCAGGGGGCCGACAGATAGATCACCGCGTGGACATCATAGGTCCCTGACAGGTACACGATCTCTTCGGTCATGTTGTTCCAGAGGTCACCCAGGTTCATGTCCACGAAGCGGTCCGCGTCCGTCGGCAGAACGGTCTCGTCGACCAGGGTCAGCACCGGCGTCGGATCTCCCGTGGGGGCAATCGTGATCGTGGTGACCACGGTGGCTTCCGGCACCCAGAGGCGGATCTTGACGATTCCGTCGGCGGTCCAGGAGAAACAGTCGGCGTCGAACGTGACCGGGCCTTCGAACTGGGTGGCCGCCGCGACTGTGGGCAGCAGCAACAGAGCCAACAGACCAACACTGAGCATTCGCAAGTTCTTCATTTTTCCCTCTCCCATAACACGAAACGTGTGCTTGGCGTCCCGCAACAAAAACGCTGTGATTGACGATTTGATCTAAAATTATAGCATACGTGATGCTTGATGGCAATGAAAACCAATTCACTCGATCGAAATTATCGTCAAACCCCGACAATGCCCGCCAAATCAGCCAAACGGGCGATTTCGTAGTGGCTTGTGATATCATGTTGGTATTGCTTTTTCTCCGGATTGTACCAGCAGGTGTCGATACCGTAGTCGTTGCCGCCCCGGATGTCGGAGGTCAGGCTGTCGCCGACAATGAGCACTTGCGCCCGATCCGGCCGGTTCAGGCGGCGAAAAGTCTCGTCAAAAATGGCCGCGGCCGGCTTGGCTGCACCCACTTCCTCGGAAATAACGATCTCCTGAAAGTGTGAGGCAATCGGTGCTCGGGCGAAGCGGGGCCGCTGAACCTCTTTAAGGCCATTGGTGATCAGCACTAGGCCGACATGGGGCGCCAGGCGGCGCACAATTTCCTCCGCCCCTTCGATCAGGTCCGAATGACCGGCCATATTGGCCAGATAGGTGGCGCTGAACCGCTCCGCGTCCGCTGTCACTCCGACTGCGGCAAAGAACAAATCGAAGCGCCGCGTGCGCAGTTGTTCGGCCGAAATCCGGCCCGCCTCGAGATCCTGCCAGGCCTGTTGGTTGAT
>JAJRWA010000268.1 GCA_024277025.1 Candidatus Krumholzibacteriota bacterium | reverse complement strand
TGGGTGTGCTGGGCCTGGTGGTCATCCGCTGGGGTGATCCTTACCGCCTGAAACGCGCGCTGGCCCAGTTGCTGATCCCCGGATCAATCCTGTCCGGGCTTGCCTGGTACTCCATGCACCGCTTCAGCCAACCGGGCAGCCTGCCGCTGCTGATGGTCAATCTCGCCACCTTCGGCCTGTACGCCGTCTGTGTCATCCTGCTGCGCAGTGAACTGCGTCACCACCGCTTGCGCTTCTTTGGACACGGCGTGCTGGCCACGGCCATTCCGCTGGGCGTGGCGCAACTGCTGTTGACCTTCGTCGCGCACACCGTCGTGGACGAAGCCTACCATATCGCCGACCTGCTGCGCTGGTTCGCCTGGCTGATCCCCGCGGCAAGCCTCGGTATCGACTATGTCAACACGTTCTACGCCAAGGGTGTCAGCGTGGAGATGCGCTACCTGCGCACCGTCATCGACTCCATTCCGCACTTCATTTTCGCGCGCGACACCTCCGGCCACTTCACCCTGGTCAACCAGGCGGTGGCCGATTTCTACGGCCTGAAGGTGCACGAAATCGAGGGTCGGCACCTGATGGATGTCCACCCCCTGGTCGAACAGTGCAAGGAGTGGCTGGCCGAGGATCGCGAGACCCTGGAATTGGGTCAGAAGAACCTCCTGCCTGAGACAGTGGCCACCCGCGGCGACGGGATCGATGTCTGGATCAACTCCATCAAGACGCCGCTGCCATCGCATCTGGGCATCAACGACCAGGTGCTCGGCGTGTCGATCGACATCAGCGAACAACGACGCGCCGAGAACGCCCTCGCCGAAGCCCTCGAGGCGGCCAAGGCCAGCAACAAGGCCAAGACCGAGTTCCTGGCCAACATGAGCCACGAGATCCGCACGCCCATGAACTGCATCATCGGCCTGACCGACCTGCTCAAGGAAATGGGACCGCAGCCCCAACAGGAACAGTACCTGGACATGATCCGCATGTCCGGCGCCACCCTGCTGACCCTGATCAACGACATCCTGGACATCTCCAAGATCGAGGCCGGCCAGCTGGAACTTGATCTGGTCGATACCGATGTGCAGGAACTGGTTGAAGAAACGGTGGCCCTGATTGCGTTCACCGCCCAGTCCAAGGGTCTGGACATGATCTGCCGGCTGGCGCCGGGCGTGCCGACGCGCCTGATGCTGGATCCGGGCCGGCTGCGGCAGGTGCTGACCAACCTGCTGAACAACGCGGCCAAGTTCACCCAGAAGGGTCATATCTATCTGGATATCGAGCCAGTCGGCGAGCATGACGGGCAGGTCGATCTTTGTTTCCGGGTCACCGATACGGGAATCGGGATCGCCAAGGGGAACCTCAAGCGCATCTTCGAGAAGTTCACCCAGGCGGAGGCCGGCACGACGCGGCGCTTCGGCGGCACGGGTCTGGGCCTGTCGATCAGTCAGCATCTGGTCAACCTGATGGGCGGGGAGATCTCGGCCACCAGCGAGATCGGCGCGGGGACGACTTTCTCTTTCACCCTGACGTTGACGCCGACCGCGGCGGGTCTACAGCCCAATTCGGCAGGGCCCGTTTCGGAACACCGCGTGCTGGTCGTGACGGATCATGAACTGGGTGGCGAAGTGCTGGCCGAGCAGGTGCGCAGTCTGGGTCATGTGTGCCGCTTCGCGGTGGGTGACGAGCAGATTCGCGAGGCCCTGGACCTGGCTGACGGCCAGGAGGAATGGTCGTTCCTGTTGGTGGACCAGCGGGTGGCCGATCAGGTGGCCGGACCGTTGCGCGACCACCTGGACAGCCTGCCGGGCGACCGCCGGCCGCAGATGATCATGCTGACGGAGATTTCGCGGCTGGACAAGGACGACATCCTGCACGACCGCGGCTATGACGGGGTGCTGAACAAGCCGGTGCGCCTGAGCCAGCTGGCCGGACGGCTGGACGGCCAGGGCAATGCGCCGGCGGCCGCGCCCGACGCGACGAAAAAGGCCGCCTCCGAAACCGATCCGGCCGTCGAGACGGCCGACGGCCCGCGCATCCTGCTGGCCGAGGACAACCCCTTCAACCAGAAGGTCGCCGTGGCGATGCTGCGGATGCTCGGCTGCCGCACCGATGTCGCGGCAACCGGCGTCGAGGCCGTGGACATGGCCCGCCGCCACGACTACGCCCTGGTCCTGATGGACTGCCAGATGCCGGTCATGGACGGCTACGAGGCCACGCGCCGCATCCGGCAACTGCCCGGCGCGGCGCGCGACCTGCGCATCGTCGCCATGACGGCCAACGTCCTGAGCGGCGACCGGCGTGCCTGTTTCGCGGCCGGCATGAACGACTTCATGAGCAAGCCGATCACCCGGGACATGCTGCGCGACATGCTGGTCAAGTGGGATGTGTTCGCGACTGAGAACGAGCCGGCGGGAACGCCGATCTAGTCCAGGCCGAGATAGATCCGAATCTCCGCCGCGCTCTTCGTGTTGAGGATACCGTCGCAGACCAGGCCCGCGTCGTGGGCCAGCTGGGCGCCGTGCCTGAAATCGACCAGACGCGCGGCGCGGTGGGCGTTGGGACTGATGACCATGTACACGCCCAGTTCCTGTGCCATGTGACAGCAAGCCCAGTTGATCTCCGGACAGTTGGGATTGGCGTCGATCTCGACCACCTTGCCGCCGGCCGCCGCCGCCTCCAGCACCTTGCGCATATCGGCCACACCCTCACAGCCCCGCAGCATCAGATCGCCCACGGGTTTGCCCAGGATCGTGATCCGCGGGTTGGCGGCCGCAGTGACAACCTGCGCGGCAATGGCTTCGGGATCGTCCGGGTCCTCGTCGGGAAAGGCCGCGATCACGAAGTCGAACGGATCGAGCACGTCGTTGGCCATGGGCAGGGTGCCGTCGTGGTTCACGTCCACCTCGATACCCTGGAAGATGTCGAAGTCGGGAAATTTCTCGCGCAGGCGGTTGACTTCCTGGCGTTGGACGCGGGCCGCGTCCAGATCCAGGCCGTCCTGGTGGATCTCGCTGATGAAGTGGTCGCTGACGCCCAGATACTCCAGACCGATCTCCCGCGCGGTCTCGACCATCGAGGCCAGGGAATGGACGCCATCGGTCCAGCGGCTGTGGCTGTGCAGGATCCCCTTGATGTCACAGGGCCGCACCGGATCCTTGCCGCAGTCCTGGCCCAAGTCGGTCACCTCGCTGAGCGTGTATTTGCCCTTGGCCGGGTTCTGGCCGTCATAACAGTCGCTGTACAAAACGGGTGCCCCGTGTGGTTGAGTCACATGGTCGTCTGTCGGTGGCGCCGGCAATGTGCCTCGGCGTGCATCCAGATTAGTTTCACTCCCTTAAGACCGCAACCTCCTGCGGCACGGGGCGGCAGGAGGTTGGATGATCAGTCGTTCGGCTGGCAGGTTGCGTCCTAGAACGCGCCCCACTTCTGCTTGCCCGGCAGCCAGTAGCTCGGCAACAGGAAACGGAACATCCGGGCCATGCCCTGGGAGCGGGAGCGCTGCTCGTCCCTGGCCGCGGCCAACTCTTCCAGACCTTCGTCGAAGAGGTCGGCAAATACCGCCTCGGCCTCCTGCTTGCGTTCCTCTTCGGTCTCAAACTGGTCGCGGATGGCATTCAGTTCACCGTAGTCCAGGAAGAAGCCGGCGCAATTGGGGCACTCGTCCACTTCGACCTCGCGCTTCACGCTGGCGAAATGCTTCAGCATGGGCATGCCTTCGCAGCGGGGGCAATTGCGTTTGCCGTCTTCGCACAACTTGACGTTCGGGTCGCGTTCGACGTGCATCAGGTCCTCGCCCAGCGCTTCATGGGGCTCGTCAACCTTCTTCAGTTCGAACCAGTCGAACCAGACGCCGCCGCAGCCGCCCTGGCACACGTCGACGTTGATATCCTGCACCGTGACCTCGGTCATGGCGTTTCCGCAAGCGGGACACTTCACTTTGATTCCCTCCCGGACGGGTTGATACTGGCCGCGCTGGGGCGGCGGGTTTCTCTGGCTTGTTATCGGCTGGACAGGACGGGGACTTTAGGGCTTGAATTCATACGGCACGAAAGCCAGCAGCGTGCCCGGATACTGGTCGGTCATCAGCAGGAAGCCGCGGTTGTCCAGCCGGGCCACGGCTTCCCAGTTGCGGCACTCGCCATTGGCCAGCAGGGTGAGGTTGAGCGGCGGCGTGGCGGTGCGCACGATGGCCTCGTCCGGTGTGCCGCGCCGGACCAGTTGCAGCTCGAGCAGCCGCTCGACACAGGCGTCCGGATCCGGGGCGGCCCCGTCAGCGAAACGCTCCAGCTCGGGATCTGCCGCAGGCTGCAGCTTGTCGCGCTCCGGCGGGTAGAAGTAGTTGATCACCCAGAAACAGCCATGGCTGTCGATTTCCGTGGCGTCAGTCACGCGGTATTCGATGCGCGGCAGCGGCAGCGTGCCCTGGAAATCCAGATTGGCGTCGAAGATCTTGCCCACCGGATTGGGATTCAGGTACCGGCCGTTGGCCTCGCTGATGGTGATGATCCGGTCGCCGTCCACGACCAGGGTTTCTTCCGAAAGATTCGGCACGTTCAGGCCCATGGGAATGACCGTCACCCGGTTCATGTCCATGACCACGACCGCGGCATTGACGTCATAGTCGCCGCTGACCAGGTAGCCTGTGGTGGCGGTGTCCTCCTTGGCCTCGACCGTCATGTACCAGCGGCCATCCATCAGGCCGATCGCCTCCAGGCCGTCGAAGCCCCGGACCAGACGGCTCAGGCCCGGAGCCCGGCAAGTGACCTGCCGCGGCCGGATGGGCCCGGGGCCCGCACCGTTGATGGCTGCGGAAATCTCCTGGCGCGTCAGCACAAAGAATCCGAGCTGACCGTGTGCCGCGAACAGGGTCGGATCCTGGGGCAGGACGACCAGCGTATCGCCCTTCCAGGTCATGCCCGACACCTCGGCCTGACGGTCGGTCAGGGGGCCGGCCAGTTCCAGAATGAGCGGGGTGATGGTTTCGAAGCGGCTCGGCTGGCTGCCGGCCACCGCCGGATCTGTCATCAGCACCAGCAGGCTGGCGCCGAGAACAAGAATTCGTTTCAGCTCAGTACAATTCATACTTCACAAGCCGTCCGTCGAGGCCGCCGTTGCGCAGCGGCATTTTGAAGGCTGCCTTCAGACCGATCATCTTCACCAGTTCCGGATCGCCGAGATAGACGTAGGCGTCGCTGCCGGTGCAGCGCTGCTTGAGAAAATCGCCGAAGTCCTTCATGAACGCGCCCATGTCCTCGTCCTTCATCATGCGGATGCCGTAGGGCGGATTGCAGACGATCAGCGTGTCCTCGAGCTTGTCGATGTCGCGGAAGTCCAGGGTTCGTACGCGCAATTCATCACCGCCGGGAATGCGCGCGTTGTTCTGGCGCGTCATGTCGACCGCCTTGGGGTTCAGGTCGCTGCCGCGGATCAACCCCCCGCGCACGATCTTCAGCTTGTTGTACTCCTGGAACTTCACCTTCACCCAGTCGCGGCGGTCGAAATCCGGCAGCATCATGAAACCGAAGTGCTTGCGCAGGGTGCCGGGCGGGATGTTGCCCGCCTTGAGCCAGGCCTCGCTGATCATCGTGCCCGAACCGCACATGGGGTCGTAGAAGCGGCGTTTGCCGTCCCAGTCGGCGAAATCGAGGATGGCCGCGGCCAGGGTCTCCATCATCGGCGCTTCGACCGCGTGCTGGCGGTAGCCGCGGCGGTGCAGCGAACCGCCGGAACAGTCGATGCTGATGGTGACCTTGTTCTCGTGGATGTGCACGGCGATCCACAGGTCCGGATCGTGGGTCTTGACGTTGGGCCGGTTGTTCTTGTAGCGCTTGCGGAACATGTCCACGACGCAGTCCTTCACCTTCAGCGAGGCGAAGTGGTCGTGGTCTATCTCGCTGTAACTCACGTTGGCGAAGACGGCGAACGTCTGGTCGAGGCGGAAGATGCGCGTCCAGTCGACCTTTTTGGCGCCGAGGTAGAGCTGCTCGGGCGTACGGGCCTCGAATTTCAGCAGCGGCGCCAGCACGCGGGTCACCAGACGCGAGCGGTAATTGATGCGGTACAGGTCTTCCAGCTCGGCCTTGAAGGCGATGCCGCGTGGGTTGACCCGCAGGTCGCGGGCGCCCAGGAGCTTGAGCTCATCAGCCGCGATATCTTCCAGGCCACCGGCGACCTGGGCGTAGAATTCCTGGTTGTTCTGGTAGTAGAGCATGCCGTCAGTCGTCCTCGCGCACCATGGTGATGTGATCGATCCCGCACTCGACGAATATGCCGCCTTCGCGCCGGAAACCAAAATCCTCGTAGAATTTCTGCAGATGGACCTGGGCGTGCATCACGAAGCGCCGCGCCCCCTGGGCCGCGGCGTGATCCAGCACCAGTTGCACGACCCGGCGCGCGTAGCCATGGCCACGCCAGGCGCGGCGCACGGCGATCCGCTCGACCTTGGCCCGGCCGTCGGCCAGGAAACGCAAGCGGCCGGCCGCCACCGGCTGACCGTCCACTTCGCCCAGGAAATGCACCGACGATTTCTCGAACTCGTCGATTTCTCCTTCCCAGTCGACCTGCTGTTCCTCGATGAAGACGATGCCGCGCACGATCATCACCTTGAGGATGTCCTCCTCGCTGACGGCCACGCGCAGATTCCAGTCACCGGACATGGAGCTTCTCTCGTTGTTCGTGTATGTTGGCCCTGCCCGGATGATAACGCCCGCTTCCCGGAAAGGCACCCGAATGTTCAAGCAAGCAGGCCAGGGCCTTCATTTCTTCAAGACCCAGATCGGCCCCGTTGGCCTGGCCTGGACCCCGCGTGGGGTCAGCCGGCTGGAGATCGGGCGCGCGACCAGCGACGAGACTCTGGCCGCGCTGACGGAGCGAGCCCCCGGCCTGGCGGTTGCCCGGCCGGTGCCTGCGTCCGTCAGGGCACTCGCCACCCGCCTCAAGGCCCACCTCGGTGGCAAAAGCGACCCGCTGACCGACATCCCGGTCGATCTGCGCGGCACCTACCTCAAGGCGCGGCTGCTGCACGACGAAGGGTATGTGCGCAACGCGGAACACGCGCGCGGCCTGGCCCATCTGCAACAGGTGGACAAGAAGCTGGGCCGGGTGATCAAGCGGGTCGGGCCCTACGCCGCGGTGCCCGACAAGCCGCAGCCGCCGTACGACACCCTGGTGCGGGCCTGCGGCCTGTCCAACGCCAAGGTGGAGTACGTGCGCGACCTGGCCGCCCGGGTCGCCGACGGCCGGCTGAACCTGAAACGTCTGCGCCATCTGGACGACGACGGCGTGGTCGCCGCCCTGACCGAGGTGCGCGGCATCGGCGTCTGGTCGGCCCACATGCACATGATCTTCCATCTGGGCCGGTTGGATGTGCTGCCGACAGGCGACCTGGGGGTGTGCGCGGGCGCGGCCCGGCTGTATGGATTCAAGGAGAACACCACGCCGTCCCAGCTGACTGAGCTGGCCGAAAAGTGGCGGCCCTACCGCAGCATGGGTTCGTGGTACCTGTGGCGGGCGCTGGACGGCGGCGGACTCTAGTTCGTCGTCGCAGAGGATGTGATCACCGGCACCATGGTGCAGACGAAGATCGCCGCCTGGATGGCAGCCACCGCTTCTGCGGTCGCCTTGCCCACGATCAGGCCCGTGGTCAGTTGCTGCAGCCGCTCCCGGCGATCATGCAGCCGCTTCTTGTCGAAGATGCGTTCGAGCAAGCCGACGGACTGCGCCAGCGCCAGAATGATGATCGTGCGCTGGGCCACATCCTCGGTGTCGGTGAAAACCGCCGCCTCCAGGCGCGCCAGCAGTGCCGCCTCCGGGCCGTGGTCCTGCTCGGGAAAGAGCGGACGCTTGAAGATCTTCAACACCGTGCCGACTTCCTCGCTGAGAATGCCCTTGGCCACGAGCTGCCGCGCCGCCCGGTTCTTCAACTCGGACATCCGGGCGAATTTCATGACCCAGCCGCTGGCCGCCTTGAGCTTCTTGTGTGCCCGCACCATGTCCAGCGCTTCGTTCAACAAGGCGTCATCGACCTGCGCTGACGGCGCCACCGAGACCGTTTTCTTGTTGTCATCCGCCAGGTGAAGGGCGCCCAGCAGGACCAGCTCGGCCAGGATGGCGCCGCCCATGGCGGTCACGAACCAGTCGCCGGTCGGTGTCGTGCCCTTCTTGTCGTCCAGGGCCAGCAACAGGACTTTCTCGTACAGCGGCAGTGGCTGCGTGGTGGTCATGCCGGTCTCCTTTCACGGGACCAGGCGCTAGTTGTCCAGCGCCCCTTCCAGAATCCAAACCCGCACCAGTTCGATCATGGCCGGATCCAACGCGCCGCCCAGCGGCATGCGGCTGCCCGTGCTCGCGTCGCCGTTCAGTTTGAGGTAGAGCACCGAGCCATCCGGATTGGCCGACATCACCCGTTGCCGGGGCGCGTAATTCGTCGTCTCGATACCCACCAGATTGGCCCAGGCCACAGCAGGCGACAAGTCCAGCCCGGCGTTGCCCCCGACGCCGTGGCAAGCGAGGCAGCGCCTGGCAAAGATCGGCTGCACGTCCGCGGCAAAAGAGACGGTCGCGCCGCCACCGCCGCCGGCAACCGGATCGGTGCCGTTGTCACTGCAGCCGGCCACGGCCAGCAAACCCAGCAACATGACGCCAGGCAGGCTCCGACCCCAGCTTCCCATCTCAGGACTCCTTCTGCAACAGCAGGTGCACGATCACTTCTTGGTCTTCGGCCAGTTTCATGACCAGGAATTTCGGGCGCTTGATCCGGTGATCGGGCAGCAGCACCTCGAAGCGGGCTTCGACCGCGAGGGTGTCCGTTGTCGGCCGGGAGAGAGTCACGCTGCAGGTCATTTCCCGGGTGACACCGTGCAGGTCCAGGGTACCGGTCAGCTGCAGTTCGGTGGTCTCACCCACGGCCAATCCCGCCGACGCGCGGCCATCGATTTGGCCGCCGCGAAAAGTCGCGGTCGGATACTTGTCCGTCTCGAAGTGATTTTCGCGCATGTGTTTATTACGCTTGCCCATGCCCGTGTCGAAGCTGGCCAGATCCACCTCGACGGCCAGGGATACGACACTGTCCAGGGCCGCCAGGTCGGCGTCCAGCCAGCCCTGAACCTGCCGGGTCCGGCCTTCAAATTTCTCCATGGGGGCCCGCGACTTGAACACGACTTCGCTCTCACTCCCGGTCACGACAACGTAGTGGCCGGCCAGCGCCGCAGTCGGCAGCAGCGC
>JAJRWA010000267.1 GCA_024277025.1 Candidatus Krumholzibacteriota bacterium | reverse complement strand
CCGGACACAGCGCACTTCGGCACTGGCTTGCCAGCCTGGAGCGGATCCGCAATATAGACCCTTGATCCCGTTCCGTCAAGAAATCGCGGGCGCAGAAAATCGCTACAATTCCGGGCTCGCAACCACTATTCGAGCATCTGATCGGCCACTCCTACTTGCGGAGCTCGGCGCGACCGAGGCGCCGCATTTCGAGATCCAGCCTGTCGGCCAGAAACATCTTCAGAAGGCTCTGATAGGGAACATCCCGTTTGTTGGCCAACATCTTCAAGTCGGCCAACATATGTTCCGGCAGGCGCAGCGAAATCGTCTTGACCGAGGGTTTGAGATTCGGCAGCACAAGCGGACGCGCATCTGACCAGTCGATGTGGTCGGTCGAGTCCTCATTCGACCAGTACTCGCGCTCCTGGTCTTCGGTCCTGACCGCAGGGGACTTATTGGCTCGCTTGACCATGGTTCTCGAAGCTCCAGCGTTCTTTGCGGCTCATGTCACGGGCGGATATCACTCGAATCAACCTGCCGCGTACGGTAAAGACCAGAAACAAGCCACGTCCGACATCCGTTCGGCCCAGCACGTAGTAGCGTGTTTCCGCCGTCGAATGATCATCATCCGGATAGGCCAACAATGGCCGATTGAAGAACACCTGTTCGCACTCGGTCGCCGATACGGCGTGCCGCTCCCCGTTTTTCAGGAGGTTGCCGTCGTCCCAATCGAAACCCGTGCAGGCCTGCAGTGTCGCCATGATGTCCATCTTGGAATAGCCAGCTTCTCCTGTATATGTTAAAAGTATACACTAGGCCCGGCCTGTTGGCAACTGAATTGCGCGACCGACGCCATCCTACTTCTCAAACCCCACCAAGACCCGCCACCCCTGCCCCTCGCTGCCCTCAGCCACCGGATGCGCCGCATAGACCCGCAGGTTGTTGAACGCGCCCAGCCCCGGCACATCAAACCGCTTGCCGAAGCCGAACCCGACGTCCATGCGCCAGCCCCGCGCTCCCTCATCCGGTCCGGCCGCGCTGCCGGGCGCATCCCAGGTCTTGCCCCAGTCCACGAAGCCGATGGGCTGCAGGCCCCAGTTCTTCAGCAGCGGGACATGGGCCGCGCGCCACACGTCGAACCCGAAGCGGGCGTCCAGCGAGGCGTGGGCGCCCACGTCGCCGGTCAACTCGCCGGCCGCATACCCGCGCAGGGTGCCGTAGTCCCCCAGCCAGGATTTCCACTGCACCGGCGCGGTCGCGTCGAACTCGCGGTGGGCGCCGCGCAACAGCCACTGGTTGCCGAACTTGTCCAACACATCAAGCTGCGCGCCGGCCCGCCACTCGCGCAGGGCCTGACCGTCCAGGTCGTGCCAGACCAGATCGCCGTCCAGTTCCAGGGCGCCCCACCGCCAACGGGCGCCGGCCGTGGCGAACGTATCATTCAGGTAGTCGGCCGCCCGGTTGCCGTCCGGACGCAGGGAGCGGCCCAGCAGGTTCCAGCCGGTGCGCTGGGACCAGGCCCGGTGCTCGCTGTAGCCGCCGCCGCCGCGCACGGTCAACCCGCGGCTCAGGCGCCAGCGCAGTTCGCCGTCGAAGCCACGCTCTTCGTAGTAGTGGTTCGGGTCGCTGCCGTAGAAGAAGGCCGAGGCCGATCGCGTGTGCCGCCGGCCGTCGCCCGCGAACAGACCCGCGTCCTTGCGTCCGGCCAGGTGCAGGGCCAGGCGTTGGTAGCGCGCGCCGAGATACCGCCGGCCACCGGCAGAGGGATGGGCCAGCCGCCAGCGGGAGCGCAGCAAGGGCAGGTCCAGCGTGCCGGCGAAGACGGGACGTCGGTTGCTGAAGGCGTAGCCCGCCGTCAGGTCCAACTCGGGTTGGTCCGGACCCAGTTTGGCCAGGTTCAGGCCTGCCCGGGCCACGAGACCCTGGGTGCGGTTGAAGCCCGGCACCCCCAGCCACTTCGGTTCGACCCGCCACAGGCTCCCTTCGCGCAGGTCGCGCAGGCGGGCGGTGCCGGCGGTCGTCAGCGTGTCGATCCGGGCCGGCGACAGCGAAACCGGCGCCGCCTTGTCGCTGATTTCCTGGTCCCACTGCTGATCGATGCTGCCCCAGTACGCGGACAGCGAGTCGTTGCTGGCCTCTTCGCTCAGCCAGAAGCCGTTGGCGATATCCTCGGCTGTGATCTCGGACACGCCGGCGCCCGGTGCGGTGTCCTCGGGGCCGCGCGACTCGCCTTCGATCACGATGTCGCGCAGGCTGACCCGCACCTCGATGTTGTCGGGGATCGGCAGCAGGGGCACCTTGTGCAGGTTGAGCCTGAGATACACTTCCGTGGGAAACCAGAACTCACCGAATCGCTCCTGGCTCAGGCGATACACCGGCACCGATTCGAGGAACATGGGGTAGGGCACGGCGCCGGTCATCTCGGCTTCGAATTTGCGCAGCACCCAGTTCGAGTAATCGACCCAGATCGTGCCCTTGGGCAGCGCCTCGAACCGGCTCTTCGGCGTGAAACCTATCTTGTAGATCAGGTTGTTGCCCACCAGTTGCCGGTCCAGGATCGTGTAGTTGTAGCGCCCAGCCCCGTCGGGCGCGAAGGGCATCGCCTCGATGATCTGGTCCTGCACCGGCAGGAACTCGGCGGTCATCTCGTCGTCGGTTTCCTCATCCTCCAGCTCGCCGTCCTGGTAGGTGCGGCTGCGCTCCCACAGCTTGACCATCTGGTCGCCCAGTTCCTGGTCGTGGTGGAAACGCATGGCGTATTCCTCGACCTTGTAGTTGCCGCCCTGCACACCTGGATCATCGCGCAGCACCTGGGTCACCAGGGTCGTGTACTCGTAGTTGCCCAGGCGGTAGTTGTCGTATTCCATGCGGCGGCCGATGGCGGCGATCACTTCGGCCACGGTCACGCGCGGGGCCGAGACCAGCAACGTGTCGGCGGTGCCGGGATCGAAGCTGAACGTGTCTTCGAAGGCCAGCACGATGCCCTGGCCGCCGAGCAGCAGGCTGTCCAGGTTGGCGCTGCGGCCGACGCCCGCCCAACCGGCGCTGTCGTCGCCCGGCGGCGTGGCCCAGGTCACACCCGGCAGGGTGGGTACGGTATCGGTTTCAGCATCCTGGCCCAGTGCTGCGAACGATAGCAGACTCAAAAGTACAACAAGCCACAAACTGTTCTTCATGCTGGCTCTCCCGCCTTGCTGGACCATGGGTCGGCGCGAAGCGACGCCCCGACCCATGGCACACGCCCCGAAACTCATGACCGCGTCCAGGCAGTGCGAAACGGGGACCCCTTGGTCAACAGGTGACGATTTTCTTCGGGTCCTGTCCGCGCCTGGCGCCGGCCCGTGTTCCCTGAACGGGCTGGCCGCGGTCCTGCAAGAATCCGACCTGTGACAGACGTTTGGCGAAACCATTGGTTGCACCTGGTCAGAGGCAATTGCAGCCCGGGTCGGCTCGCCGAAGCTTTCCCTTCAAGTCAAACGGCGGCGACACCACGCCCGCCGGCGTCAACCCGAGAAAAAGAAATCCCCCGTTCAAGTTATCACGATTTCGGCCGATTCAATACAAGTACCGGATATGTAGTTACTTACCCCACTATATGGCCGGCCCGGAAAGCCCGGGTCCAGGATGGACAACGTGAGAAAGCTGCGCAACTCCAAGCCATTTTTTGTCTTGTTTCTTGGTGTGATACTTGCCGTTACGGCGATTCCGCCCTTGCTGGGCCTGCTGGGCCT
>JAJRWA010000266.1 GCA_024277025.1 Candidatus Krumholzibacteriota bacterium | reverse complement strand
GGGGCTGCGCGAGGACTTTCGGCGGGCCTTTGACGCCTGCCTGGAGCGCTCGCCCGAGACGGTGAAACTGATTCTGGAGAAAGAGGTCGAGGTCTGGCCGGGTGATGTGCTGGCCGATCTGAGTGAGGACCGTTTCTATCCGGCGGCGGGCCTGGGCGACGAGGACCTGGATCTGCTGCGCGAGGGAGAACCGACCTTGGCGGATGTCACAGCTCGGCATGGATTGGCGTGGGTCCGCTTCCACGGTTTGCGGCTGTGCCTGCTGGGCATGGCTCGTTTGGGCGGGTGAGCGATGGCAACCGGGCTGGAAGTGGTTTCTCATCCCACCGGACTTTGGCTGGTGCGTGCCGGAGCGGTGATCTACGCGGTACCGGCCGAGCTGGGCCGACCGCTGGAAGTGTGGCGGGGGCAACGGCCCACCCTGGCGGAATTGAACGCCGGCGAGCTCCCGATCGATACGGACCCGGAGCAGTGGTCGGCCTTTATGGCCTCCTTGTCCGCTGCTCTGAGTGGCGGCGGCAGCGCGAGTGGGCACCGCCTGCCGCCGCCGATCTGGTTGCGCGTGCCGCTGCTGCCGGCCGCAGTGGTGCGCCGTGCGGCCGGCAGACTGTCGCCTTTGACCTCGGGCCATGGTCTGCTGGCCTGCCTGTTGATGGGGTTGGCCGGGTACGGGCACCTGGCTGTGGCAGCGGCGGCCAACCCCATCCGGCTGGCGCCCGAGGCGGTGGGTCCGGCTTTGGCCCTGTTCCTGGTGACGGCCGTCTGGCACGAGCTGGGCCATGCGGCGGCGCTGGCTCATCACGGGTATCCCCCCGGGGGGATCGGGGCGGGAATGCTGTTTGTCATACCAGTGCTCTTTGCCGATGTGTCGGCGATTGGTTTGTTGTCGCGCCGGGGACGGGTGCGCGTGGATGTTTCGGGGGTAGCGTTCCAGTTCGGGCTGGGCGGTCTGTTGGCAGCGGTCGGGCTCGCGGCCGGTGGTCCGGCCCTGTTGATCGCCGCCTGGCTGGCGTTGGTGGCGGTGTGCTGGAGCCTGTTTCCCTTCATCCGGGCCGATGGCTACTGGCTGATGTGCGACCTGCTGGGCGTGACGGAGCTTGAGGTTGATCCGGACCCGGCGCCGCGCGGGATGCGCCGTTGGCTGTTGGGGTTGTACCGTCTGGCCAACGCCGTGTTTCTGCTGGGTGTCGGCTTTCTGCTGCCCGTCCGGTATGCGCACCGAGGTGTGGACTTGTTGGCAAGATGCGGCGTGGATGCCGGCCGGCCGGTCATCATGGTTCCGTTGTTGTTGTTGGCCGGCGGTGCGCTTGGTATCGTATGGTGGAATATTCTGCGGCGAGTCGCGCGCCTGGTGCGGGCGGTGTTCGCCAGGTAGCGCCACCACCCGAAGAAGGCCGACACCGTGTCTGACGAGCCCGTTCACCTGCCCATCGATGGTATCCTGGATCTGCACATGTTCCCGCCCCGGGAGGTGAAGGACCTGGTGCCCGACTATCTGGCCGAATGTCTGGCGGCCGGTATCCTCGATGTGCGCATCATCCACGGCAAGGGTATTGGCACTCTGCGCACCATTGTCGAGAAAATCCTGTCCAATCATCCCCAGGTTGAATCCTTTTCCCATCCCAACGACAGCTCGGGCTGGGGCGCCACCGTGGTGCGGCTGCGCCCCCTGTCGGGGCAGGACTAGCGCCGTGGGCCGCAAGAAGAGGCGCCAGCCGTCAGCAGCAGAGAATCAGCCACGCCGCGGCAAGCGCCGGTCAATCCGGTACGAGGCTCAGGAAGAGTGGCCCGAACAGCGCGAGCGCCGGCCGGATCCGGACGAGCCGCCCAAGGTGCTGCTGCGCAAACTGACCGTGGCTGAGGCCCTGGCCCGGCTCGATTTCCAGTTGCGCGCGTATGCGGCCAAGGGGCAGCAAAGGGTCCTGGTCGTGCACGGCCGCGGCAATGCCTCGCCGGGTGGGATCTCGATCCTGGGGCCCGAGGTCAGGAACTGGTGTGACGGACACCCGCAACTGGTGGTATCATGGCAGGAAGCGCCGCCGCGCTGGGGTGGACCGGGCGCCATTGTCGTCAACCTGCGCTGAGGCGCGGCCGGGATATTGATATGACTATCGACCGCTTTGTGGATCCACCTGTTGACGAAGACGCGGGCTATCTGGCCGGCCGCACCGCTCTGGTGACCGGCGCCGCCCGGCGCATCGGCCGCGAACTGGCCCTGGCCTTGGCGGCCGAGAGTGTGCACGTGGTTGTACACTGCCACACGTCGCAGGAAGAGGGGCGCGCTGTCGTGCGCGAGATCACCGGTGGCGGCGGCCTGGCCGATCTGATCACCGGCGACCTAGCTGATCCCGCGGTGGCTGCTGCCCTCTGTGAAAGGGCGGCCGAAAAGTGCGGTAATCCGCTGGATATCCTGATCAACAACGCGGCGGTTTTTGCGCAACAGGCCGCGCTGACAACCAGCCTTGAACAGTGGGAAGACCTGCACGCAGTCAACCTGCGCGCGCCGTTCCTGCTGGCCCAGGGTTTCGCCCGCCAATTGCCGTACAAGTGGACCGGCGACATCGTCAACCTCAATGACGCGCGCGCCCTGCACGGCGATCCGGAACACTTCGCCTACGCGGTGACCAAGGTCGGCCTGCACGGGCTGACCCAGAATCTGGCGCGGGCCCTGGCGCCGCGCATCGAGGTGAACGAGCTGAGTCTGGGCGCGGTGATGGCGCCGCCGGGCGACGACTACGTCAAGACTGCGCGCACCGAGCTGCCGCTGGGCCGTTTCCCGCACCTGGACGAGGTGATCTCGGGTATGATGTTCCTGCTGGGTACCCGTGGCGTGACGGGGCAGACGATCAGACTGGACGGCGGTCAGTACGCCGACTGAAGGGACGGGCCATGGGCCGTTTGAAGAAAGAACTCATCGTGGTGGGGGACCGCCTGCTGATCCGTCCCGAAGAAGGGGAGGAGCGCACCGACGCCGGCCTGATCCTGCCGCCGACGGCGGTCTCGTCGCGTCAGGCCCGTGGCGGTTGGGTGGTCTCGGTGGGGCCGGGCGTGCCGATCGCCAATCCGGCGGCCTACCTGGACGATGAGTGGAGCGAGCACGATGATCCGCAACCGCGCTTTGTTCCGCTGCAGGCCCAGGAAGGGGACTACGCCCTGTTCATGCACAAGGCGGCGGTCGAGATCACGTTCGAGGGCAAGCGGTACCTGATCGTGCCCAACGGGGCGGTGCTGGTATTGGTGCGCGAAGGATTCGAGGCCGGCCATGACGGCTGGGCCGGGGGGAATTCGAACTAGGGGGAAATCATGAGCCGTTTGCTGTTCCTGTGGGTTGCCCTGATCCTCGTTGCCGGTTGTTCAGAGACGTCGGACCCGAAGGAATTGCCGTTCCTGCTGAGTCTGAAGGTGGTCGATGCAGTGGGTAATCCCGTTCCCGATCTGGAGGCCCGACTTCACGTGCAGGCACCCGGATCGCTGCCCGGCCCGGCCAAACCTTTGTCCAGGGTGCGGTTTGCGGTCCCTGCGACGTCTGATGTCACCGTCACGGCGTACGATCTGGAGGGCGGGCTGGTCAAGCGGTTGTTTGCCGGTGTGGCCTTGGCCGGCTTGCACGAGGTGGTTCTTGCCACTGACGAACAGGGGCAGCCGCTGATCGGAACCCGTGTCTACCGCTGCGAGATGGTGGCGTCCGTGGCCGGCGCCGAGGTGTTCCGCGACAGCCTCTACATGACCCTGTACGCCTCGATCGACTTTAATCAGCGGCCGGTACTGGGCGTGACGGATAGCGGCGGCCAACTCTCGTTCACCGACCGCACCGAGTTTCCGTTCCTCTACGATCTGGGGCCGCAGCCGCTGGTCAGCGAAGACGGCGAGCAGCGCGGCACCTTTGAGTTCAGCAACACGGTCATCATCACCCTGGTCGATCCGGACACGGGCTTGCGGCTGGACCGGGAGGTTGTCGTCGGCGCGGGCCGGAACAGGGCCACTCTGGTCTGGGATCCGGCGCTGGCTGACTCGGCGGGCGCTCCGGCACCGGCGTCGAACTCCGGCTCTCGCGGACAGCCGCCCGCCGATGTGACGGACTATTCACTGGGCCCCAGCATCCCGAACCCGTTCAACTGACCGGGCAGGCAACAGAACGCCCCCCGTACCGACTGCGGCACGGGGGGCGCTGCTTCAGGAACCGAGACCTGGCTACTTGTAGTCCTTCGGCGCCGGATACATCTCATCCCACCATTCCGGCTGCCCCTTCAGGTACCGGGCCAGAAAGGCCATGATCGTATCGTTCCAGACGATGCGCTGGTCGTGGTCCAGGATGTGATGATCCTGGCCCGCGATCTGGACGTATTCCACTTCCCGGCCGAGCATTTTCAGCGCCGTGAACAGCTGCACGCTCTCGCCCTTGGGCACGTTCACGTCCGCGTCACCGTGCACCAGCAGCAGGGGCGTGGTGATCTTGTCGGCCTGGAACAGCGGGCTCTGGTCGAGGTAGAACTCGCGGTCCGACCAGGGGAAACGGTTGGCCAGGGCGACCGCGCCGTAGTCATAGCCCCAGAAGCCCTCACCCCAGTAGCTGGTGATGTCCGAGATGCCGGCGTGGCTGACCGCGGCGGCGAACAGATCGGTCTGGGTGATGATGTATTCGGTCAGGAAGCCGCCGTAGCTGGCGCCCATGCAGCCGACTCTCTCCGCGTCGGCAAACGGGTGCGCGGCCAGGAATTTGCGCGTGCCCTCGATGACTTCCGGCGCCGTCAGCACGCCCCAGTCGTTCACATGGCGGGCGGCGAACTCCTGGCCGTAGCCCGTGGCGCCGCTCGGGTTGGGCACGTACACGATGTAGTCCTGACCGGCCCAGATGTTCTTCGGGTAGCGCCCGCCGAAGTCGCGCGTGATTGGCGAGGTGCCGCCGTAGTAGTAGACGATGACCGGATACTGGCGCCCGGGATCGAAGCCGGGCGGGTAGTAGATGTACCCATCCATGGCCATGCCCTTGTCCAGTTCGGCCACCCAGTTCTCGATCTTGCCGAAGACCACGTCACGGTACCAGGCGGTGCCCGGATCCAGCAGCAGGCGGGCGCGGTTCTTTTTCAGATCGATGACCTGCACCGTGTTGGGCGAAGTCACACCCGAGCCGCGGACCACGGCTACGCGCGCGTCCCGGGCCAGGGCGAACTGCCGGGCCACATCCAGGCCGGTAGTCACTTGCTGCCACTTGCCGGAGCCGGGCTTCAGGCGCCAGACGGTGTTGTACTGGGTGTCGGTGGTGCGGGCATAGATCATCCCGTCGGCGGGCGACCAGGCGGCCCAGCTGATATCCGGGGTCAGGTCCAGGCTGATGGCCCGGGCTTTGTCCGTGGCCAGATCATAGGTGTAGAGCTGGGCGCAGTAGTAGTTGGCCTGGACGCCGGCGGGCAGGTTGCTGCCCAGGCCGCCGAAGGCCGAAGCGCCGCCGGTCAGCAGCAGCTGTTTGCCGTCTGGGCTCCAACTGGCGCTGTTGATCCAGGGCTCGGCCATGACTTCGCGCACCGCCAGGGTGGCTAGGTCCATCAGCCACATCTGCGAAGTGAAATAGGGCCGGACCGTGAGATCCTGCTCGCTGGTGAAGAAGACCATCTGCTTGCCGTCGGGGCTGATCTCCCAGCCCGAGGGGCTGAGCGGGCCCGCGGTCAGGCGTCGGGTCACGCCGCCGGGCACGAAGACCTGGTTCAGGTTCGAGCGGCCGCGCCACTAGGGCTGCCGGTCGGCGGGATACAGCAGGCGCTTGACCTTGCGTGGGTCGTCCTTGGGCTTGCGGGTCACGGCGTAGATGATCGACTGGCCGTCGGGGGCCCATTGCCAGCCGCCGAGATGTTCCACATCCGCCAGCGCGACACCGGCTTCACCACTGTCGAAATCGAAGGTGCGGATGGTGCCTTTATCGCCGGCGTTGGTCTGCCAGGCGAGTTGGTGCCCGGTCGGGTGCCACTGCACGCCGCTGGGCGCGTGATCGCCGCGCCACAACCGCTCCAGCTTGCCGGTCCTGGTGCTGCGCACCTCGAGCCAGCTTTCCTTGTCGCTGCCGTTGCGGTACTCGCTGAGGCTGATGGCGGCCAGCTTGCCGTCCGGCGACAGGCTCACGCTGCCGAGGCGCGGCGCGTTCAGGACGGTTTGGATGTCCACGTTGTGATCCGGCGTCACGTCCAGTGCAACCACGGCTTCGGCGTTATCCGGGCTGACGGCCAGGTCGAAAGCCCATTCCGCAGTCAGCTCGTCGTGGTGCAAAGTGCGCAGAACAACCAGATGTTTGCCGATAGTCAGTTTCAACTCGGCGGTGCGTACCGTGGGGGCGCCGTCTTCGCCGCCAGTCTTCGTGAAACTCAGGGCCTCGCCACCGACGGCACCATTGACCGGATGGTCGCCCGTGACCTTCAGCTCGAGTTTCTGCCAGCGGTCGCTGGTGACGTAGAACGCGATATAGCGGGCGCCGGCTCCGTCACCGGCCGACAGGGGAAGATGACCGCCTGCCGCGTCGACAGCCTGCCACTTGACCGCCCGCGACCCGTGGCCGGCAAATTCGCGGCCCGCCGCCGGCCACTGCTGACCGGGCACCGAAGGCATTTCCTGGAGCAGATCGGTCCACGTGGCACCCGCCCGGTCGGCCTCATGGAACGCCGGCAGGTGCAACGGGATCTCCTGCGAAACCAGCACCTGGGTCACGGGCAGGGGTGTGGCCTCGGCCGCCTCTTCGGTGGCGACCGCCAAGCAGGGAATGACAAACAGGGACAACAACGCCCCACAGAAAAAGACTTGGGCCAACAGGAAATTTCCGGTAGTGCGCATGGTGCCTCCAACGCTGGTTGCGGCAGTCAAAAAGGGGGATATCCGTCACAATAGCCCACTGAGAAGGCAATCCCAACCAAATATTCAATCTGGCGCGGTTTGTAACAGGCTGGCCTGTCGGTGAGCGGGGAAATCGACATAACCGGTTGATTTCCCCGCCTTTTCATTACATCCTAAGACGTTATGAAGACCACCCGATTTTTCAAACGCCTTTGGCTGTTCCTGATC
>JAJRWA010000025.1 GCA_024277025.1 Candidatus Krumholzibacteriota bacterium | reverse complement strand
GGGCCACTTTGGCCTTTCTGGCGCTGGTCATCTGCAGCCCGGCTGCTCTGGCTCAGGACGCCGAGACCTGTCTCGAGTGCCACGACGATATGGAGATGACCAAGAACGTGGACGACCATGTCGTTTCACTTTATGTGGACCTGGAGCAGTTCCAGGCGTCGGTCCACGGACAGGAAGGGCTGGAATGCATCGATTGCCACGAAGCTCTGGACGGCTTCGATGATTTTCCCCATGACGAGGAACTGGCTGACGTCGACTGCACGGGCTGCCACGACGAGGAAGGCGAGATCTACGCCGGCAGCACCCACGGGACCGAAGTGGCCAAGGGTAACGTCTTGGCCCCCCATTGCTGGAGTTGCCACGGGGCCCACGATATCCGCCCGCCTGCCGACCTGAAATCAAAAGTGAACAAGTTCAATATTCCGATCATGTGCGGCAAGTGCCACCGCGAGGGGGCGCCGGTGGGCGATTTTGCCGCTGTGACCCAGGACAGTATCCTGGCCCACTACTCGCTTTCGATTCATGGCGAGGGATTGTATCGCCGCGGTCTGACCAAGACGGCTGTCTGCTCGGACTGCCACACGGCCCACAACGTGCGCAACCACAATGATCCCCAGTCGACGATCAACAAGGCGAACGTCTCGCAGACCTGCCGGCAGTGCCACGGTCTGATCGAGCAGGTGCACCAGAAGGTCATCGAGGGCGAGCTCTGGGAGAAGGATCCGGCCAAGGTTCCGGTCTGTATCGAGTGCCATGAGCCCCATGAAGTGCGCCGTGTGTATTACGACCAGGGCATGTCCAATGATGAGTGCATGTCCTGTCACCAGGATCCCGAGCTCAAGGCGACGAGCCTGGGCCGCGAGGGTGAGTCGGTCTACGTGAACCACGCCGGCCTGGCCGGGTCGGTGCACACCAAGCAGAGCTGTATCCAGTGCCATACCGGCGCCACACCCAGCCACGAACGGCCCTGCGACACGATTCCCAGCAAGGTCGACTGCGCCATCTGTCACGCCGAGGTCGTGGATATCTACAAGAGCAGCATCCACGGCAAGCTGGGTGTCCAGGGGGACGTCGACACGCCGGACTGCCTGGTCTGTCACGGCTCGCACGAGATTCTGCCCCGGACCAACATCGACTCGCCGACCTATGTGAAGAATATCCCGGACCTGTGCGGCACCTGCCACGATGAGGGGGGCAAGGCGGACATCCGGTACGAAGGCACCGAAGAGAGCATGGTCGCCAACTACAAGAAGAGCGTACACGGCCGCGCCCTGGAAAAGAGCGGCCTGATCGTGACGGCCACCTGTGTGGACTGCCACACGACCCATGCGATCATGCCGAGCAAGGATGTCAACTCGAGTGTGAACCGGGCGCGGGTCGATATTACCTGCGCCAAGTGCCACGAGGGTATTGACCGCGACTTCCGCGAAAGCATCCACTTCACGGGCGAGCCCATGGGCGACGTGCGGCTGCCCATGTGCAATGACTGCCACAGCAGTCACGAGATCGCGCGCACCGACGCCGAGGGCTTCAAGCTGCAGATCGTCAACTCCTGTGGTACCTGCCATGGCGAGTTGACCGAGTCCTACTTCGAAACCTATCACGGCAAGGTCTTCTCGCTGGGGTACACCGAGACCGCCAGCTGTGCGGACTGCCACGGGCAGCACAAGATCCTCAAGCCGGACAATCCGGCGTCCACGCTTTCACGCGAGAACATCGTGGCAACCTGCGGCCAGTGCCACGCGGGGTCTCACCGCCAGTTCGCCGGCTACCTGACCCACGCAACCCATCACGACAAGGAGAAGTATCCGATCATCCACTACACGTGGCTGTTCATGACCTCGTTGTTGATCGGGACCTTCGTCTTCTTCGGGATCCACACGCTGCTGTGGCTGCCGCGCAGCATCCAGGCCCTGAAGCATTCGCGCCAGTTGCGTAAGCAGGCGGTAGGCCAGAAGCTGTTCCGACGCTTTGATCGTCTACACCGTATGCTGCACGTGACAGTGATCATCAGTTTCCTGACCCTGGCGGTCACGGGGATGACCCTGAAGTTCAGCTATCTGCCCTGGGCCCAGTGGCTGGCCCACAAGCTGGGCGGTTTCCAGTCCGCCGGTACCCTGCACCGCATGGGGGCGATGCTCACTCTGTTCTACTTCTCGCGCCACCTGTATGACGTGATCTGCCGCAAGCACACTTCCGGCAAGTCGTGGGGTGATTTCATCTTCGGCGCCGACGGCATGATGTTCAACAAGCGCGACGGCGTGGAGTTCGTCGAGACGGTGAAGTGGTTCCTGCACAAGGGTGACCGGCCGCAGTACGGCCGCTGGACCTACTGGGAGAAATTCGACTACTTCGCGGTCTTCTGGGGTGTGGCCATGATCGGCGTCAGCGGCCTGATCCTGTGGTTCCCCGAGAAGTTCACCTATGTGCTGCCCGGCTGGTTCATCAACGTGGCCTCGATCATCCACTCGGATGAGGCCCTGTTGGCGACCGGGTTCATCTTCACGATCCACTTCTTCAACACCCACTTCCGGCCCGACCGGTTCCCGATGGATCCGGTGATCTTCACCGGCCGGATGACGCTGGAGGAGTTCAAGGAAGACCGGCCGCGCGAGTACGAACAACTGGTGGCCGAGGGCCGGCTTGACGACTATATGGTTGATCCGTTGGATCCCGGCTTCGTGCGGGCCCTGAAGGCCTTCGGGTTCACGGCGCTGTTCATCGGGTTGACCCTCGTGGTCGGGATCATCTGGGCCGTGCTGTTCGGTTACCGGTAGCCGGAAGGAGTGTGGACGATGCGGGCTCGATACTTGATCCAATTGTTGCCGGCGGCGCTGGTGGCCCTGCTGTGCGGAATGGTGTCGCCGGCGATGGCGGAGAATCCGACTGTCGGCAGCTTCTGGTACGTCATCGACAACATCACCGAGATTGAGGCGGATGCCGAGGCCATCATCTGGGTCACGCTGCCGCCGGTCTGGCAGGGACAGGAGGTCACCCTGGGGGCCATCGAACCGTCCCCGGTGGCGATCCTCGACGACCCGGCGAGTGGCAACCGCATCATCGAATGGCGGCTGCGGCCCGAGCCGCGTCCGGTCGATCCGGTCGGCGAGCCGGGGCAGCAGTACTTCCATTACGAGTTCGAACTGCACCAGGTCGACGTGCACAAGCATGGGCCCTACCGGATCACCGGGCCCTATGTCCGCGATAGCGAAGAGTACCGTCGCTACACGGCCCAGGAACCGGGCATCCAGACCGACGGCCGCATTCTGGACCTGGCGCGGGAGATTGCCGGCGACGAGAAGGATCCCTACGCCATCGGGCGTCTGTTCTACGGTTGGCTCATGGCGAACATGACTTTCCGGCCGAACAACGAGACCAGTTGGGATGCCCTGTCGATTCGTGAGGCTCGTGAAGGCAACTGTGACCAGTACAGCACCCTGTTTGTCGCCCTGTGCCGGTCGGTCGGCATTCCGGCCCGCACGGTCGTCAACACCTGGCTGTGGGGTGGCCGCCATGTCTTCGCCGAGTTGCTGTTGCCGGGACACGGCTGGGTGCCGGCTGACCCGTCGCTGGGCCAGTTGATGACCTCGGGGCGCGGCGGGCTGACCGAGGAAGAAATCGAGGCCACGTTGAGCGAGCGCGGTGTCCCCCAGGGTGACGCCGGCTGGGCCTATGGGAATCTCTTTGGCAACCGGATGATCATTGCCCTGGGCAAGAACATTTCGTTCCACTCGCCGACCCTGGACCGGAAGATCACGCTGCAGACCATGTCCCCCGGGGGCATCGACGCCCATCCGGCCGGCTATCGGCTGCAGGGCTACAACCGGGATGTGGTGCACGGCGGGTTCTACGTCTTCGGCCAGGCGATGACCGAGGAAGAGGCCCATGTGCTGGCGCACCAGCGTCTGGCCAAGCACTTCTTCAAGGCCGATGTCCAGGACTTCGAAGAGGATGTCTGCCGCAAGAGTGGCAGCAACTTCGCCGGCGGTGTGCAGAACTGGATCAATCTGGGCAAGTCGTACATGCACAAGGGCGAGTACTACAAGGCCGAAGCGGCCTTCCAGCGCGCCCTGCTCCTGGGGGAAGCCCATACGCGCGAAAACCACGCCCTGATCGTCTGGGTACACAATTATCTGGGCAACTGCTACGACCTGTTGAACCAACGCGAGATGGCCGTCGAGCAGTATGAGAAGGCCCTGACCTACGACGACGATTTTCGCGGTGCCACGCGCTATGCCAAGCGGTACCTGGCCAAGCCTTTCGTGATGCCCTAGGGGGTACGGGGGACATGTGTGGCGGGGGTGGGCGATGTCCTCGGCGCTGCGCGCCTGCGGATTACGCCCACCCCCACATATGTCCCCCGGTGCGTGCGGCCTAAGAGGGGTGGCCAGGGGCAGTTGGGGGCTGACAATCCGGCGGCTGCCAACGTCTGCCGGGGGCGCTCGGTATGGCACGGCCCCTCAGACAGGCAACGCTGGGCTTCAGATACGAAGAGACCCGGGTAATCCGCAGGCGCGCAGCGCCGAGGACATCCCGGGTCTCTTCGTATCTGAAGCCCACACTCCCTAGGCGTAGGCCGCCGCGATCCGGTGCTCGTTGAGCCCGGTCCAGAAGGCTTCGACACCGTCGAGCATTTCGCGGCCGCCTTTGAGGAATTTCTCCTCGTCGAATTCGGGTGTGAAGTAGAGTTCTTCCAGTTCATCCATGACGTGGCCTGCGTGCTGGTCCTCGATGCGGTCGTGCCAGGTGAAGAAGGCCAATGGCAGGTCGGACTGCTCGGCCTGCTTGAAGGCATCCAGACCGGCGACAAGCTGCTTCCAGAAGCCGGCTGCGGCCCAGTTCTCGACGGCAAAACTGGCGCCTTCGGCAATGTTGGCGTCCTCGTTCCCGTAGATCGCCGAGAGTTGGTCGCAGAAAAACAGCGTGGCTGGCGTGCCGTGGCGGCGCTTGCCCAGGTCATTGAAGCCCAGGCCCAGGGTTTCGCCCATCTGCAGCAGCCACTCGAAGTGGGCGGCGCGGAAGCGGAAGGTGCCGCCGTCGACACTGCCCTCGATGGTGACGATATCGGGGTCGCCTTCGCGATCGGTGTCGGTCACGTCTTCAAGCTTGTTGCCCTGCTTGTTGAAGATGACGCCCAGTTCGTTGGCCAGGATCTCCTTGGACGCCCGCATGCCCTCGAGGCTGCCCGCGTTGATGACCTTCATCAGCTGGGCGAGCAGGAAGAGGTTGGAAAAAACCGAAAACTGCACGACGAAATGCCGTATGAGCTCGCGGTTTGCCTCGCCGGTGGCGAACCAGGCGCAGTACTTGTTGTCGGTGATTACGGGGTGGGTCATCAGTTCGCGATTGCAGGTTTCGACAAAGCGGCTGAAGCGGGAGGCGTCGTCGTCGCTGATCTTACCGGCGCGGGTCATTTCCGCGATCCGGTCGGAGACATTTAAAACCACCTGGAACCTCCTGGGCAGGGATTGAACGGTTTTTGGTCTGATTTGGGCGGACTGGTCCGGCCAGTCGAGGACTTTTTCATATCATAGCAAAGAACCCCCGGTGGCGCCGGTACTTTTGTCCGGCGCAACAGTGGGTTGCAAATATGCGTCTGCACTTCTAGAGTGCGGTAGGCGAATGCTGACAATCTTTTTTGCCAAGAGGTGTGCTGGTGGCCGGAAGCGGAAAAAAATGGCTGCTCGGATGCGGTTTGGGCTGCGGGATACCGTTGCTGCTGATCATCGTGCTTTCCATCGGCGGCAGTGTCGTGATGATGAAGCCGTTCAACCGGGCGGTCGACACGCAGAAGGAACTGACCGCAGCCTTCGGCGAACGGGCGGACTTCGTGCCACCGGTGGACAGCCTGGCTCCGGATCGGCTGGCCAGTTTCATCGGGGTGCGCAAAGTGTTGGTGCCGCTGTGCGAGAATTTCACCGAGATCGGGGAGAAGTTTCGCCGTATGGAAGAACTGGAAGAGGGTGGCGACGAGCCCAGCAAGGCCGAGGTCTTCGGGGCCCTCGGCGATGTCATGAGCGCGGCCTTCGGGATCGCCGGCAACATCGGCCGCTTCACCCAGGACCGCAACGAGGCCCTGCTGGGTGAGGGGATGGGGCTGGGCGAGTACATCTGGATCTACACGCTGGTCTACAATTCCTGGCTGGGCTACGAGCCCAACCTGGATTTTGAATCGGGCAAGGGCGGGCGCTATGAGCGCAGCGAGCAGGAGATCATCCGGCAGCTGATGCGGAACCACGTGGACGCCCTGAACGAAGCCGGCCGCGACGATGAGGCTGCGGCCTGGCTGGCCGAACTGGAGCACCTGGAACGCAGTGAGGGTTCCGGTGTGCCCTGGGCGGACAGTGAGGTGCCGGTGGCCACGGCGGCGGCCCTGGAGCCGTACCGTGCCGAACTGGACGCGCTCTATTGCGGGGCGACCTCGGCTTTCGAGTTCTCACGGATTCGCAAGCACGGTCTGTCCATCACAGCCAACTGAACCCGGGGGGCGGCTCGGCCGGTCAGAGGCCGATCCGCTCGTTGAACTCCATGATCCGGCGATCCCAGTCGTCGGCCACGTCGAAGATCTCCGTCCAGAAATCACGATCCCAGAGCTGCCGCAGTTCATCCACGGTGCGGCCCTGCTGCTCCACCCAGGTGAAGTACTTGAAGTTGTGCAGGGTCCAGCGGTCGTGGTATGACAATTCGCGCAGGTGATCGGTCGTCACTCCGGCCAGCCAGCGGGACTGGTCGGCGATGGCCTGGTCGCGGTCGTACGCGCCCTTGGCGGCCGTCAATTCCGGCAAGCGCGACGAGTACATCTCGGCCGAGTCGGTCAGGGGCAGGAAGATGACATCGCGGCTGTCCATGCCGTAGTAGCGGGCGGTCTTGATCGCCGCAATCAGGTTGCAGATTGACGAGATGCCCAGTAGCGGTAGCTGGTCGACCAGGTCCTGGGTCAGACCCAGTTCCTTCAGTCGGGCCTGGCCGGCCGGCTCGTTGAACAGCCGCAGCAGGTCCATGCACTGCTCGTCGTCGACGGCGCTGACCAGGTCGGTGTTGCGCACGTTGTGGACCCAGGGCACATGCTTGTCGCCGATCCCCTCGATGCGGTGGCCGCCGAAGCCGCAGGCATACAGCGTTGGGCACTGCAGGGCCTCGACCGCGGTGATGATCAGGTCGCGGTGCTTCGTCTTGAGATAGTCGCCGGCGGCGATGGTGCCGGCCGAACCGGTGGCCGTCACCCAGGCGGCCAGGCGCTGACCCGGCTGGGCGACCTGCTCGAAAACCTGCTGCACCGCGGTGCCGGTCACGTGATAGTGCCAGACCGGATTGCCGAACTCCTCGAACTGGTTGAAGATCACACACTCCGGGCGGGTCTCGCGGATCTCCCAGCATTTGTCGTAGATCTCCTTGACGTTCGATTCGCAGCCGGGCGTGGCGATGACCTCGCTGGCCACGTTCTTGAGCCAGTCGAAACGCTCCTGGCTCATTTCCTCGGGCAGGATGGCGACCGACTCGCAGCCCAGCAGGCGCGAGTCGAAGGCACCGCCGCGGCAGAAGTTGCCCGTGCTGGGCCAGACCGCTTTCTGGGTCGTGGGGTCGAACTGGCCGGTGACCAGGCGCGGCACCAGGCAGCCGAAGGCGGCGCCGACCTTGTGGGCGCCGGTCGGGAAGTACTTGCCGACCAGGCCGATGATGCGGGCGTCGACGCCGGTCAGCTCCGAAGGCAGTTCGACGAAGTTGCCGTCGTTGAAGAGGCCCGTTTCCGGATCGTTGCGCCAGGTGATGCGGAAAAGGTTGAGCGGGTCGATGTCCCACAGGCCAACGTCCTTCAGGCGGTCGGTGACGGCGGCGGGGATCAGGCTCGGATCCTTCATCTGGGCCAGGGTAGGAATCGTGATGCCCTGTTCCCGGCAGCGCGCGGCGGCAGTGTTGACGATATCTTCGTTGATTCGGGTCAGTTTCGGATCCATGACTTCACTCCGGTCGGTTGGCCAGTTGCCCGCGAACGATTGCGAGAATTCCCTGACAAGTATATGGTGGGCCCAAGTATATGGTAGGATCCGGGGGCGGGGTCAACCTGTCGGTGACATTCGCCCGAAAAATCCTTGTCCCAATAGAGGCTCTGGCATGAACCGCATTGCTGTTCTTTCTGACATACATAGCAACCTGCACGCGCTGACGGCAGTGTGGCAGCGGATCGATGAGATCGGCGTCGACGCGATCTACTGTCTGGGGGACATCGTCGGTTACGGCGCCCGTCCCGTGGAGTGTCTGCAGATGATTCGCGCCAACAAGGTGACCTGCGTCCAGGGCAACCACGACGCGCTGGTGGCTGACGGATCGCTCAGTCTGGACTTCAACATCTATTCCCTGGCCGCGGTCGAACACAACCGATGCCTGCTGGATGACGAGTCGCGCCAGTGGCTGGCTGACTTGCCGACCGTGCAGCGTCTGGATTCCGGCGCCATGTTCGTGCACGGCGCGCCGGATGACCGGGATCGCTATCTGGTCTACCTGGACGACCTGCAGGAGGCCAGCGAGCGGTTGCTGAAGCAGGATGGCCCGGGCGTGTGCTTCTTCGGCCACACGCACCATCCGGTGGTGTTCGACGGGCACAGCTTCGAGCGGGTGAAACAGAAAACCCTGTTCCTGGAACCCGGACAGCGCAACCTGGCCAATCCGGGCAGTGTGGGCCAGCCGCGGGACAACGATCCGCGCGCCAGCTTCCTCTGGTGGGACCGCCAGGCCCAGACGCTGAACTACGAGCGGGTCGAGTATGATATCCAGGGCGCGCGGCAGGATATTCTGGATGCCGATCTGCCGCGCATCCTGGGCGATCGCCTGCTCGAGGGCCGCTGACCCCGCCCGCTGCGATATTTGCAGGAAAAATCCTCTTTCATTGCCTATATTGTGAATCACGCAACCAATGACGGGTTGGTGACGCACGGTACTGTCCGGCGCCGCCGGCAGGACCAGGCAGCCCGCACGCGGGCACAGGAGGCTGGGGACTATGGTGATCGAAACGACCAAGGAAATGGTGGGCAAGGTCTACGAGGCGTCGCGCGAACGCTTGGCTGTGGTGCGTGAGCGTCTGGGCCGGCCCCTGACGCTGGCCGAGAAGGTGCTGTTCGGGCATCTGGCCGATCCGGCGGGCCAGGAGTTCGAGCGCGGCGAGGCCACGCTGGCCCTGCGCCCGGACCGCGTGGCCATGCAGGATGCGACGGCCCAGATGGCCATCCTGCAGTTCATGCAGGCGGACCGCGACGAGACCGCCGTCCCGACGACCGTGCACTGCGATCACCTGCTGCTGGCCCACAAGGGTGCCGACTTCGACAAGGCCCACGCCCTGGACGTGAACAAGGAAGTGTACAACTTCCTGAGTACGGCGGCGGCCCGCTACCAGATGGGTTTCTGGCAGCCCGGCTCCGGCATCATCCACCAGATCGTGCTGGAGAACTACGCCTTCCCCGGCGGCCTGATCATCGGCACCGACAGCCACACGCCCAACGGCGGCGGCCTGGGCATGGTGGCCTGCGGGGTGGGCGGCGCCGACGCCGTCGACGTGATGGTGGGCATGAACTGGGAAGTGAAGCATCCCAAACTGATCGGCGTCAAGCTGACCGGCAAGCTGAACGGCTGGACCGCGCCCAAGGACGTGATCCTCAAGCTGCTGGGTATCCTGACGGTCAAGGGCGGCACCAACGCCATCATCGAGTACTTCGGCGAGGGCACCAGGGCCCTCAGCTGCACCGGCAAAGCCACGATCACCAACATGGGGGCCGAGCTGGGCGCCACCACGAGCATCTTCCCCTACGACGAGCGCATGGCCATGTACCTGAAGGCCACCGGCCGGTCCGAGCTGGCCGGGATGGCCGACGGCGCGACGGACCTGCTGACCGCGGACCCCGAAGTCGCGGCCAATCCGGCCGAGTACTACGACCAGATCGTCGAGATCGACCTGTCGACGCTGGAACCCCATCTGGTGGGGCCGCACTCGCCGGATATCGCGCACCCGGTCAGCCAGATGGCCGCCGACGTGGACCGCGAGGGCTATCCGGCTGAGCTGACGGCGGCCCTGATCGGCAGCTGCACCAACAGCAGCTACGAGGATATCTGCCGCGCGACCGACGTGGCGAAGCAGGCCCAGGCCAATGGCCTGAAGATGAAGACGACCCTGTGGGTGTCGCCGGGCAGCGAGCTGATCTACAACACGATCAAGCGCGACGGGCAGTTGGCCGAGCTCGAGAGCATCGGGGCTACGGTGCTGACCAATGCCTGCGGGCCGTGCATCGGGCAGTGGCAGCGGGATGACATCAAGGAGGGCGATGTGAACAGCATCGTCACCAGCTTCAACCGCAACTTCAAGAAGCGGGCCGACGGCAATCCCATGACCAACGCCTTTATCGGCAGCCCCGAGGTCGTGATGGCCTATGGCCTGGCCGGGACGCTGAAGTTCAATCCGCTGACCGACAGCATCACCAACGAGGCCGGTGAAGAGATCAAACTCGCGGCCCCCGGCGTGGCGGACGAGTTGCCGCCGAGCGGTTTCGTGACCGCGGCTGAGGGCTACCAGGCGCCACCCGCCGACGCGACCAACGTGTCGGTGGAGATTTCGCCCGCGAGCGATCGGCTGGCGCGGCTGGAGCCGTTCAGCGCCTGGGACGGCCAGGACTATCTGGGCCTGCCGCTGTTGATCAAGGCCCTGGGCAAATGCACGACCGACCACATCAGCATGGCCGGTCCGTGGCTGAAGTTCCGCGGTCATCTGGACAACATCTCCAACAACATGCTGATCGGGGCGGTCAACGCCTTTACTGAGCAGACCAACAGCGTCAGGAACATCGAGACCGGTGAGTATGGCGCGGTGCCGGCCACGGCCCGGGACTACAAGGCCCGCGGTCTGCGCTGGGTCGTCGTTGGGGATGAGAACTATGGTGAAGGATCCAGTCGCGAGCACGCGGCCATGGAGCCGCGGCACCTGGGGTGCGCGGCGGTCATCGTGCGCAGCTTCGCCCGCATTCACGAGACGAATCTCAAGAAGCAGGGGATCCTGCCGCTGACGTTCGTCGATCCGGCGGACTATGACCTGGTGCAGGAGGGCGACCGTTTCGACCTGACGCAGCTGGCCGCGCTGGCGCCCGACAGCCAGGTGGGCTGCACGTTGCACCATCAGGATGGAACGACCGATTCGTTCGCCCTGGCCCACACCATGACCCATGAGCAGATCGACTGGTTCAAGGCGGGATCGGCCCTGAACAAGATCAAGTCGGCCAACGGCTGATCGGGAGTTGAGACAAGAAAAGTGAGAATACCGTAAATACATTCGCGTTGAAATTATGATTTGAGACGTATGGGGATCGCACAATGTGTATTGTGCGGTCCCTTTAAAGTTCAAAAACGTGGTAATTCGCTGGCTTTTATGGTATAATAGGAGCGGTTCGCACCCAATTCCACCCTTGGGAGCGCTCCACAGTTCCTTTTCGCCTCCCGTGTCCTTCTTTCGCCGGTTTGCGGGCACGTTTCGCAACATCCCAGGGGAGTTCATGTTGTTCCAGAAAAAACAAAATTTCGCGTTGGCCACCTTCGTGGTCCTGGTGTCGGTCCTTTCCCTGTTGGCCCTGGCGGCACCCCTAGCGGTGGCTGCGCCGGATGCCCCGATCAATCCCGTGGCCATTGAAGGGCCGGTGGCGGCCGAGTTCGCCGTGCGTCCAGCCAGCCAGGTCGCTGTGGTCGGCACAGTGCCCCTGAATATTCCGGCCCTGCGCGACGAAGACGAAACACGCGAGATGAACGGCCTGCCGCCGCGCTTCGCCGTGCCGGAGAACACCTGGCTGACGCCTGAGAACAGCGGCACCTGGGAAGATCTGGATGAACGCTACCAGCTTTGGCGGACGCGCATCACGGCCCCCGGCGCCCTGTCGCTGAATCTGGGGTTCACCGGTTACCACCTGCCCAAGGGTGCCCGGCTGAGCATCTATCCGGTCGACGTCAAAGGGCCGGAAGACTACCGTGGCTTCGTGACCTTCACCAACCTGGACAACGAGGACCACGGCGAGTTGTGGACACCGGTTGTTCTGGCGGACGACATCGTGGTTGAACTGGTGCTGCCCCGCCGTGAGCGGCACAACTACCGCCTGGAACTGACGGCGATCAACAAGGGGTACCGCTATTTCGGCGAAGACCTGGCGGCCCTGAACATCGACAAGGCCGGCACCTGCAACGTGGACGTGGTCTGCCCCGAAGGCGATGCCTGGCGCGCCGAGATCAGTTCGGTGGGCGTGATTTCGACCGGTGGTTCGACTTTCTGCACCGGTGCGATGTTGAACAATACCGCCGAGGACGCGACCCCCTATTTCCTGACGGCCAACCACTGCGGGATCAATAGCGGCAACGCGGCCTCGCTGGTCGTCTACTGGAATTTCCAGAGCCCTGTCTGCGGTGACCAGAGCGGTGGTTTGCTCAATCAGTTCATGACCGGGGCGACCTTCCTTGCGGCCTCGGCCACCTCGGACTTCACGCTGGTGGAGATGAACGATCCGGTCGACCCCCTGCACGAGGTGAGCTTTGCCGGTTGGGACAACACGTCGGCCGATCCGACCAGCGCCACGGCGATTCATCATCCGAACACCGATGAAAAGAGCATCAGTTTCGAGTATGACCCGACCAGCACGACGAGCTACTACAGCAATGCCGTACCCGGTGATGGCAGCCACCTGCGGATCACCGACTGGGACGTCGGCACCACCGAGCCCGGTTCGTCCGGCTCGCCGTTGTTCGACCAGAACCACCACGTGGTCGGCCAACTGCACGGCGGCGATGCGGCCTGCGGGAACGACCTTTCGGATTGGTACGGCCGTTTTTCGGTTTCGTGGCCCCTGATTTCCCAGTACCTCGATCCGCTCAATACGGGCCAGACCAGCCTGGACACCTACGCGCCGTCTGCGACCGGGATCAGCGTGACCGGGGTCAAACTCGACGGCACCGGCAACGCCGGCGGCCCGTTCACGCCGGCCAGCACGGTCTACACGGTCAACAATATCGGTCTGACCAGCCTGGACTATCAGGTCACAGCGGATGTGAACTGGCTGGACATCGCCAACGGCAGCGGCACCCTGGCCGCCGGCGCCTCGGCGCAGGTGACGGTCGCTTTCAACGCGGCGGCCAATGCGCTGGCCAATGGTGTGTACACGGCAGTCGTGAGTTTCAGCAATCTGACCACCGGTGATGGTGACACTGGCCGGGCCGCCCAGTTGCGAGTGGGTATTCCGGAGTTGGTCCACAGCTTCAATCTGGATACGGATCCGGGCTGGACCATGAGTGGCGACTGGGCGTGGGGCGTACCGCTGGGCGCCGGTGGCGAGTACGGCAACGTCGATCCGACGGCGGGCTTCACCGGCAACAACGTGCTGGGGTACAACCTGGCCGGTGATTATCCGGCGAACCTGATGCAGACCCATCTGGTGACGACGGCCATCGACTGCTCAGGTCTCAGCGGCACCGAACTGCGTTTCCAGCGCTGGCTCAATGTGGAACAGCCGGCCTACGACCACGCGTCGATCGCCGTCAGTACCGACAATGTGAACTTCACCACGATCTGGGCCAACACGGCGGAAATCACCGATAGCGCCTGGACGGCGGTCAGCTATGACATCAGCGCCGTGGCGGACCACCAGTCCCAGGTCTACATTCGCTGGACCATGGGCACCACCGACGGTTCGTGGCAGTTCTCGGGCTGGAATCTGGATGACATCGAGATCTGGGGGCTGGTGGCCAATCTGTCCGCCGCCGGCGATGTGCCGGGCTATCAATTGAGCGTCGGCAACTACCCGAACCCGTTCAACCCGACGACCCGGATCAGCTACGTGCTGGAGAAGGCCGGCCAGGCCAGCGTCCGCGTGTACGATCTGCAGGGCCGCCTGGTCCGGGAACTGGTCAGCGGTACGCGGCCGGCGGGCCCGGGCACCGTGACCTGGGACGGCAACGACGCCGATGGCCTGCGTGCCGCCAGCGGCGTGTACTTTGTGCAGGTCCTGTCGGGCGGTCAGCGGGCGGATCACAAGATGATCCTGCTGAAGTAGACGCTGTCCGGGAACAACGACAGAAGAATGCCCCGGGCCCCGGCCCGGGGCTTTTTGCGGTGTGGAGTGCGATTTCCTATCATCGAAGGAGATGACCACACATTTTGGGCTGCAGGAGAGGGGGACGCCATGAAGACTTCATGTGACTTGACCGGCCGCAGGGCCTTGATCACCGGGGCCAGCCGTGGGATCGGCCGGGCCGTGGCCGAGTTGCTGGCTGATCATGGCGCCCGGGTGGCGGTGCACTACGGCGCCGACGAACAGGCGGCGGCGCACGTGCTGCAGGGGCTGAGCGGTGAGGGCCATGCCATGCTGACGGCCGACCTGGGCGATCCCGTCGCCGCGGGGGACCTGGCGGGCCGGGCGGCCAAAGAGCTGGGCGGACTGGATGTCGTGGTGAACAACGCCGGTATTTTTGTCACCCATGACATTGCGTCGCTGGACCACGAGAACTGGCGCAAGTTCTGGGACCGGACCATTGCGGTGAACCTGAACGGCCCGGCCCATCTGCTGCACGGAGCCATCCCCCTGCTGGACGCGGCGGGCGGCGGGCACATCATCAATGTCACGAGCCGGGGGGCGTATCGCGGCGAGCCTGAAGCGCCGGCCTACGGGGCCAGCAAGGCGGGACTGAACAGCCTGAGCCAATCCCTGGCCGTGGCCCTGGCGCCACGCAACATCAAGGTCGTGGGCCTGGCGCCGGGCTGGGTGCTGACCGACATGACGCGCGACTATCTGGAGGGACCGGGCGGCAAGGCCATCCGGGACCAGAGCCCGATGAAGCGTACGGCCACCGCCGACGAGATCGCCCATGTGGTCCTGATGGTGGTCTCGGGCCAGGCCGACGCGCTCAGTGGCGCGATCATCGACATCAACTGTGCGTCACACCTGCGCTAGTTCTTCTTGTTGAAGCCGCCGCCGATGCCTACCGGCAGATGCTGCAGCGTGCCGAAGGTCAGTCCCAGCAGGACCCGGTCGTCCTCGTTGATCGAGGCGAAGAACCCGGGCCGCAGGGGACCGAGTTTCACCAGTCCCGGATAGAGGTTCAAGCGGTAACGGTAATCCTTGGTGCGGGCGAAGAGCAGGGACGCCAACAGGCTGTTGTTGCGGTCGTAGAAGACGCCGCCGGAGACCGCCAGGTCAACCGTCTTGCTGATCTGGTCGATCTTGAACAGATTCTTGGCCACCAACCCCAGACCCGCCGAGAGGCAACGCCCATCCGGGCGGGTGAAGCTCAGGCCCAGTTCGGCGTGGGAACCCCAGTGGTAGAAGACACTCATGCTTCCGCGCTGGTTGAGGTGGTACTTGACGGCGTAGTTCTGCCCGTTGTTGACCAGTTCCTGCGTGTCCGGCAGCCAGACCGGCTGATACGACCAGTCAGCCATGTGCAGGGTGCGGCTGAAGAAGCGGGCCACGTTGTCGTTGCTGAAGAGGATGATTCCCGCCGGATTGAAGATCCAGAAATCGGCGACCGGATCGGTGGTTGGCCCTTCGTAGCCGTCGTTCTCGACAACCTCGTTCAGGAAGTGATAGGCGAAAATCGTGACGCCGGCCCAGGCCTTCGGGTGTGAATACTCATTGAAGCGGAAGTACTCCGTCATCATGCGGTAGCTCATGCCGCCGCCGAACAGGTGGTTCATGTAGTTGGGCCAGTACTGGGCCTGGCCGCTGTTGATGGAGATCGGAATCACTTCGCGTGAAAAGAAGTCCCAGAAGCCGTTGACGCTGATGGACCACAGGGGATTGAGCAGGTTCTTGGAGACGTTGCGGGCGCCGCGTCCGTATTGGATCAATCCCGGCTCGTTGTGGCGGCTGCTGACCTGCATGATGCCGAAGCCGCCGTTGATGACCAGGCGCAGGGGATGGATCAGGGCCTGACTGCCGTAGTCGTAGCCCTTGTAGAAGAAATAGGTGCCCTCCTTGCCGGGGATGGTTTCGACGTGGGGGACGTAGGTCGAAATCGTATCGCCGGGCGCGGTTTGTGCACAGATCGGCACGGTCTGCAGTGACAGCAGCACCGGCACGCACATCAACAGGCCGAGAATTCGGTTCAAACGAGATCCACTATGGAGCCAAAGTCCGGGTCAAAGAGCCTTTTGTAGATGCGGATGGCGAACCCGTCGGTCATGCCCGCCAGGTAATCGCAAATAATGCGCGCCCGCCTGGCATCGTCGTCCGCGGCGCGGGCCATTTCAGCCTCGAAATCCCGCGACAACAGCGACAACGGTGGGTGGTTGCCGCCAAGATAGTGTGCACTCAGTGCGTTGTACAGCCGCTCAAGCATATGTCCGCCCTTGTACTCGAGCTGGCAGACCTGGGGCGAGCGGAAAACCAGGCTCACCGCCAGGCGGGCGTACAGCTTCTGTTCGCGCACGACATCCGGATCCAGGGTGATGCCATAGCAGTAGCGGTTGCTCAGGTCGCTCATGAAGGTCTCGCGTTCCACCAGCGTGCAGGCCTCGACGAACCTGCCGATCTTGCGGTTCATGACCCGCTCAAGGTCACCCGCACCCAGAGTGGCGATCAGTTCGTCGAGGATGCGGGCCTCGTCGGGGGCGAGGTTCTCGTCGGCGGCCCAGCGATTGACTTTGCCGATGGTGATGAAGCCCGCGTTGGCGCTGTCGACCAGGTCGTTCAGGCTGTAGGCCGTGTCGTCGGCCCAATCCATGATCTGGCATTCGAGGCTGCGGAAGGCGTTGCGGGCTTTGCCCGGCGTCAGCTCGGCGGGAAAGGAACGGCCGTCGAACACGAAGTCCAGGAATTGCTGCTGATCGTCGTAGATGAAGTGCTTGACCGGATTGTCCCATTCGCTGAACAGGGTCTTGTACTTGAGCACACCGTCCATGAAGGCCCGCGTCGGATTCATGCCGCGGCGGCTGCGGCCGCTCGTGAAGATGATCTCCGTGATCAGGCGCAGGGTCTGGGCGTTGCCCTCGAAGCCGCCCCAGGGCCGCATCAGGGTGTGCAGGCGGCCTTCGCCGGCGTGGCCGAAGGGCGGGTGGCCGATGTCGTGGGCCAGGGCCATGGCCTCGACCAGCGCGTAGTCGAGGTGGAAATCCGGGCGCAGCAGGGGGCTGCCGGCGTTCAGGTAGCGGGCGATGGAGCCGGCGATCTGGGCGACTTCGATGCTGTGGGTCAGGCGGGTGCGGTAGAAGTCGTACTCGCCGGAGAGAAAGACCTGCGTCTTGGCCTGCAGGCGGCGGAAAGCCGCGTTGTGGATCAGCCGGTCACGCCCGCGTTGAAAGACCGAACGGTAATCGGCGGGGCGGGGGTCGAGCTCTGCCCGGTCGAAATCGTTGTAGAAAGTGTTCGCCATGATTCTTCCTTTGGGGGTCAGCTGTGGTTGCGGCGCTGCCGCACCGCCTCGTACAGCAGGATGGCGGCCGAGGTTGCCACATTGAGGGAATCGCCCTGGCCGAGCATGGGGATCGACAGGGAAAGGTCCGCGCGGTCGAGCAAACCGCTGCTGAGACCGTCGTGTTCGGTGCCCAGCAGGATGGCCACCGGTCCGGTCAGATCAGTCCGGTCCCAGGCAGCCGGTGCCGCGGGGCTGGTGGCGACCGTGTTGATGCCGGCCTTGTGCAGGAACGGCATCAGTTCGGCCTGGTCGCAGACTACGGTTGGCACGGCGAAGAAGGCACCACGGCTGGCCCGCAGCACATTGGGGTTGAAGAGGTCCGTACCCCGACCACAGACGATCACGGCGTCGGCCCCGGCACCGTCGGCAATGCGCAGGACCGCACCCAGGTTGCCGGGTTTCTCCACACCTTCGAGCACGACCAGCAGGGGCGCGGCGTCTTGCTTCAACTCCAGATCCGCCAGGGTGAGGTGCGTTTGCGGGGCCACCACGAGCAGCCCCTCGGGGCGTTCCCGGTACGAGATCTTGTTCATCACCGGCGCGCTGACCTCGACCATCGTGACCGTCAGGGCCTGCAAGTCGGCCAGCAGGGCTGCGTGGGTCGCCGCGATCAGTTCCGGGCAGAAATAAATGGCTGATACGGGGTAGCCCGCGGCCAGGGCCCGTTCAATGACCAGGGGCTCCTCGATCAGCGTGACCTGCTGCCGCTCCCGTTCCCGCCGGTTGCGCAGGCGGACCAGATCCTTGACCTGGTCGTTCTGCAGGCTGGTCAGGCGGCGGCAAACGTCACTCATGGCAAACAGCCGCCAGTTCGGTGGGCAGGGCCGTGATTCGGCGCTTGTCGTAGTCGAAACAGACCAGGCCGACCTCGACCAGGGCCACGGGCGCGGGGCCCCCAGGTCCGGGCCGCGTGACCCGGAAGAAGAGACGGAAGCCGCTGCGCGTGGCGTCACCGGCCCCGACTTCGAACAAGAGCCGGTCACCGGCAAAAGCCTCGCCCTGGTAGACCAGGGCCGCATCGCCCATGATCAGGCTGGTGCCGGCGCAGTCCAATTCGCTCCAACGGTGACTGGCCAGCCAGGCGACCCGCGCTTCCTGCACCAGCGACAGCATGCGGTCGTTGCCCAGATGCCCGCCGTAGTTCAGGTCGGTCGTGCGCACGGTCAACTCGGTACGGAAGCCATAGACCGGCCGGGGTGTCAGTTTCAAGCGGGCCATGACGGTCTCCTCATCCGATCAGTACGCCGGCGATGGTCGCCGTCAGCCAGGAGGCGATGGCCCCACCGAACATCGCCTTCAGGCCCATGGCCGCCACATCGCTGCGCCGCGCGGGCGCGATGGTGCCGATGCCGCCGATCTGGATGGCGATGCTGCTGAAATTGGCGAAACCGCACAGGGCGTAGGTGCCGATCACGACGCTGCGCGGCGAAAGAGTGCCGTCGCGCATGGCGTCACCCAGGGCAATGTAGCCCATGAACTCGTTGACCGCGATCTTGGTGCCCAGCAGGTTGCCGAAAGTGGCGGCCTCGGACCAGGGCACGCCCATGACCCAGGCCAGGGGCGAGAAGATCCAGCCGAAGATCTGCTGCAGCGAAGTGCCGAACAGGCCCAGGCCGTAATTGACCATGGCCACCAGGGCGATGAAGGCCAGCAGCATGGCGCCCACATTGGCGGCCAGTTTCAGGCCGATGCCGGCGCCGCCGGCCGCCGCGTCCAGGACATTGGCGTAGTCGCGCGGTACCTGCAGGGAAACGGCGCCGCGGGTGGGCGATTCCTCGGTTTCGGGGTACATGATCTTGGCGATGACCAGGGCCGCCGGCGCGCTCATCACGCTGGCGGCCAGCAGGTGGCCCGCGTCGATGCCGAAGCGCACGTAGGCGGCCATCACCCCGCCGGCCACGGTGGCGAACCCGCCCACCATCACGGCCATGATCTCGCTGCGGGTCATGGTAGGCAGGTAGGGCTTGATGACGAACGGGGCCTCGGTCTGGCCGACGAAGATGTTGGCCGCGCAGCTGAGTGATTCGCTGCCGCTGGTGCCCATGGTGCGGCGCATGACCCAGGCCACGCCCGTGATGATTCTCTGCATCACACCCAGATGGTAGAGCAGGGCCATCAGGCTGCTGAAGAAGATAATCGTCGGCAGGACGTGGATGATGAAGACCGTGCCGATGGGCATGAGCTGCCCCGTGACCGAGTTGGTGACCTGGATGTAGCCGCCGTCGGGATTGGCGTGGGCCACCAGTTCGGGACTGGTGCGGTAGAGGTTGCCCCAGAGGAAGCCGGCGCCGGCGTCGGTGAAGCTGAGCAGACGCGTGACGAAGTTGCGCGCGGCGCCGAAGGCCACCCCGCCCCAGCTGGTGCGCAGCAGGATCACCGCCAGGGTGAACTGGAGGCCGAGACCCCAGCCGACAACCCGCCAGGGGAAGCGGCGGCGGTTGTTGCTGAAGACCCAGGCCAGGCCGATCAGGACGAAGATGCCAAGCAGGGAGATGAGGTTTTCCACGGGAAACGGCTCCGATTTCGCTGGGGTTTGTGCCAAGCGGGGATTATTGGGGATGGGCGGGTTCGGGTCTACTGTGAAATTGCGGGTTGGGCACCGGCCGAGGCCCGGGTTGTGGCCGGATCCCGGAAATTGACACAAGCCCACCCACCGGGTATTTTACGGCCATGAATCCACAGGAACAGGCACCGCTCCCACCCGTAGTGATTGGTATTGCCGGCGGCTCAGGCTCAGGCAAGACCACGGTCGCGTTGCGGGTGCGCGAAGCCTGCCCCGGCAAGACCATCCAGATCATCCACCACGACTCCTACTACCACGACAACTCCCAGCTGCCCCTCGAGAAACGCGCCGAAATCAACTACTACCATCCCAACGCCTTCGAGACCGCGCTGCTGATCGAGCATTTGCGTGAGTTGCGGTCCGGACGGGCGGTGCAGGTGCCGCGCTACGACTACGCGATCCACAGCCGCCTGGTCGAGACCGATACCTGCGAGCCGGCGGACATCGTCTTTGTCGAGGGTATTCTGGTGTTGGAGTCCCGGCAACTGCGGGAATTGATGGACATCCGGCTCTTTGTCGATGTGGATGCGGACGAGCGGGTCCTGCGGCGCATGAAGCGTGATACGACCAGGCGCGGTCGTACCATGGAATCGGTGATGGAGCAGTACCTGACGGTGGTCCGGCCCATGCATCAGCAGTTCGTTTCGCCGAGCAAGCGGTACGCCCACCTGATTATTCCCGAGGGCGGGCACAACAAGGTCGCCATCGACCTGATCGCGACCAAGATCCTGAATATCATCCGTGAACGTGACCAGCTGCGGGCGGTGGGGCTGAACCCAGCCCGCTCCGCGGCCGACAACCCGACCGGAGGCCAAGCGTGACTTTCGATGACCAGGAATACCTGCAGCGGTACCCCTTCATTGAGCGGGTGCTGATTTCCTCGGAGGATATTCAGCTGCGGGTGCGGCAGCTCGGCAACGAGATCAGTCGCGCCTACCAGGATTCGACGCCGATCTTCGTCTGCATCCTCAAGGGCGCCTACCCCTTCCTGGCCGATCTGACCCGTTGCGTGTCGGTCGATCACGAAGTCGATTTCATGGCCGTCAGCAGCTATGGCGGCGGCACCCAGAGTTCCGGCGTGGTCAAGATCGAGAAGGACCTGAAGGCCAACATCACCAACCGCGACGTGATCCTGGTCGAGGACATCATCGACACCGGGTTGACGATCGCCAACCTTATCGAGCTGCTGGAGACGCGCAATCCGCGCAGCATCCGGGTGGCCGCCCTGCTGGACAAGAAGGCGGCCCGGATCAAGGATGTGCCCCTGCACTACACGGGCTTCGAGATTCCCAAGGAGTTCGTCATCGGCTACGGCCTGGACTACGACGAGAAGTACCGCAACCTGCCGTTCATCGGCATCATGAAGGCCTAGCGACATGAGCGACGGCAGCCGCAAGACGTTCCGCGAGGCCCTGACGTTCGACGATGTCCTGCTGGTGCCGGGCTATTCCGAAGTCATCCCCGCCGCGATCGATACGACGACGCAACTGACCGGCACGATCACCCTGCAGATTCCCTTCCTGTCGGCGGCCATGGATACGGTGACCGAGGCCGAGATGGCCATCGCCCTGGCCCGGGCCGGCGGCCTGGGTGTCGTGCACAAGAACATGGAGCCCAAGCGGCAGGCCAGCGAGGTCGAACGGGTCAAGCGCTCCGAATCGGGCATGATCACCAAGCCGATCACGCTGGGGCCGGACAAGACCATCGACGAGGCCCTGGCCCTGATGAGCCACTACCGGATCAGCGGCGTGCCGATCACCGAGGGCACCAAGCTGGTCGGCATCCTGACCAACCGGGACCTGCGCTTCGTGCAGGATTCCCACCGCCCCGTGCGCGAGGTGATGACCAGCGAGAACCTGATCACCGTGCCGGAGGGCACGACCCTCGAGGAATCGGCCGAGATCCTGCACCAGCACCGCATCGAGAAGCTGCTGGTGGTCAACGGTGACGGCGAGCTGCGCGGCCTGATCACGGTCAAGGATATCCAGAAGAAGCTGGACTACCCCAACGCCTGCAAGGACGCCAAGGGGCGCCTGCGCGTGGCGGCGGCCGTGGGGGTGGGTCCCGATACGGTGCTGCGGGCGGAACTGCTGGTGGACAAGGGCGTGGATCTGCTGGTGGTCGACACCGCCCACGGCCACAGCCGCAACGTGATCGAGATGGTGCGCCGGCTGAAGGCGCAGCACAGCAGCACCCAGATCATGGCCGGCAACATCGCGACCGGCGCCGCGGCCGAGGCCCTGATCGAGGCCGGTGCTGACGCGGTGAAGGTGGGCATTGGGCCGGGCTCGATCTGCACCACCCGCATTGTTGCGGGCGTGGGCGTACCCCAGATCACCGCCATCATGGACGTGGCCGAGGTGGCCCACAAGCACGGTATCCCGCTGGTGGCCGACGGCGGCATCCGCTACAGCGGCGACGTGGCCAAGGCCATCGCCGTCGGGGCCGATTGTGTGATGGCCGGCTCACTGCTGGCCGGCACCGACGAGTCACCGGGCGAGAAGGTTCTCTTCGAGGGCCGTGTCTACAAGACCTACCGCGGCATGGGCTCGCTGGGGGCCATGCAGGAGGGCAGCAAGGACCGCTATTTCCAGGGCGACGTGGAAGAGGCCGACAAGCTGGTTCCCGAGGGTATCGAGGGGCGGGTGCCGTACAAGGGAAGGGCCCTGGACGTTTTGTACCAGATGGTGGGCGGCCTGCGCAGCGGCATGGGGTATTGCGGCTGTCCGACCATCGCCGAGTTCCAGCAGCGGGCTGAACTGGTGCGGGCGACGGGGGCCGGCTTGGCGGAGAGCCATCCGCACGATATCCAAATCACGAAGGAAGCACCCAACTACGGCAAGGGTAGCTGATCCCTGTTCATTTTCGCGAACTGATGGCGGCGACTTACGTGAACGGCGAAGGCGATAGTCGGCCGGTAATCGGTGGTGCCGGGCGGGTTTCCGTGCTACTGTGAGTCCGTGGCGTCCGGCGCAGGCTGCGGGGCGCCTCGCTTTCTTGTTGGCCACCCCCTGCAAGCGAAGGATTTGCTTCGGATGAACCAACCCCAGGACCAGGCCGCCGGGCCCACTCAGATCTCGCGTTTTCTCGGTGCAATCGAACGTTTGGGCAACGGCCTGCCCCACCCGGCAACCCTGTTCGGGTCCTTCGCGCTGGGGATCGTCCTGCTCTCCTGGGTGACGAGCCATTTCGGTCTGGAGGCTGTTACGCCCAAGGACGGGACAGTGGTTACGCCCGTCAATCTTATTTCGCGCCACGGCCTGCACTGGATTCTCGAGAACACCGTACGCAACTACACGGGGTTCGCGCCCCTGGGTACGGTTCTGGTGGCTCTGCTGGGTATCGGTGTGGCGGAAAAGAGCGGCCTGATCGGGACGGTCTTGCGCCTGATGGTGCATGCCGCGCCGTCGCATCTGCTGACTTTCGTGCTGGTCATGGCCGGCGTCATGTCGAACATGGCCAGCGACGTGGGCTACGTGTTGCTGGTGCCCCTGGGCGCCATCATCTTCATGTCCGTGGGCCGGCACCCGATCGCCGGCCTGGCCGCGGCCTTTGCCGGCGTTTCCGGCGGCTTCAGCGCCAACCTGTTGTTGGGTACGATTGACCCGCTGCTGGCGGGTATCAGTCAGGAAGCCGCCCGCATCATCGACCCTCAATACACCGTGACGCCGGCCTGCAACTATTACTTCATGGTCGTCAGCACCTTTGTTGTCGCGACAGTCGGCACCCTGGTGACCGAGAGGATTGTCGAGCCGCGATTGGGCGTCCACCAGGCGCAGGACTCGACGGAAGAGCAGGAAGTGGCGCCCCTGTCGGACCAGGAGAAGAAAGGCCTGATCTGGGCCTCGGCGCTCAATGTGGTCCTGCTCGGCACCGTCCTGTGGGGGCTGGTTCCGGAGGCCGGATTCCTGCGCGATCCAGCCACCGGGGATGTTCTGCACTCACCATTCATGCATGGAATCGTGACTTCGATCTTTCTGGGTGGGCTGTTGTCGGGAATCGCCTATGGTTTCGGCGCCGGCACCTTCAGCAGCGATGCCGACGTGATCGCGGGCATGAGACAGGCCATGGAAACAATGGGGCTGTTTCTGGTGCTTGTGTTCTTCGCCGCCCAGTTCGTGGCCTACTTCAAGTACAGCAATCTGGGCATGATCATGGCGATCAAGGGCGCCGAATCGCTGAAGGCCTCGGGCCTGGGGCCCATTCCCCTGATGATCGCCTTCCTGTTCCTGTCAGCCCTGCTGAACCTGCTGATGGGCAGCGCTTCGGCCAAGTGGGCCTTCATGGCGCCGGTCTTTGTGCCCATGTTCATGCTCCTGGGGTACTCGCCCGAATTGGTGCAGGGGGTCTACCGGATCGGCGATTCGGCGACCAACATCGTTTCACCGATGATGTCGTTCTTCGCCCTGATTGTCGCTTTCATGCAGAAATATGACAAGAGCGCCGGCATGGGCACGGTGATTTCAGTCATGCTTCCGTATTCTTTGGCCTTCCTTGTCGCCTGGATGTTGTTGCTGATTGCCTGGCTTTTGACCGGGTTGCCACTGGGTCCCGGCGGCGGGCTGTTTTTGGCGGATTGAGCCGGATTCGATAATCCTGGTTAACAAATTCGTCGGTTTGCCTTACACTTGCCGGGCGTTGCTATCCGGCCACCCCGTCACCCGCGATCAGGAGAAAATTCATGAGCCAAGATGTCCAATCCTGGCGGTTCCCACGTATGTTCTGGACCGGCAATGCCGCAGAACTCTGTGAACGCGCTGCCTACTACGGAACTTTTATTGCTCTGGGTCTCTACCTGAACCGTGTCGTTGGCCTGGATGACGTTCAGGCCGGCTGGGTGGCGGGTCTGTTCGGCAGCTGGATCTATCTCGTGCCTTTCTTCACCGGGGCTCTCGCCGACCGCATTGGCTTTCGCAACGCCCTGATGTTGGCCTTCGCACTGTTGACGCTGGGTTACGGCGCCCTCGGAGTCTTCAGCACCATGGCCCCGGTTGGGGTGGGACTGGTGCTGATCGTATTGGGTGGGTCCATTGTCAAACCGGTCATATCCGGGACGGTGAGCAAGTCTTCCAACGAGGTGAACCGGGCCCGGGCCTTCAGCATCTTCTATATGGTGGTCAACATCGGTTCATTCATCGGCAAGACCGTGGTGGCGGACATCAGGATTCAGCTGGGCGTGCAAAAGGTGCCGTTTTTCTCGGCGGGCGCCGCGCTGCTGGCCTTGATCATCGTGTCGCTGGTGTACTTTCCGGAACGGGAGGGCTCGGGGGAAAAGACCCAGAATATCAGGGAGGTGCTGCAGGGGATGTGGGCTGCGGTCAGCAATCTGCGCTTTCTGTCGCTGATCCTGATCACCGCCGGGTTCTGGGCCATCCAGGGGCAGCTCTATGCCTCGATGCCCAAGTATGTGCTGCGCATGGCCGGTGAGGGCTACAAACCCGAGTGGCTGGCCAACATCAACCCGCTGGTCGTGGTCCTCTTCGTGGTCATGATTACCCAACTGGTGCGCAAGTGGAAGCCCCACAACGCGATCCTGGTCGCCATGATGATTATCACGTTGTCCGCCATTTCCATGGCGGCTTCGGCCTGGTTTCACGGCAACATCAATATGTTCGGTCTGGAAGTGCATCCCATCGTCCTGATGATGGTCATCGGGATCGCCTTGCAGGGAATCGCCGAGTGTTTTCTCAGTCCCAAATGGCTGGAGTTCGCTTCGCTGCAGGCCCCGAAGGGCCAGGAGGGCACCTTTCTTGGATTCGCCCACATCAACACGTTCATCGCCTGGCTGTTCGGTTTCGCCTTTTCCGGTTACCTGCTCAAGGCCTACTGTCCGGAACCGGGTACGCTGGATACCGCCACACAGGCCGCACACAGGTTGGCGCTGGCTGGGCAGGGGCCCATGCCTGAAGCCTATGCCCATGCCCACTATCTGTGGTACGCCTATATCGGTGTCGGTTTGATCTCACTGCTGGCCCTGCTGGTCTTTATCGCGGTGACCGGAAAACTGGATGCGAAGAAAGCCCAGACGGCCCAGTAGGTTCAATCGTCCAGTTGCCATCTCCCGCGGCCCCGGGGCGTGCGGGAGATGGCGGGTCTCACTGCCCGGGAAGGAATCCTGCAAAGTGGATGCTCACCAGGAAACTGTCCTGATCAACGGCCGCCCCCTGAAGTACCGGATCCGGCGGAGCAAGCGCGCCCGCCGGGTGAAGGTGCAGGTCTGCCGCCGTGACGGCGTGGTGGTGGTTCTGCCGTGGCGCACCAGCCGGAGCATCATGCCCGAACTGCTGGCTTACTGGGGTCCATGGATGGACGAGCACGCCGAGAAGCTGGGCGTCCGGCTCGGGCCGCAGCTGAAGCAGTACGCCAGCGGCAGCACCGTGGACATCCTGGGCGAGCCGTGCCTGGTCGAGGTGCGGGAACTGCCGCCGGGGCGCAGTCGGTCCCGCGTGGAGCGGGTGGCCAACACGCTGGTGATGACCCTGAAGCCGGCGGATGTCTTCGACACGCGTGGCGTGCTGGAGAAGTACCTGCGCCGGGTGGCACGCAATGATCTGACGACCCGGACGGAATACTGGGCGGAACGCCTGGGACTGTATCCCAGCCGGGTGATCGTCGGTGAACGGACCACCCGCTGGGGCAGCTGCTCGCCGCGGGGCACGCTCAGTTTCTGCTACCGGCTGGTCATGGCACCGGCGCACGTAGTCGACGCCATCGTGGCCCATGAACTGTGCCACCTGCGGCACATGAACCACGGCAAGGGCTTTTACAGCCTGCTGGGGGCGGTCTGCCCCTGGTACCGCGAAGCCGACCAGTGGCTGCGCGAGAATCATGACGACCTGATGTTATAGGCGCGCTGCGCCGGGGAGAGACCATGAGTGAATTGTATGCGCCGGAAACCACGTATGAGCTGCTGCACGAGTACACGAAGACCGACGGGCTGCTGCGCCACGCCTACGCGGTGCAGGCGGCCATGCGGGCCGCAGCCAGGCGTACCGGCAATGATGAGACCTATTGGGCGGCGGTCGGCCTGTTGCACGATTTTGACTACGAGAAGTATCCGGAAGCGCCGGACCACCCGCTCAAGGGCGCGGAGATCCTGCGCGAGCGCGGTTATCCCGAGGAATTCGTGCGGACGATTCTGAGCCATGCCGGCTACACCGGTGTGCCGCGCGAGAACGACTGCGCCCGCTGGCTCTTTGCCGTCGATGAATTGTGCGGGTTCTGCATGGCCTGCGCCATGGTCCAGCCGGATAAACGGATCGCCCAGGTGAAGGTCAAGTCGGTGCGCAAGAAGCTGAAGAAGAAGGATTTCGCGGCCAAGGTGAGTCGTGAGGACATCGCCGAGGGGATGGCGGATCTGGGTCTGGAACAGGACGACCTTATTGCCCATGTGCTGGAGGCGTTGGTGCCGGTGGGCGAGGACCTCGGACTGTAGGGAGCGATCACGATGAGTGGATTCGTGGACAATCGGGTCACGCAGCTGCTGGGAATCGAAGTCCCGGTGATCCAGGGCGGCATGATCTACAACAGCGGCGCCAAGCTGGCCGCCGCGGTCGCCAACGCCGGCGGCCTGGGCCTGGTCGGGGCCGGCAGCATGCGGCCGGATCTGTTTCGCGACCAGATCCGCAAGGCGCGGACGCTGACCGAACGGCCGTTTGGCGTGAACATTCCGCTGCTGTATCCCCACAGCGCCGATTGCGTCGAGATCGCGCTGGCCGAAGGTGTGCGCATCTTCTTCACCTCGGCCGGTTCGCCCCGCCGGGTGGCCGGGCCGCTGAAGGAGGCGGATTGTGTGCTGGTGCATGTGGTGGCCAGTCCCGTGCTGGCGCGCAAGTGCGAGGATGCGGGCTGCGACGCGGTGGTCTGTGAGGGGTTTGAAGCGGGCGGCCACAACGGGCGGGATGAGATCACGACGATGGTGCTGGTGCCCGAGTGCGTCGCGGCGGTTGAGATTCCGGTCATTGCTGCGGGCGGGATCGCCACCGGCCAGCAGATGGCTGCGGCCCTGGCCCTGGGTGCCGAGAGTGTGCAGATCGGTTCGCGTTTTGCCGTGAGCGCCGAATCGTCCGGCCATGACAAGTTCAAACAGGCGGTGGTGGATGCCGCCGCGGGGGACACGCGCCTGGTGCTGAAGGCGCAGGTGCCGGTGCGGCTGTTGCGCAATGCTTTCCGCGACCGGATCATGGATATGGAGCGGCTGGGGGCCACGGCCGAGGAATTGGCCGCCGAGCTGGGCCAGGGCCGGGCGCGCGCCGGCATGCTGGACGGCGATCTGGCTGAGGGCGAACTGGAAATCGGGCAGGTGGCCGGCCTCATTGACGACATTCCGCCGGTGGCCGCGATCATGACGCGCCTGCTGGATGACTACAGGACCACGGTGGCCCGCCTGGCGGGGACGCAGTAGGGAACAGGAGAGCAAGTGAGCAACATCGCAGACACATCGGCGGGAAAGGTTTCGCTGTGGCGTTCCTTTCCCGCGGCGTTCTGGGTCGCCAACGGCATGGAGATCTTCGAGCGCATGGGCTGGTATGGTTTTTATGCCGTCAGCAGCCTGTACCTGACCGGCGCGGTGATCGACGGCGGGCTGGGTTTCAGCAGCGATGATCGCGGTGTGATCCAGGGGCTGGCCACTTTCTTCCTCTACCTGTTTCCGGCCCTGTTCGGGGCTCTGGCTGATCGCTACGGGTTCCGGCGCATGTTTGTCGCCGCGAGTATGGTCATGGTGCCGGGCTACCTGTTGTTGAGCATTCCCAACTCGTTCTGGGGTTTTCTGGGCGTGTATTTCCTGGTTGCCGTGGGCCACGGCATGTTCAAGCCCGTGGTGATCTCGACGGTGGCCAAGTCGACCACCGAAAAAACCGGCAGCATGGGCTTCGGCATCTTCTACATGATGGTCAACATCGGCGGTTTCCTGGGGCCGATCGTGGCCGGCATCGTGCGCGGCTGGGATTGGAAGTACGTCTTCTACGCGTCCGCGGGCTGGAGCCTGCTGGTGGGCGTAGTCGCGCTGATCTTCTACAAGGAACCGCCGCGGGACGAGAAAGCCGAAGCGAACCGTTCCCTGTCCGATGTCTTCAGCGGCATGATCGCCGTGGTGGGCAACGCCCGCTTCTTCATCCTGGTCACCGGCGTGCTGACGATCATGGTCGTCGGCAGCAAGTGGCTGGACTTCAAGCTGGTGCTGCCGGTGGCCGCCGGCTGGCTGGCGCTCAACTATCTCTGGGATTTCCTGTGCCGGGCCACGGGCGGCGGCGAGGCCTGGTTCCGCCAGCCCATGCGCGTGGGCGAGGGACGTTACCTGACTTTCCTGCTGCTGATGGCCGGTTTCTGGACCAGCTTCAACCAGATCTTCATGACCCTGCCCGAGTACATCCGGGACTACACCAACACCGCCGACCTGATCGCCAGCCTGGGCCCCGCGGCCGGCTGGGTGACCAATGTCGCCGGCGGCCTGGGTATCGACACCAGCGAGTGGGGCAAGGCCGTCCTGGATCACGGGCAGGTCAAACCCGAGCACCTGATCAACCTGAACGCCTTCGGGATCATCGTGGGCCAGGTGGCGATCAGCTACCTGTCGCGCAAGCTGCCCGCCTTGACGACGATGATCCTGGGCACGCTGATCACGGTGCTCAGCTTCCTGCTCTTCGTCTTCGGCCACGGCGGCTGGATGATCGTCATCGCGGTGCTGGTCTTCTCGGTGGGCGAGATGCTGGCCAGCCCCAAGTCCAAGGAATACGCCGGCCGCATCGCCCCGCCCGGGAAAGTTGGCATGTACATGGGGTACTTCTACTGGTGCGTGGCTTTGGGCAATCTCTTCGGCGGTCTGCTCAGTGGCGTGACCTATCAATACTTCGGCCCCAAGGGCATCGACAAGCCGGGCCTGATGTGGCTGATTTTTGCCGCTCTGGCCCTGGTTTCTGCCATTCTGCTGGGGGTCTACAACCGCTGGGTGCAGCGCAACCCGGCGCGCTGACAGGAGGCCAGACCTGGTGCGGCGCCCGCAGGATATCACCGAGGTGACCGTGGGGCGGGCCGATCTGGCGGCCTTGCTGGCGGGGCTTTGCCGGGTCCACCGGATCGATCTGGCCGGTGCCGTGGCTTTGCCTTGTGAACAGCCCCACCGGCGCCGGTGGCAGGCGTGGCTGGCTGCCGGCCATCACGCGGAACTGGAGTACGTCACGCGTGATCCCGCCGCGCGCCAGGATCCCCTGCGCAGGAGCCCGTGGGCGCGCTCGGTGCTCATTTTCGGCCAGCGCTACACCAAGGGCTGGCCCGCCGCCGAAGATCTGCAACTGCGCGACACGATCTGGACCGAGCGGGTGGCCCGCTATGCCCGCGGCCTGGACTACCACGACGTGCTGCTGAAGGATATCAAACGCGTGGTCAAGGGCCTGGCCGCGGCGATCCCCGGCCTGGCCGCCTTCCCGGCCACCGATACCGGCCCCTACCTGGAGCGCGAGTACGCCTGGCTCGCCGGCCTGGGTTTCCTGGGCAAGAACACCTGCCTGATCCACGAGAAGCTGGGTTCGGGTCTGTTTCTTGGCGTGGCCCTGACGAACCTGCGCATCGATGGCCTGCCGCCGGGGCCGGAACCCCAGGCGGAGCCGCTTTACGCGGTGGTGCCGCGCCGCCGCCGTCCAGCCCGTTCGGTGGCCGCGAGTCATTGCGGCAGTTGCACCGCCTGTCTGGCCGCCTGCCCCACCGAGGCGCTGCTGCCGGAGGGCGGCCTGGACGCCCGCAGTTGTCTGTCGACCTGGACCATCGAGTGGCAGGGGCGGGCACCGGCCGGGCGCCGGGCCGAGCAGGGCGGACTGCTGTTCGGCTGCGACATCTGCCAGAGCGTGTGCCCCTGGAATCAGCGGGCGGCGGGGCGTGAAGTGCCGGCGGAGGTGCGTGGTGAGTACGCGGTGCTGCCGGCCCACGCCGAGCTGACGCTGGCGGATCTGGTCCGGATTGACGATGCTGATTTTCGTGCCCGTTTCCGACGCACACCCCTGTGGCGAGCTCATCCGGCGGGGTTGCGGCGCAACGCCGGGGTGGTGGTGGCGAATCTGGCCGCGAAGGAGAACGCGTGACAACCGACCCTGTGACCCGGCCGGCCGCCTGGTGGCAGCCGCTGCCCAACGGGCAGGCGGCGTGCCGGTTGTGCCCCATCGGCTGCCGCCTGCGCGAGGGGCAGACCGGGCCGTGCCGGACGCGGGCCAATCGGCAGGGGACGATGGTGCCGCTGCACTACGGCCGGATAGTCTCGGCCGGCGTCGATCCCATTGAGAAGAAACCGCTGTACCACTTTCATCCTGGCCGGCGGATTCTGTCGGTGGCCGCGCCCGGCTGCAACCTGCATTGCCAGTTCTGCCAGAACTGGACCATCAGCCAGGATGGCGATGCGCGCACCACGGCCGCGTCACCGGACGACCTGGTGCGGGCCGCTCTGGCCGAGGATTCGGTGGGGATCGCTTTTACCTACAGTGAACCTCTGGTGTGGTTCGAGTTTGTGCGCGACACGGCCCGGCTGGCCCGCGAAAACGGCCTGAAGAACGTGCTGGTGACCAACGGTTTCCTGAATTCCGAGCCGCTGGCTGAACTGCTGCCCTGGATTGATGCGGCCAATATTGATTTGAAGTCCATGGATCCGGCCTTCTACCGCAAAGTGTGCAAGGCCCAGTTGCCGCCGGTGCTAGCGGCGATCCGGCAGTTTCACGCCGCCGGTGTGCTTCTGGAATTGACGAACCTGATCATTCCCGGCTATAACGACAGCGACGGGCAACTGGCCGGGCTGGTGGATTTCGTGGCGGATCTGGATGCGGAGATCCCGCTGCACTTCTCGGCTTATCATCCGGCCTGGAAGATGGCGGCGCCGGCCACGCCGACAGCCACGCTGCTGCGGGCGCACACCTTGGCCACCCGGAAATTGAGCTGGGTATATCTGGGCAATGCCGCAACCGAAGTGGGGCGCGATACGGTCTGCCCGGATTGCGGCACCGTGTTGGTGGACCGCAGGGGGTACGGCGGCGTGGCGGTGGGGACCGCCTGCCCGCAATGTCAGAGAGCTTGCCCAATTGTGGGTATCGAGTAGTATGAGAGGGATTCGGTCTCGCCCGACCGGAGTTTTTCGGTATTTTCCCGCGAGCCGTTTGGTGGAAAGGATTCCATGAACAGTCTCCGTCTGATCCGGCTGCCGGCGTTGGTTCTCAGCCTGGCCGTGTTGCTGCTCACTTCGTGCGGCGAAGAAGTCATCCCGCCCGATCCCCTGTTCCGTCTGGTCGAAGGCAGTGACCTGCCGGCCCTGGGCGCAACCTACGGGGGCACCTTTCTGGACGTCAACGCCGACGGATTGCTGGATCTGCTGATGGCCGATCCGGCCCTTGAGGCGACGCTGTTTCTCAACGACGGGCGGCTGGGGTTTACCAAGGCGGCCGCCGGCCAGTACCGCCCCCTGACCGGCAGCGTGTATCACGGCGGGGCCGCCTGCGACTTCGACAACGACGGCGACTGGGACGTGTTTGTCACCACCGATACGGACGCCGGTCGCTGGTATGGCCGCAATCATCTGTGGGTGCAGGAGACGACCGGAGTGTTCAGTGACCGGGGAGTCGATGATCCGGTGCTGAGCGATCCGATCGGGCGCGGACAGGGTGGGCTGTGGGCCGACTTCGACGACGACCGCCGGCCCGAGCTTCTGGTCTTCAACTATCAGAGCCCGGCCTTGTTGGCGGACCGGTCGACCGGCCAGTGGCGCGCCGTGACCGACCGGTTGCCCTGGCCGCCGCCGGTGAAGATGGACAGCAGCGGGCCGCCGCCGGCGCCGCGAATCCGGGCCCGTTCGGGCTGGGTGCACACGGGCCTGGCCGCTGATCTGGACCGGGACGGGCAGCAGGATCTGCTGGCGATCGGCCGGCCGGGCTGGGCGGGGCTGCTGTGGAATTCCGGCCAGGGGGAACTCAGGGAGCGGACCTCGGCCAGTGGCCTGAAACATGCCCTGTGGCCCAAGTCGCCGCGCGAGGTGGCGATGGGCGACCTGAATGGCGACGGGCAGCCGGATCTGGCCTTCTGCTATCACACGGCTGACGAGTTCACACGGATCTACACGCCGCTGGAGATCTGGCTGAACGAATCTAAGCCCGGGGCGCCGAAGTTCGTCATGGAACGTTTCGTGGGCGAGGATGACGGCAAGCCCGCCCTGCTGAAGGAAGTGTACAAGCCCGAAGGCAGCATCCTGGCCGATCTGGACAACGACGGCAATCTGGACCTGTATGTGGTGCAGCCCGCGCGGGTGGCCGGTCTGGCCCCCAACCTGCTCTACCAGGGCCACGGCGATGGTACGTTTGCCGACGTGACGGCGGCCTGGGGTGGGGCCGGGCCGCCTGATTCGGCGCCCGAATCGGCCTGGGCCGTGGACTTCGACCATGACGGCGATCTGGACCTGCTGACCTTCAACGGCGGCGATCCGCTGCTGGAGACTTCGCTTCATCGCGGGGTGGCGCTGTACGAGAACCTGGGCGCCGTCGGCCTGAATCTTGCGGAAGAGGGGCAGACGATTCCGCTGAACCGGGGGCTGACCTTGCATCTGGTGAGCCGGACGGGGCCGCCGCATGGTCTGGGCGCCGAGGCCACGTTGTCATTCGGCGAACAAACCCGGACGGTCTGGCAGCACAGCAGGATCAGCGGCGCCAGTTCGGCCATTCTGCCCCTGCACTTCGGGGTGGGTCGCGAGGCCGGACCGTACCTGCTGCAGATCCGGTGGGAGTCGGGCACCGTGCAGGAATTCAGGATTCCCGAGGCGGGCTGTGCCTACGTGATCAGTGAAGGCGAGGCCGGGATCACTCGACTGGCTCCTCGGGCCGAAAGGGGAAGCCAGTGAGCTCCACTTTTTTGACAGGTCGCCTGCTGCTGCGTGGTGCGTTGTTGTTCGCGTTGCTGGGCCCGGCCGCGGCCGGTGCCCGCACGCTGACGGTGTATCCCGACCGCAGTGGCCGCTATGCCACGATCCAGGCTGCCCTGGATGTGGCCAAGAAGAAGGATGTGATCCAACTGGCGCGGGGTGTGTTCAGCGGGCAGGGCAACGTGGACCTGGACTTCCAGGGTGAGGCCGTGACCCTGCGCGGAGACCCGTCGCGACCGGGTTCGCGGGTCATCGACTGCCAGGGCAGCGCGCAGCGGCCGCAGCGGGCGATCCACATGCGGTCCGGCGAAGACCGCCGCACACTCATCGAGGGGATCCGCTTTGTCGGGGGCTACGCCGAGGGCGAGCAGTCGCACGCCAATTCGGGCGGCACGGTGCTGGTCCAGGGGGCGTCGCCCGAGTTTCGGGATTGCGTGTTCGTCGACAGCAGGGCCTACACCGGCGGCGCGATCACGCTTGAACGCAGCAACGCCCAGTTCACGCGGTGCCGATTCGTGGACAACTCGGCCGAGGTCGGCGGGGCGGTCTCGGTCATGAGCGGGGCGCCCCTGTTCGAGAACTGCCGCTTCAGTGGCAACACGGCAGCCCGCGGCGGCGGCGTGTTCGGTCTGTTGACCAACATGGTGATCACCGGTTGTACTTTTGAGACCAATACCGCGAGCATGGGGGGGGCGGTGGCCTGTGAAGAGAAGTCGCGATTGCTGCTGGACCGTTCGCTGCTGACGGGCAACTTCGCGTCCTATGGGGGGGCGGTGCAGATGGTGAAGTCCGAGATCACGATGGACCATTGCACCCTGGCCTTGAATTCGGCCGGGAGTGGGGGTGCGCTGCTGCTGCGCGGAGCCTCCCGGGCGATCATCACGCACTCGATCCTGGCCTTCAGCACCAAGGGGCAGGGCCTGGCCGGCGTGCTGGACGCCGATCTGGATATCCGGTGCACGCTGATCTACGGCAACGCGGCGGGCGACTGGATCAACACCGTAGCCGCCCTGAAGAACAAGCACGGCAATCTCCATGTGGATCCGGGCCTGATCGACCCCTGGGCCGGAAACTTCAGGTTGCGAGCCGATTCGCCCTGTCGCCAGGGACCTTGTGAACTGCGGGGGGCTCTGCCCTGACCGCTGGTTGAGGAATTAAACACGGTGTCAGCTGTTATCCCAGTCCTCGTCCGCATGGCTGACCGTGATATAAGTCGTGATGCCGCCACGAACGAACCACTCGCCGCGGACTTCCATCAGGCGGGGTTTGGTCACGGCCACCAGATCGTCCAGGATCTGGTTGGTCACCGCCTCATGGAAGGCGCCCTCGTTGCGGAAGGACCACAGATACAGCTTCAGTGATTTCAATTCCACACACTTCTCGTTGGGCACATACGTGATGCGGAACTTCGCAAAATCCGGCTGCCCCGTCAGCGGACAAAGACAAGTGAACTCCGGACAATCGAACTCGATCTCGTAATCCCGCTCCGGATGCGGATTGTCAAAAGCTTCCAGTTCCCTGGATGGCGAGCTTCCCATCATTCTTCCTTCGCATAGGTCCATGGTCATCAGCACCGACAAATACTAACGGCCCCACCACAAATACGCCAGACACACAATCCAACATTTCGACGGCAACGGAGCGGCGCCAGTTGCAGAAACAAGGATCCCGGGTAATCCGCAGCCGCGCAGCGGCGAGGACATCCCGGGATCCTTGTTTCTGTAACTGGCGCCAAACCCTATTTGACGAGAGCCATTCTGCCCACGAACCGGTTCTTATTCGAAGTCACCATGTAGAAGTAGACGCCTGCCGAGACGCTGCGACCCTTGTCGTCGTTGCCGGTCCAGGTGACCTGACGGCTGCCGGCCGGCAGATCCTCGTCCAGCAGGGTGCGCACGTGATGCCCGGCGATATCGAAGATATTGACCTGGGTGCGGCCCGCCGTCGGCAGGGCGAACTGGATCGTCGTCTGAGGATTGAAGGGATTGGGGAAATTCTGGTCGACCCGGAAGGCCAGCGGTACATCAGGCTCATCGCCAGGGACGTCGCTGACGCCGCAGCCGGCGGCGAAAGCACCGATCAGGCCACAGGGGCTGATCGCGTCCGAGCAAGGACTGCTCGCGCTGATGCCATAGTTGCCGGCACCGGCGTTGCAGAACTCCGGATCGAGCGAGATGTTGCCGTCGGTTCCCGTGGGGTCGGGCTGCCCCGAGTAGTCAGCGTTGTCGTTGCCGAAGGCGTCGTTGCAGCTGAGCACCGATGGTGCGCTGAGCAGGGCCATGCCGTTCCCATAGGACGTGCCGCCGGTATTGAAGGCCGAGATGTTGTTGGTGACAGAGGGAGCGGAGTTGGCCAGGTACAAGCCGGCGCCGCCCACCGGGCTGTTGTTGCCGGTGATGGTGTTGCCGCTGATCGTGCCGGTGGCATTGTTGTCGTAGGCCAGGCCGCCACCCCAGAACTGGCTCGTGTTGCCGGCGATCAGACTGTTGGTCAATGCCACGGACGAGTTGCCGTTCAGCTCCAGGCCGCCGCCGACCATGCCCGTGTTGTTGGTGCAGGTCAGGCTGTCCAGGTCCACGGTGGCGCCCGTGACGAAGACACCCCCTCCGTGCATGAACTGGCTGGCCGTCGTCTTGGTATTGTTGTCGATAAGTACGCCGTCGGCGGTCAGCGTACCGCCGCTCTGGTACAGGCCGCCGCCGTTGTCCTTGGCCGAATTGCCACTGATTTCGCCGCCGGCAATACTCAGTGTCGACTGGGTGTTGAAGCCGGCCAGATAGACGCCGCCGCCATTGACCAGTTCAAGATGGCCGCTGACCGTGCAGTCGGTCATGACCACGTCGCTGTCCAGGGCGTGGACGCCGCCGCCGCTGGGCGAGAAATTGAGATTGGTGGCCAGGCTCGTGTTGTTCTCGATGACACAGTTGATCAAGGTCGGGGTGCTCTCATAGATGAAGAGGCCTGATCCGTAGATCGCAGTGTTGCCGTGAATGTACACATTCTCCAGGACAGCACTGGATCCGGTCATGGCCAGGCCGCCGCCGCAGCCAAGCTGGAAATCGTCGCCGACAGTGTTGCCGGTGATTTCGATATTGCGCAACGTCGGCGACGTGCCGTTCAGCATCACACCGCCGCCGTACTCGGCCGAATAGGGGATGCCGCTGAACGTCCGGCCGCCACCGCCGGTGAGCAGGAAGCCATCCACCTCGGTCGTGTTGTCGACCGTGCCGGAAAACTTGAGGACGTGATTGTTGGCCAGGCCGGTGATGTGGGTCGGATTGGCCAGCGGGTCGCGCGTGGCATAGGCCGCGTCATAGCCGCCAAAGATCTTCAGCCCTTTGCCCGGAATGGTCAGCGGGCCGGCCAGCGCCTCTGTGCCGCGGATGGCGATCGTGTCGGCGGTCGAAGCACTGTTCAGGGCGTCGTACAGTGTGGGGAATTCCTGTGGGAAGCGGTGCACGTTGTCGCCGAGGGCCTTCAGCAGGTTCACACGCCCGGCCCCGAGCAGTCCGACATAGGCCGGGTTCACCGCATCAATGTTGTCCGCGCTGCTGTACAGGCGGCTGGCCACCTGGCTGTAGGTCAGGCCGGGGTCCGATGACCAGATCAGGGCGGCCGCCCCGCAGGTGATCGGCGAGCTGAAGCTCGTGCCCTGCACCGAGGAATAACCGTGGGTGTCGGTGTCGTTGAAGTAGGTCGTCGTGTAGATCGACGTACCCGGCGCTGAAATTTCCACCCAGTTGCCGTAGTTCGAGAAAGTGGCTTTGCCATCGGAGCTGCCGGTGGCCGCCACGGAGATGACACCCGGGTAGGTCGACAGGTAGGAGGGCACACCCAGTCCCACATCATCGTCGGTATTGTCGTTGCCGGCCGCGGTGACAATCAGCACGTTGGCGTTCTGGGCGGCGGACACCGCGAAACTCAGGGTGCTGGTCGAACCCCAGCTGCAGTTGATCACGTCCGCGCCGCGTCCGATGGCGTAAACCATGCCCTGCGAGGCGAAATCCATGCGCACCACGCCCTGGGAAGACCCATTGGGCATCCAGCCGCAGCGCACCGGCAGGATCTTGCAGCCGGGAGCGACTCCGGCAATACCCAGGCCGTTGTTGGTCAGACCGGCTGCCGCGCCGCCGCACTGGGTGCCGTGGCTGCCGTAGTCCATCGGGTCGTTGTCGGCCGTCTGCACGTCCTCGTCCGGCCAGCCGCTGCTGGGTGAGAGATTCACGAAGTCCCAGCCGCGAATATCGTCGATCTTGCCGTTGCCGTCGTCATCGACGCCGGGCGTGCCGTAGTACTCGGCCCAGTTGGTCAGCACCGCGCCATTGACCTTGTCCGGATGAGGCCCGCCCAGATCCGGGTGGTGCCAGTCCAGGCCGGAATCCAGGATGCAGATCACGATGTTGGAATCGCCGAGGGTCTCGCTCCAGGCACCAATGGCCCGCACGTCACCGCCGCCAAGGGTCATGTTGCGCAGGTGCCACTGGGAAGCCAGGCCGGGATCGTCCGGCAGAAATGCGTCGTACATCTTGCAGATATCCACCAGTTGCACATTTTCGACCTCGGGCAGACTCGCGTAGGCGGCCTGCACTTCCTTCAGGCTGCGGCTGGGATCGAAATCGACGGCGAAGACCCGCTCGAGGTCGCTGCGGCTGGCTTTGTCCAGACTCTTGGTCAGGCCCTCGAAGAGGGGCTCCATGTTGTGGACGGCAAACTTCCGGGCCAGGGCGTCCATGGCCACAATGCCGACCTTGGGCGTGCCGGCGGATTTGTCGAGAGTCAGGCTGACGCCAGGTTTGACCGTCACCAGGATCCGGTCTTGGACCTGTCCCACAACAGATGAATTCTCATAGGGCTGGGCCCCAGCCAGGGAACCGCAGAGCAGAATGGCGGCCAGGACGGGCAACAGGATCTTCTTCATGGTCGGGATTCCTCTCAACACACGGCAGGGGCCGCGGATTGGTCGTGGGTCAGCGACCGGTTTGTGGTCGCGGATTCCGGGTCACAGTCAACAGGGGACGACGAAGTTCCCGTCGTGTCCGCTTCGACACGGAGAGTCCAGGGATGACTCTCGGGCGAAATGTCTTAGCTCCTGGGGCGAAATGAATTATAAAGGAACGGGGGAATGCGATCAATACAGTGGATTTTTTGATAAGAACTGTGGATTGCTTAACAGATGGAATGATTTTGTAAGATGTTGCCAGACAAAGAGATAAATGAAGTGCTGTTTCTCGAAGCCTATGACGGCGGTTCCCATCGGGCCTTCCGCCAAGGCCTCGAATCCCGCTCCCGGCACCGGATCCGCAGCCTGACTCTGCCGGGCCGGTTCTGGAAATGGCGCATGCGTGGCGCGGCGGCCTGGTACGCCGACCGCCTGAATGCGGATCCCGGCGGGCCGGTGGATCTGATTTTTCTGACGGGATTCATCAACGTGGCCGACTTGCGGGGCCTGCTCGCCCCGCCTCTGGACCGGACCCCGATCCTGCTGTACATGCACGAGAACCAACTGACCTATCCGCTGAGTCCCGAAGAGGAATTTGATTTTCATTTCGGCTTCACCAACATCATCAGCGCTCTGGCCGCTGACCGGGTTGTGTTCAATTCGGCCTGGCATCGGGATCTCTTTCTGGCGGCGATTCCCGCGTTCCTGAACCGGATGCCCGAGGCTGTGCCCCGTCAGGTGCCGGAGCGTCTGCGCGGGCGTTGCGAGGTGCTCGGGGTGGGCCTGGAGCGCGAACCGCTGCCGGCTGGCCATTTCCCCCAGTACCGGGGCGGCGCCTGCGAGCCGGGCACCGGGCCGGGCTGGCCGCGGGGCAAGCGGCCGCTGATCATCTGGAACCACCGCTGGGAATTCGACAAGCGGCCCGATGTTTTTGCCGAGGCGATCGGCCGACTGCTGGACCAGGGACTGGATTTCGAGGTGGCGCTGCTGGGCGAGTCGCGCGGGCAGGAACCCGTGTTCCGGTCGCTGCAGGATCGGCTCGGCGGGCGGTGCCTGGCCTTCGGCCACGTCGCGGCGCGGGCCGACTATGATGCCCTGCTGGCCCGGGGCGATATCGTGGTCAGTTGCGCCGAGCAGGAATACTTCGGGATCTCGATCGCCGAGGCCATCCACGCCGGCGGCTATCCGGTGCTGCCGCGGGCTCAGGTCTATCCCGATCTGTACGGTGCACGCTGCAAAGGGCGTCATTTCTACACCGGAACCACCGAACTGGTCGCCCTGTTGAGTGACCTGCTCAGCGGTGACAGCTGTGGCCATGTGTGTTCGCTGGACCGGGATGTGGACGGTTTCTGCTGGCCGCTGCTGGCCCCGAAATTCGACCGGTTGCTGGCAGAGGTTGCCCGGGCCGGGCGTCGCCCAATGGCTCCACCGGGGGTCAGGCCATGAAGAAGCGGAAGCCGATCCGGGGCGTTCTGCTGGACATCGAAGGTGTGCTGGTCCGGGACAAGCGGTATCGCCCGGTGGCCGGCGCGGTGGCGTGGGTCACCGCCCTGCGGGACCGGGGTGTGCCGTACTGCCTGGTAAGCAACAACACGACCTTCCGTCCGGCCGACCTGATAGCGGCGCTGGTCCGGGCGGGCTTTCCGGTGACCGAAGACCACCTGGTCGGCGCTTTGGATCTGGGTCGCCGTTGGCTGGTCGAACGCGGTCGGCGGCGGATCATGTGGCTGGGCAATCCGGACCTGGTGGACTATTGGCGGGACCTGGGCTTTGCGCCGGTAACCGACGGTCCGTGCGAGGCGGTGGTCCTGGGGGTCAATACGCGGGTTTCGGTCGGGGCCCTGGATCAGGCCCTGCCGGCGCTGCTGGACCAGAGCGCGGATCTGGTCTGCCTGCACCGCAACCCGTTCTTTCTGGACGAAAAAGGCGAGCGGCGCCTGGGGCCGGGGGCCTGGGCGGCGGCCCTGGCGGCCGTCGGCGGTGCCGGCCGTGTGATCACGGTAGGCAAACCCTCGGAAAAGATCTACACTGACGCTCTCAATAGGATTGGCGTCGCCGCCGACGAAGTTCTATTTATCTCGGACGACCCGGTCAACTATCTGGTCACGGCCCGCAGGCTGGGCATGACCACGGCGTTCGTCCTGTCGGGCAAGTACCCGGACCACGCGGTGCTCGGCGGCCTCGCGGAGCAGGATTGGCCCCATATCATCAGCAACAGTTTGGGCGTTATCGAGCGCCCGGCCTCGTCCGTGGCGGACGACGGACCAACGAAGGATTGAATTTGAGTACCGACGGACAAAATACCCAGGGCGGCGGCTCGCGTCGCCGCGGCGGATCGGGCGGGCGCCGCTCGTCCGGCTCCCGACGCAATACCCGTTCGGCACAGGGGCCGGGGCAGGGCGGCCGCGGCCGTCCGGTGAACCGGGGGCCGGCGCAGAACAACAAACCGCAGCCGACGCGTCCGGCGGCCAAGCCGAAGGCGCCGTCCAAGCCGTCCCCGATCACCCAGAACCTGACCCTGACGGCGTGGGACATGGCGCGCACCCGCAAGCAGCAGCCTGATTCGCCGCGAGGCCAGGTGATGACCCTGCGGGCCCACCAGCGGTTGGTCGCGTCGTTCGAGAAGGAACGGTCCATCCCCGATCCGGATCGCAGCTTCCTGCGGGTGAAGGAGGATGCCCGTGGTTCGATTCTGCTGATTCACGGGGTGAGTACCGGCCCCGGCGATTTGCGCGAGCTGGCCAACTTCCTGTTCGACAACGACTACAACGTCTACGTACTGCGCTTGCCGGATTACGGTCGCCACGCTCACACCATCAGCGCGGTGAGCTGGCAGTCGGCCCTGCACCAGGCCCGCCAGTGTTTCCGGCTGTTGAGCCGGGGCGGCGGCAAGGTGCCGGTGGTCGGCATGGGCTTCGGCGCGACGCTGGCCCTGCATCTGGCCCGTGAAGAGAACGTTTCTTCGCTGGTACTGCTTTCGCCGGCGATCATCCCCAAGGCCACGGCGCTGCAGAAGTTGCTGGTGCGCCTGAAGCTGCATCACCTGAAGTTCATCCACCGCTACGTGGGTTGGAACGCCGATCTGATGGAGGGGATGGACCAGGCCCGCAGCAGTGTCGGCAAGCTGAAGATCCCTATCTACGCGGCCCAGTGCGAGGACGACGACCGGGCGTCCCCGGCCAGCGTGCGTTTCCTGCAGCGCAAGTCCCGTCACAAGGCGTCGCGTTTCCAGGTGTTCCCCGAGGGGGGGCACATCATCCTGGCTGAACACGGGGCCAGGGTTCTATTCGACGAGATTGTCAGGTTCTGCGACGACTGACGCCGGCCCCTGACCAAGATCGACCCCGAGTCTGTCAGCCATTTCCCGCAGGCGGGAAGCGGTGGCAGGCGCGGGGTTTTTCTGTTGGTCCAGCCACAGGTCCAGCAGCGAATCGAGGGCCTCCGGCGGCGGTGGGGCCGCGAGCAGCGTGGCGACCGCCCGCGCGTCGTCGGCGGGGACAGGGGGCAGCAGACGGCCGAGGTCCTGGTCATCAAGATGGGCGCCCAGGCCCAGCTGCCGGGTCGCCAGGGCCCCCAGCACGTGGACATAGTCCTCGTAGTTGGCGGCCAGTTTGGTCCAGATGGACATCAGGGCGCGTTCGGTCGGGGTCCGGCCCCGCAGGTGACTGGCCGCAGCTTCATAACAGGCTTTGCCACCGGCCAGATCACGGAAGCGGGATTCGGCCGCCGAGAGCCGATAGAGTCGATTTCGTCGCCTTTGCAGGTCCCCCCAGCCGAACAAGCCCTGGCAGAGCAGCCGATGATCGGCGTTGACGCGGTAGTAGTCCGCCCGCTGGCGCCGGGATAGTCCCTTGGCCGGGGGATTCAACAACGGCTGTCCGGCAAAACCGACCCGGGAATCGTGTTCTCCGGCGAGAAAACGCCCCAACAGGTGGGCCAGATAGATATTGACGTCCTCGTCGGGTCCGGCGCCGTTGGTGGGGAACATCGATTCGGTCCGGGCCGTGAGCAGATTCTCGATCAGAAAGAAGCCCAGTGGCTGGTCCGGGCCGACCGGCGCAAAGAGCTGACGGTAGCGGGGTGTTGTCGTGGGGGCCAAAGTGCGGGTCACGGTGAATCTGCTCCTGGTTGGGGGGCTTCTGTCACCCACCGGATGCAGGGATCGTGCCCGCAACAGGGAGCGGTGGCATTTCTAATAAGCGCCATAACAATGTGTTAGGGGTTTGATGTTTGGGCTGTGGTTGCTGGCCCAGCCGGCTGCGGCCACTTTCCGACCAGGCGTCCGGATCCGAATTCCCCGATCTGCCCACAGTGGGCTTCAGTTCCCCGAAATGCCGCCGATGAATGGGGGGACTATGCCTGGACCCTGCCCGGTCCCGGCCGCAGCCGAGCCAGCCGAGACCAATTTGAAAGGATCGGGGAATGAGCGAGCAAGATCGTTTTGACTGGAGTGACGACGCCGACTTCGAGTCCCTCGCCGACGAACCCATTGAAGGCTTCGCCGATTTCGATGATGACAGCGACTATGATTCCCTGGCTGATGAGATGCCGCTGACCGAAGACGACCTGGCCGAAGGTCTGCCCGAACCGGCGGCCGACGAGATGCCGGAGCCGGCGGCAGAAGCCGCGCCCGAGCCCGTCAAGGCCCCGTCCGCAGTCAGCGGCAAACGCGGTCGCGGAATTTCCAGTGGTGAATTGGCCTTCGTCTTTTCGGCCTCGACGCTGGTCGCTGCCGCCGGCATCGGCAGCGCCAGCCTGTTGGCCGTGGGCGTCAATCCGGCCACCCTGTGGCAGCCGGACAAGCTGCTCACCTGGCAGAATTATTTCAATCTGGAAAGCAACCCGCTGAATATCCTGGCCTTGATCTGCCTGGGCGTTGTCGCGCTGACCCTGTTGGGCAGCCGGGCCATCGCCAAGGCGGCCTCCGGAGCCAACAACCGCACGCGGGCCGCCGAAGAGATGCTGGACCGGGTGACGAGCCTGCGCCTGGAAGACGAAGCCGGCTGGCAGGATCCGGCCTTCAAGACCTTCGCTCCGGCGGCGACGTTTGCGGCCGAGACCCTGGGCGCCTGGCGCCTGCAGGGCGCACGCCAGAAACGTCTGACGGGGCTGGAGGGCGAGATGCGCCGCCTGGAGAAAGCTCTGGCCGACAACTCGCGCGATGACCTGACCGGCCGCTTCGACAATCCGGCCGTCGGCACCCTGGCCGATGAAATGCTGCGCTACTTCGACGAACGCAAGACCCTGTCCCGCGAATTGAAGGAACTGCGCGAAAAGGACCAGGTCGAGGCGAAGGAGATCATACAGATCCTGCAGGATGCCCGTTGCTGGCATGACGCCTCGGAAAAGAACCTGGGGCTGCAGGGCGCCGCGGTCGACCGTTTGGCGGCTCGCCTCAAGGATGTGGCCGACCATATGAACGCCGGCGGCAGCACTGCCGACGCGAGTGCGGTCTTTGCTTCGTTCAAGGCGGAATTCGACCGGATCCGGGTAGCGGCGGGCAAGGCGCCCAATGGCGACAATGAACTGACCGACCTGGTGGACAAGGGCAGCAAGCTGGCCTTCCAGATCGCCATGGAAGTGGCCCGCCTCGGGCCGCGCGGCGAGCGTCTGGTGCCCATGTCCCAGTCCCTGGAGGACCTGACCACCGAGTTCCGCGCCGCTGTGGACCGAACCAACGCCGAGTCCAGCCCTGGTCAGCAGTGGGCCGACAGCCTGGAACGGCTGGGCGGCAAGCTGGCCGAGATGGAACAGGCCATCAAGGCCGGCGGCAGTGGCGGCAGCGCCTGGCAGCAACAGGTACAGCAGTGTGGGCCGGCGGCCCAGCAACTGGCCAGCAACCTGGCCGAGATCGTGCAGAGTTACAGTCCCCAGGCCGAGCGTCTGACCAATCTGGGCCTGAACTTCAGCTCGTTCGCCGACACCGAATTCGACGCTGCGGATCTCAGCTCCGGCAACCCCGAGAATCCGCCCGCCGGCGTGTTGAATATCGAGGGCCGGACTCCGTTCAATGAGGATGACACCCATCACAACGCGGACAGCATCCACCAGCCCGCCGACGTTGATCCTTTTGCCGTGACACCTCAGCCGCAGGTCATCGAGGCCCCGGCGGATCCGGACTTCAGCTCTTCGGTCGGCGAGCCGACAGCGGATATCTTCGGCAGCGGGATGGACCGCAGCAAGCTGCCGGACCTGGAGATCGAACCGTCATTCGGGGTCAAGCGGGATCAGCCGGCCGCCGGGCCGCAGGACGAAGGTGCCGGTGACGAGAAGGTCTACGATCTGGGCGACTTCGGGGCCGCGCCGGCGGCGGTGGCCCCGGCAGTCACGCCACCGCAGGAGGAAGAGGTCTACGAGATGGCCGACCTGGGGGCGACGCCGGTAACGGCCGAGCCGGCGGGTGAAGACCCGGTCTACGACCTGGCCGAACTCGGGGCCGTGTCCCTGGACAGTCCTGCGGCTGACGACGGCGAGAAGGTCTTCGACCTGGCCGAGTTCGGGGCCGTGCCCCTGGGCTAGTCCGGCCGGAAGGTTGAGTGAACGGCGGGGCTGCCAGTCAGCTTCGCCGTTCTTCGTCCGGGCCCGGTGGGCCGGGTGCGTCGGTTCCATTGCGGATTGCAACGCCTCGCCGATTCTCACGGTATCCTGCACCGGTCCGCGGGATCGCCTGCTTCCTCCTGATTCCCCGTTACTTCCATTTGGGCCTCAATATCGGGCCGGAATTGCCGAATTGATACAATGAGACGTGTGGGCACGGGAGTTGCTTTTGAGGGAACACATCGTGATGTGGCACGCATCGCAAGAGCACCCGAGAGGAGCACCCCCAATGCCAGAGTACAGTGATTCGTCCAAGATCTATATCGGGGGAGAAGATCAATTTGGACAGGTCATGACCTCCGTGGAAGCGGCGGCCTACCTGAAGATGCACGTCAAGACAGTCTGCCGGTTGGCCAAAGAGGGAAAAATCCCGGCCAAGAAGGTGGGCAGCGAGTGGCGCTTCCTGCGCAACGTCCTGGATAGCTGGTTGGCCGAGGCGCTGGTGTGAGACCAGTGCCGGAAATGCCGGCGCAGCCAATTGAACCACCGCCAGGACGGCTTTCGGCCGTCCTGGTCTTGAGTAAGGCATAACCCATGGCTACACGATTCCTGCCGATTGAACTCGAGAACAGCGATCTTTTTGGCGTGCGCTTCAGCGGGGCCGTGGGTCGGTCCGACAAGGCGAATCTGCTGGATCTGGTGGACAAGTGTCTGGCCAACGGCAAGGTTCATCTGGTGTTGGACATGTCCGACCTCAGTTCCATCGGCGGCGGTGGCGCCCGGATCCTGGCGGACTTCCAGCAGCAACTCGTCAGCAGCGGGGGCGAGGCCGTCATCGCCGGCGCCAGCGAAACGGTTCGCCATTTCCTGGCCCCCAAGTTCGACGACCTGCCGCTGCGGTTCTTTCACACGGTGGCGGATGCCGACGAGTTCTTCCACGCGGCCGACTACGATTTTGAGGCGCGCGGTGTGGTTGAGGTCAAGGCCGCACCGCCGGCGCCCGAACCGGCACCCGGCGCCGGTGATGACGAGGAAATCGGAGCCATCGGATTCATGGACGACGCCGAGGATATGATTCCCGCAGGGGATGACCTGCTGGAGGATCCGGTCGTCGGTGCGGGGCCCGAGGCCTGTGCCGAGCCGGAAGGCATTGCCGAGCCCGCAGCCGGCGCGGAGCCCGAGCCGGATCCTGCCGCCGGCCCGGATGAGGGTTCCCTGGCCATGAACGATGTGCTGGAGGAGTTCAACGGACCGACCGAGGATGAGGAGGCCGTGGCGCCGGGCCGGCGCCGGGCCCACAAGTATACGTCCCTGCCGGAGGCGGTGGCCGCCCTGGGTAACTGGTCCGAGTACGAGGGCCACGAGGAGTTCGCCAAGGCCCTGGGCAATCTTCTGTTCAGCCACGGGCTGGCCGACGATTCCCTGCTGCTGACCGTCCAGGACGGCGTGCTGATCGACGCCAACCAGGACTGGGCCCTGGACGTGGACGGGGATCTGGCCCATCAGATCGTCGACATCGGGGCGCCACTGACCCTGCTGGACATCCAGACTCCGGATCTGAGCGACCGGGAAAGCAGTCTGCTGGAACAGGTCACGCCCGATATCATCCTGCCGATCATGCGGGACGACCAGCTGTCGGCGATTCTGCTGCTGAACCGCGATGGCAACGACGCCGAGTACTCCGTTGCCGAGCACTTCGCCCTGGAACTGTTGATGCGCGTCCTGGTCGAGAACCAGGGGCGGGCCGAGGAAAAGGAAACCGACCGCCGCATCGCCGACATGAGCGGCGGGCTGAACTCGTCGTCTCCCGCCCTGACGGACAACGCCCTGCTGCCGAGTCTGGCGGCGGCCACGGAGGACTCGCTGGCCGAGACCCTGCTCGAACTGGCCCTGAATCTGCCCGAAGCGGACGACCGTCCGCATTTCTGGCGGCTCTTCGCTCGCCACGTGTGGCGCCTGCTGCCGCTGAAGAACCTGGCCTTCCTGGCGCCGCGCATGCACCGCGCCCAGATCATCGCCGGGGACAGCGACGACTGGCGGGGCATGAATCTGGGTGAGAAGAAGCTTCAGCATTTCTTCCGCAGCATGGAGCGCCCGGTCGAAGTCGCCTGTCTGCCCACGTTCTTCAAGGAAATCAAGGAATCGCTGACGAAGACCGGATCCCAGTGGATCATCGGTCTCAACTGGGACCAGGAGTTCCTCGGCACGGTCTTCATCTCCATGGAAGACAACTTCCAGGCCGAGGAGCCGCTGGACCTGCTGACCGACCTCTTCGCCGAGACGTCCCGTCTGCTGAGCCGTTTCGACGATTCCCACGACATCGCCGACGTGAACATGAATCTGGTGCGGGTGCTGATCGCCCAGCGCGAGCAGCGTTGCCACGGTTCGGATCGCTTCACCGGCGCGATCTGTGACGAACTGCACCGCCTGGCCAACGTGATGGGTTTCCCGCCCGAGCAGGAACGCAACCTGATCTATGGCTGCCTGCTGCGGGACATCGGGCTGATCGCCGAAGACGACGTGTTGATGAACAATCCCGACCAGATGGATCCGACCCAGTGGCCGATCTACCGACAGCATCCGCTGACCGGCGCCCAGTTGCTGGCGGGCATGAAACTGCCCCAGACCATTCTGGACGTGGTGCGCTGTCACCACGAACGCTTCAACGGCGAGGGTTTTCCCAAGGGCCTGCAGGGCCGCAAGATTCCGCTGGCCGCGCGCGTGGTGACGGTCGTCGAGAACTACGTGGCGATGACCCTGGGCACCGGCGGTCACCAGCCCACGAGTGCCGAGGCGGCGGCGGCGATCCTGCGGGACAATCTCGGCGATCGCTACGACCCGGACATCGTCAGTCTCTTTCTCAAGGCCAAGGATGCCGACCTGGACGATCCCATTGGTGAGATGGTCGGACGTCCCGGCCGCGTGCCGGCCCGCGTCTGAGTGGGCGCCTGACTGTCCCAGTGCCGGTGGGACACCACTCGCAGAGCCCTCGCATCTGGGACACTTGTGGGACACAATGGTCTGGAGTCTTCCCGGTCGAAATAGTTTTGCTCCGTTGCAAGTGTCTGGTACCAAGCCAGTTACAAAATAAATGCCGGCCCGGTGCGGATCTTCCCGCTTCTGGCCGGTATTTTGCGATCACCGGGTGCACAGCCCGGGGCTGGGAGGAACCGGGCTGGTTTGGGGACAGCGACCACCCCTGAAGTGGCGTGGCAGCCGGGTGGTCGCTTCATCCCTTTCTGGCCGGTTCGGGCATGGGACGTTTCATGGCCGCCGCGAGGGGCCGCAGGCTCTCCATCAACTCGGCAAAGGCGTCAAACGTCAAACTCTGCTGACCGTCGGACAGGGCCTGGGCCGGATCCGGATGAACTTCGATGATGATCCCGTCGGCACCGGCGGCCACCGAGGCCCGGCACATGTCGGCCACATAGTCGACGTGTCCCACGGCGTGACTGGGGTCTACGATGACCGGCAGGTGGCTGGCCCGCTTGATCACCGACACCGCCGACAGGTCCAGGGTGTTGCGGGTGGCCCGTTCAAAGGTGCGGATGCCGCGCTCGCACAGCATCACCTGGGTATTCCCGCCGGACATCAGGTACTCCGCCGCCAGCAGCATTTCCTCGATGGTCGACATCAATCCCCGCTTCAGCAGGACGGGCTTGCGCTCGCGCCCCACCGCTTCGAGCAGCGCGTAGTTCTGCATGTTGCGCGCGCCGATCTGCATGATGTCGGTGTAGCGCGCGACCAGGGGCACGAGCTCGGGTGAGATGATTTCGGTGATGATGGGCAGCCCGGTTTCCTGTCTGGCTGCGGCCAGGATTTTCAGGCCCTCCTCGCGCAGTCCCTGGAAGCTGTAGGGTGAGGTGCGCGGCTTGAAGGCCCCGCCCCGCAGCACGCGTCCGCCGCAGGCCTTGACCTGACGCGCCGTGGACAGCAACTGCTCGGTGGACTCGACGCCACAGGGTCCGGCCATGACCACGAACTCCTGGCCGCCGATGGCCGTGTCGCCCACCTGGACCACGGTCGGCTCGGGCTTGAAGTCCCGGCTGACCATCTTGAAGCTGCTGCTGAACGGCGCGATCTGATCGACCCCGGGCAGGTCCGCGATTCCGGAGAGATCGTTGCCTGTGGCTTCCATGATCCCGATCACGGTGCGTTGGGCGCCGTGGTTGGGCCGCGGATTGAAGCCGCGCTCCTCGAGCAGCTTGATGACGTGGCCGAGCTCAGCCACAGTCGCGCTTTCCTTCATGACGATGATCATCGGGAGGTCCCTTTCGCGGAGGTCACGGCCTGGGCCATTTCGTGCAGGAATTCGGTGGCGGCGGCGACGGCGCCGTCGCGGTCACCGGTCAGGGTGCGCAACAGGGCGCTGCCGACGATCACGCCGTCAGCCAGGGCAGCGACCTGGCCCGCCTGTTGGGGCGTGGCAATGCCGAAACCCACGTACAGGGGCAGGTCCGTCGTGGCACGCACACGGGTCAAATAGTCAGGCAGGGTGTCGGCGGCGGCAGTGCCGCTGCCGGTGACGCCGGTGGTCGAGACCAGATACAGGAAGCCAGTGGCCTGTTCGACTTTCCGCACCAAGCGCGCCGGATCCGTGGTCGGGGCAACCAGGTCGACCAGGTCCACGTCCCGGGCGGCCAGGAGTTCACGTAGGCCCGCGGCCTCTTCCGGCGGCAGGTCCGGGACGATCACCCCCGCCACCGAGGACTCGCCACAGGTTGCGGCAAAGCGGGCGGGGCCGAATTTCAGAATGGGGTTCAGGTAGCCCATCATCACGACATCAAGTCCGTGGTCGCGGTGAGCGGTCGCCGCCAGGGCCAGGGTCCGGGCCAGAGTCATGCCCCGGGCCAGGACTTTCTGTGACGCGGCCTGGATGACCGGCCCATCGGCGACCGGATCACTGAACGGGATGCCGATCTCCACCAGGGGACACCCGGCTGCGGCGATGGCGGCCAGCACCCGGTCAAAAGTCGGCTCATCCGGATAGCCGGCCGTGATGAACGGAACCAGAGGCTTGACCCGGGCGGTCCGCAGGCTGGCCGTCAGGCGGCCCAGACGGCCGGTGCGGCGAGCACTCATGACTCACCCCCGTTGTTGTCCATGTCCTTGTCGCCGCGGCCGCTCAGATTGATGACGACCACCGGCTGTTCGTCGCCGGCGTGCTCGCGAAGTCGCGCGACGGCAGCCGGGTCGTCCAGCAGCCGGCGGCACCACGCGATGGCATGGCTCGATTCCAGGGCCGGGATAATGCCCTCGAGCCGGGAGAGGTCCGAGAAAGCGGCCAGGGCTTCGCTGTCGTTGACGCTGCCGTACTGCACCCGTCCGGTATCTTTCAAATGGCTGTGCTCAGGGCCCACGCCGGGGTAATCCAGGCCGGCGGCCACCGAATGGGCGGGGATGATCTGCCCATCGTCATCCTGCAGCAGGTAGCTGAACGAGCCATGCAGGACGCCGGGCTCGCCCAGGCCGAGGGCCGCCGAGTGGCCGGCAGCCGAGCCGCCGGCCTCGACTCCGAACAGGTCCACCGGGTCGGCGATGAAGCCGGCGAAGATCCCGATGGCGTTGCTGCCGCCGCCCACGCAGGCGATCACGGCGTCGGGCAGGCGTCCGGCCCGGTCCAGGACCTGCTGCCGCGCCTCGATTCCGATCACGGCCTGGAAATCGCGTACCATGGCCGGATACGGGTGCGGGCCCACGACCGAACCGATGATGTAGTGGGTCGTGGCGACGTTGGTCACCCAGTCGCGGATCGCCTCGCTGGAAGCGTCCTTCAGGGTGCGCGCGCCGCTGGTCACGCATTCAACCGTGGCCCCGAGCAGCTTCATGCGCCGCACGTTGGGCGCCTGCCGGGCCATGTCCACTTCGCCCATGTACACGGTGCACTCCAGGCCGACCAGGGCGCACACCGTGGCGGTGGCCACCCCATGCTGGCCGGCGCCGGTCTCGGCCACGATCCGCCTCTTGCCCATGCGCTGGGCCAGCAGGATCTGGCCCAGGCAGTTGTTGATCTTGTGGGCGCCCGTGTGGTTCAGGTCCTCGCGCTTGAGGTAGATCCGGGCCGTGTCGCCGCAACTCCGCTCGAAGCGGCGGGCCCGGTACAGGGGCGTCGGCCGGCCGGAATAGTCGGCCAGCAGCGCCGCCAGTTCGGTATTGAAGTCGGGGTCGCGGCGGGCCGCTTCCCAGGTCGCCGTCAACTCGTGCAGGCACGGCATCAGCGTTTCGGGCACGAATTGGCCGCCGTAGGGGCCGAAGCGTCCGGGCCCGTCGCCGGCGAAGATTGAAGACGTGTTCACCGCTTTGCCTCCAAGATGAAGTTCCGTGTGCGCTCGGGGTCCTTGCTGCCGGGAGCCGCCTCGATGCCGCTGGCCACATCCACGGCAAAGACGGGATTCCCGGTAACAGCTTCGGCGACGTTGTCCGGCGTCAGGCCGCCAGCCAGAAAGACCTCGCAGCCGGCCCGCTGCATGTCGCCGGCCGTGCGGCGGCAATCGTCCGGTGTCAGGCCGCGCTGATCCCGGCCCTTGGGCAGATCGACCAGGAAATAGGCGGCCGCATCGTATCGCGCCGCCCGCTCAGGTGTCGCCCGGTCCGCGGTCAGGGCCTTGATCAGTGGCCGTCCCGTAGCGTGGGCGACCTCGCGGCAAACAGCCGGACTCTCGTCGCCGTGCAATTGGATCAGATCCAGGTCACAGGTTTCGGCCAATGACGCCACGCGGTCGACGGGTTCGTCGACGAACACACCGCACAGCCGGGCTCGCGGCACGGCCTGCCGGATGGCCCGGGCGGTGTCGGGCGAGACCTGCCGCCGACTCGGCGCGAAGATCAGGCCCAGAAAATCAGCGCCCGCCTGATGGGCCATCACCGCGTCCTCGGCACTGGTGAGGCCGCAGGTCTTGACCCGGATCGCGGTCTCGGACTCGCGACCGCACAACTCGGCCACCTTGCGCCCGGGGTCATGGCTGTGCAGCAGGGCATGACCGACCAGGAAGGCGTCGGCACCATGGCCGGCCATGTGCTCGATGTCCGCCCGGGTGTAGAGGCCGCTCTCGCTGATTCGGGTCACCGTCTGCGGTACCAGCGGCATCATTGCGGCCCCGTGGGCCAGATCGGTCGTCAGGGTGGCCAGATTGCGGTTGTTGACACCGATCAAGCGGGCTTCGGACGCCAGGGCCAGTTCGATATCCGTCCGGTCATGGCATTCGACCAGCACGTGCAGCCCTAGATCGTGGGCGTGCCGCAGCAGGGTTTGCAGCCGGTCGGCCTTGAGCATGCGCACGATCAGCAGAACGGCGTCGGCGCCGGCGGCCCAGGCGGCCGTCAGCTGCGTCTCGTCAATGACGAAATCCTTCACGAGCACCGGCAGGGGCACCGCGGACCGCACGGCCGCCACATCGGCCAGCGAGGTGCCGAAGTGGGCAGCGTCGGTGACTATCGAAAGGGCCGCCGCGCCGTTGCGCCGGTAGGCCCGGGCTAGGGTCGCGGGTGTCGCCAGTTGCTGGAACTGCGGATGGCTCGGCGACTTGTGCTTGATCTCGGCAATGAGTCGCTGGCCACCCTGCAGGGCGGCGGCGAAATCCCGCACCGGCCGGTCGCCGATCCGCCGGGGCTTCACCTGGGCGAGAGCCGCCCGCAGGGCGCGAACCTCGGCTTCCTTGGCGGGCCGGATCTTCTTCAGGAAACTCACGCGGCACCCCCGGTCAGGCTGGTCGACAAGCGGCTGAGGTCCGCCAGGACCTGCCGGGCCGAGCCGTCACGCAACTTGCGGCGGGCCAGCTCGGCCCCACTGGCAAAATCGGGCGTCAGGTCGGCCAGCACCGCGACAAAGGCCGCGTTCAGGATCACGATATCACTCGCGGGCCCGCTCTCGCCGTTCAGCACAGCCTGGATCACAGCGGCGTTCTCCGCCGCACTGCCGCCGCTGAGATCCGCTGCCGTGCACGGGCCCAGCCCGATCTCCTGCGGGTGGAATTCGAAGACGCTCACTGTTCCGTCACGCAGTTCGGCCACCCGCGTCGGGCCCAGCAGGGAGACCTCGTCCAGGCCGCCCGTGCCGTGCACGACATAGGCTCGTTCGGAACCCAGGGCAGCCAGGACCTGGGCCATGGTCTCGCACAGCGCCGCCTCGAATACGCCGAGCAGCTGCCGCCGGGCGCCGGCCGGATTGGTCAGGGGACCGAGCACGTTGAACACGGTGCGCACGCCCAGTTGGCGGCGGGCCGGCATGGCGTGTTTCATGGCGGGATGCAGGCTGGGGGCGAAGAGGAAGCCCAGGCCGATCTCGTCGATCAGGGTGGCCGCCTGGCTGGCGTCCAGGTTGATGTCCACCCCGAGTTCGGCCAGCACATCGGCGCTGCCGCAGGCCGACGACACGGCGCGGTTGCCGTGCTTGGCCACGCCGCAGCCCATGGCCGCCGCCAGGATGGCCGTGGCCGTGGAGATGTTGAAGGTGCCGCTGCCGTCGCCGCCGGTGCCGCAGGTATCGACCAGGTCGCGGCGCTGTGGATTCACTTTGACGGCGTGCTGCCGCATGGTGCGGGCCAGGCCCGTGATCTCGGCTACGGTTTCACCCTTGGCGCGCAGGGCGACCAGGATACCGGCCAGCCGGGCGGGCGGCACCTCGCCGGTCATGACCGCCGACATCAGCTCCGCGGCCTGGTCCGCCGACAAGTCGTGCCCCGCGATCAGGGCCTGCAGGACATCCCGGCTCAGTTCATCGCCCGACTGCATGGCCCGCTCCCTTGCTTCCGGCCAGTTTCAGAAAGTTGGCCAGCAGCGTGGCCCCTTCCGGCGTGAGGATCGACTCGGGATGGAACTGCAGGCCCTCGATGGGCAGTTCGCGGTGCCGGACGCCCATGATCTCGCCGCCGTTGGTGTAGCTGGAGACCTTCAACACCGCCGGCAGGTCGCTTTCGACCGCGATCAGCGAGTGGTAGCGCGTGGCCTGGAAAGGATTCGACAGGCCGGCGTAGATGGTGCCGCCGTCGTGGTAGACCCGGCTGGTCTTGCCGTGCATCACTCGCTCGGCGCGCACGATCCTGCCGCCGAAGGCCTGGACGATGCTCTGGTGACCGAGGCAAACACGCAGGATCGGTCCGTGCCCGGCAAAAGCCCGGATCAGGTCCACGCTCACACCCGCGTCGTCGGGTGTGCCCGGTCCCGGCGAGATGATCAGGGACTCGGGCTCGCGGTCAAGGGCCTCGGCCACGGTGATCCGGTCGTTGCGCACGACCTGGATTTCGGCGCCCAGTTCCCCCAGGGCCTGCACGATGTTGAACGTGAACGAATCGTAGTTGTCGATGAGCAGATGCATGGCTACCGTCCTTCTTCGGCGATGCGGACGGCCCGGGTCAGCGCCCGGATCTTGTCCAGTGATTCCTGGTGTTCGCGGGCCGGATCCGAGTCGGCGACGATGCCGGCGCCGGCCTGCACGCTGAACTTCCGGCCCTGCATCAGCAGCGTGCGGATGGTGATGCACATGTCCATGTCCCCGTTCTGGCCGAAGTAGCCGACCGCCCCCGCATAGGGGCCGCGGCGATTGCCTTCCAGTTCGGAGAGGATCTCCATGGCCCGGATCTTGGGCGCGCCGGAGACCGTGCCGGCGGGGAAGGTCGCCCGCAGGGCGTCGAACATGTCCAGCCCCGCGTTCAGCTCGCCGGACACCCGACTGACCAGATGCATCACATGGCTGTAGCGTTCAACGGCCATGAACTCGTCCACCTGCACGCTGCCGGTGCGGCAGACCCGGCCTACATCGTTGCGGCCCAGGTCGACCAGCATGACATGCTCGGCCCTTTCCTTTTCGTCAGCCAGCAGGTCGTCAGCCAGCTCGTTGTCTTTGGCGACGGTCTTGCCCCGCGGCCGGGTGCCGGCGATGGGGTTGACCTGCAGGCGGCCGCCAGTCAGGCGCACCAGCATCTCGGGCGAGGATCCGACCAACTGGAACTCGCCGAAGTCCAGGAAGAACAGGTAGGGGCTGGGGTTGAGGATGCGCAGCGCCCGGTAGATCGCGAACGGGGCCACGTCCGTTTCACCACTCAGGCGCTGGGAGAGTACGATCTGAAAGGCGTCACCGGCCAGGATGTGGTCCTGGGCCTGGCCGACAATGCGCAGGAAGGTGTCACGGTCCAGATTGGGTGTCAGACCGGCGCTGGGGTCGGCGGGCTGACTGCCGCCGGCAAAGTCACGCTGCTGCCGGGCCTCCGGCGGCAGGGGCTGATCCAACGCCTGCAGGATGGCCTCGATCTCGGTGCAGGCGTGGGCGTGGGCCTGCTCGGGGTCGCCGCTGCCGGGCAGGGTGAGGATCTCGATCTCGCTCTTGACGTGGTCAAAGACGACCAGGGTGCGGGGGAACATGAAGCGGAAATCGGGCAGGTCGTCGTCCCGCCCCGCGGGCAGGGGGATGTTCTCGAAGTACTTGACGATGTCGAACCCGATGTAGCCGACCGCGCCGCCAAACGGCGGGGGCAGGGCGTTGTCCGGATCGTTGGCCAGCTGCGCGGTCGCCAGTTCCGTGCGGACCGCGGCCAGGGGGTCGTCAGGGTCGACGGGCACCTCGGTGGCCGGGCCGGCGCCGCGGCGGGTGTGCACCATGCCGTCCCGCAGCTGGATGTCCGTCTCGGCCGACAGGCCGATGAACGAATGGCGGCCCATCTGGACGCCGCGCTCGACGCTTTCGAAGAGAAAGGCGCTGCCGCCCCGCTGGGCGCCCATCAAGGTCTTCAACTTGAGAAAGACCGAGACGGGGGTTTCCAGATCAGCGGCAATTGTGACCCGGACGGGCACGTTCCGGCCGTTGCGGGTCCGGTCGATGTATTCGGTGCGGGTGGGCGATATCATCGCTTCCTCCACGGGTTGAGGCGGTCGCAGTTCGTTTCTGTTCCGGGATCCGGCAGCGGCGGGCACAAAAAAGCCCGTCATCGGCGCGGATGACGGGTTCGGGGACGGGTCGGGTTCAGTCAGCTAGTCGTTGAACCTCCCGTGCGCGCAAACGCGAACATCCGGGCACTGATAATAAGTGCACCAAGGCCACCATCGGGTCGACGGGGCGGCGGGATGATTCAGGTTGTGCCGGCACAGGTTCACTTGTGGTTCTCCGTTGGGCTGAGAATATTCGACGGACATGATCATATACCGGAATCGTAGAGGTGTCAATAGTGTGACGGCCTGCTATTCGTCCCGCGATTGGAAAACCTCGCCACCAGTGGTATGCTGTCCTCACGCGGGATATGACTTTATCCTACCCAAACACCCCCGGGGGGGTGTCCACCACCCAGCCTTGGATTGGTCACCAGACATGTCCAGCACCTTCGGCAAGTTGTTTCGTGTGACGACGTTCGGCGAATCGCACAACGGCGGTGTCGGTGCCGTGATCGACGGCTGTCCGCCCTGTCTGGAACTCAGTCCGGCCGATATCCAACCCCAGTTGGATCGCCGCCGGCCCGGCCAGAGCAAGTTGACCACCGACCGCCAGGAGGCTGATCAGGTCGAGATCCTGTCCGGTCTGGAGAACGGCCAGACCCTCGGCACGCCCATCGCCCTGCTGGTGCGCAACCGGGACCAGCGCCCCGGTGACTACAGTGATCTGGCGCAGATCCCGCGGCCGTCCCACGCCGACTACACCTATCAGGAAAAATACGGGATCCGCGCGGCCAGCGGCGGGGGTCGGGCCAGTGCCCGCGAGACCCTGGCCCGGGTGGCGGCCGGTGCTGTGGCCGACAAGTTTCTGGCCCGGGATTTCGGGGTGGAGATCGTGGCCTGGGTTTCGGGTGTCGGCCCCGAGACTACCGACTCCGTCGATCCGCTCACCATTGACCGGGGCACCGTCGATGCAACAGCCGTCCGCTGCCCGGACCCGGCGGCCGCCGCCGGCATGATCACCGCGATCACCGACGCCCGCGCTGCCCAGGACTCGCTTGGCGGCGTCATCACCTGTGTCTGTCGCGGCCTGCCCGTCGGCTGGGGCGAGCCCGTTTTCGACAAGGCCGAGGCCCTGTTGGCCCACGCCATGCTCAGCCTGCCGGCGACCAAGGGCTTCGAGATCGGCTCCGGGTTCGGCGGCACGATACAGCGTGGTTCGCAACACAATGACGTGTTCGTCAAGCGGCTGGATGGCGGCCTGGGCACGGCCACCAACCGCAGCGGCGGCGTGCAGGGCGGGATCACCAACGGCGAGCCGATCGTCTTCCGGGTGGCCTTCAAGCCGACCGCGACCATTGGGCAGG
>JAJRWA010000265.1 GCA_024277025.1 Candidatus Krumholzibacteriota bacterium | reverse complement strand
TTCCTGGCACCTGGCACCAATGAAAAAGCAGCGACCAGTGCCGTGTTAGTCAAAAATGGCTACGGACCGGGCACAATCACGAGTTGGTCTCGTACAGGAAAAGGCTGACTTGCAAAAATCGCATATCTGGGACAGGCTCTAACTAAGCCCGCAGGATCGCCGGCTATTTCCGGACGTTTCCCTTGCGCTTCAAACTGGTCCGGCCGGTGCCGAACCGCATCCCCCGATTGTCGGGTGGATATCCAGCATCCTGTCTGCAGGACGTCTAATCACCATTTTGCCGCCTGAGCGTAGACCAAATGCGAGGATAAGTCAACCGGGGTTCAGCCGCGGCGGATGGTGTTGACCATCTGGTCGAGCTGCTGCAGGAAGAGGGAGCGGTCTTTGGCGGCAAACGGCGGCGGGCCGCCCATCATGACGCCCTGGTCACGCAACTGGGCCAGCAATTGTCGCGTTGCCAGGGATTCGCCCACGTTCTCGGGCGTGAACGGGCGGCCCTTGTGGCCGAGCACGCGGGCGCCTTTGTCCAGACAGCGCGCGGCCAGGGGAATGTCGCCGGTGATGACGATGTCGTCGGTCTCGACAGCTTCGGCGATCCAGTCGTCGGCTTCGTCCAGGCCCTTGTCCACGACCACCAGTTCGAGCCAGTCGCCGCTGGGCACGCGCATCCAGCTGTTGGCCACCACGGTGACGGACAGGCCGTAGCGCTGGGCTACCTTGTAGGTCTCGTCCTTGACCGGGCAGGCATCGCCGTCGATGTAGATGTGCAGCATGGGAAGCTCGCTCTATTCGCGTCCGAACGCGTAGCCGACTGTCCATTCGAGGTTGTCGGCGCTGCCCAACTCGTGGAAGCGAACGTTCAGGCCGGCGAACATGTTCTCGTGAAAGAACTGCTTCACGCCGAGGCGCTGGTAGAATCTCGGCAGGCGGCCCGGGACGTCTTTGTAGAGGACCTTGTAGCCCAGGTGAACGATCACGTGCGTGTTGTGGGCGAGGATCTCGTAGCCGGCAAACGGAGCCAGTTCGAAGTTGTCACCGGTCGTGCCATGGGCGTTTTCGCCGCGGTTGAAGGCGTCGAGCTCGATCAGGTCGCCGACCGATTCGTCATAACCCAGATCCAGGCCGAAGACGCAACGCGACTTGTAGGCGAAACGGCGGCCCACGCCGACGGTCAGGTTGCCGATGAAGTAGTCGCGGTTGAGGTAGTCGCCCCGCGTGCCGGCATCCTCGATGACGAGGTTGAGATTCCGCTTGCCCGCCGATCCGGTCACTGTCACGTCCCAGCCGCGATCGTACTGGTCGATGTGCCGCCGCGGCGGGCGGACGACCGGCAACTGGGTGTCGTGCTTGAGCACCAGCAGGGGGCCGATCTGGTTGAGGCCGTGGTTGGGGAGTTGGGTGCCGCCATTGGAAAAGTGGGTGAAGGTGATACTGCCGACCAGGGCCCAGCGCTCGGCCAGACGATACTCGGCACTGGGGCCGCCTTCGATGTGCACCGAACGACCCAGGCCCAGGGCGGTGTTCTGCGGATTGGTCACCGGGTCGTAGGGCCGCCAGTTGTTGGTCAGGCCGAAGGCCAGATCGAAGCTGAAGGTCCAGCGGCCGGAGCGGGCCAGGGGCCAGTCGAAGAACCCGTAGAGTGATGTGGGTTGCCCCAGTTCTTCGGTGCCGATGTAATCGGAACCATAGAGACCGATGCCAAAGGAAGGGAAGCCATAGACATGGTGCCAGTCCTGGGAGCCGTCCGTCTGCCAGCCGTACTCCAGGCGTATCGACTGGAAGCTGTCGATGGGCTCACCGTTCTGGTTGTCACCGCTGAGGAAATCGTTGGTGGCCAGGACCCGGCCGACCTGGTAGCCGCCGCGCAGGAAGTTGGAGGGGCCGGGGAAGTCATCGCCCGCCTGGGCGCTGACCGCGCAGAGCAGAAGAATGAGTACCGGTAGTCCCTTGCTCACGCGGGCACGCTCCTGTGGCTCAGGCGGGATCGGTCTTCTCTGGCGCCGACTCTTCGTCTGTGTCGTCCGCCTCGGCTTCCGGAGTTTTCGCCACCTCGGGCAGGATCTCGACCACGTTGCCGAACTCGTCGATCGTGATCACGGGCTCGGGCGGAATCTCGCCCGCTTCGATGGCGGCCTTGCGGTCGGCCTTGGCCTGCCGCTTGGCTTCCTTCTTCTTCTTTTTCTCAAGTTCCTTGCGGCGCTTCTCAAACGAAAAATGGGATCGTGCCATGGGCTCCGTCTTTCCTGGGTTTTTTTGTTCTGTGATTTGCCCGAATGTAGGCGCAGGGCGCGTGAAGGTCAATTGTGGGTTTTGGGGGGCAATCGGGATGGCGTACTTTGGGGCAATTAGTCAAGTGCATGCGGCATCACTTTATCTACTTGATTATATCTTGTGCTGACTGTGATGATCTCTTGCAGCGTAGCGCTCGTTTCGGCGGCAACCAGTCCTGACGAAACGAGTCTTGCGTCACCCGACGGCATTTTCACGATCACTCCGGTTCAGGATCGCAGCTGTATCGTTGTGCGTGTGCCGCTTGATGCGAAGCACGCCTTGACAGGGATTCGGTGGTTCAACAACGACGACCAGACCCCGTTTGCCAGGATTCTGGTGGCCAGTGGCCTGAACGAGATACCGCCGATGTACGGCGACGCCCGCGTTGTGGCGACAGACATCGCCGGGGCTCGTATGGATTGGTCCGCCCTGCAGTTCAACGAACCGATCGCCAGCCTGACCGAGTCCCTGTATTTGATCTTCCAACTGGCACAGGATATCGAGGGGGTCGGTGAAGCAGAAGGGCCAGGCATCGGCTACATTCAGGCGGCCGATGCCCCCTGCGTATTTCTGAGCACAGACGGTGATGAATGGGCCCGCATGAAAACGGGGTTCAGGCTATTGATCGAGCCGATCCTCGCGGTGCGCGATCCCAGTGCGGTGGCGCTTGCGATGAGCCGGCCGACACCCGAGGATAATCCGACTCCGGATGTCCCCACAGTTACCCGACTGGGAACACCGTATCCCAACCCCTTCAATCCGCAGGTCAGCGTTGCGTTCGACGTGGCCCGGTCGGTTGAGGTTGAACTGCGCGTCTTCGACGTGCGTGGGCACCTGGTCAGGGAACTGGTGCGTGGGCCGCATTCGGCCGGCCGATATGTGGTACAATGGTATGGCAAAAACGAGCACGGAGCGCGGGTAGCCAGCGGTGTGTACTTCGTAAGATTCCGGGCGGGGACGCAGAGCTTTACGCGGCGATTGGTGATGATCAAATGAGTCTCTTGAAGATCGGCGCAGGTGTTTCGCGAATTGCCACGGTGGGCCTGGGACTGTGGGTTTTCTTCGCGTTGGTTGGTGGTACACCGGCGTTGAGTGCAACATGGCGGGTTGAACAGGATGGTACAGGGCAATTCCTGAGTATTCAGCCGGCGGTGGACGTCGCCGCTGCGGGTGATACGATCTTGATTGGGCCTGGGAACTATAATCAGGCCCAATCTATCTATATTCCGTCGTGGAATGCGACAACGGATGTGTTCGTTGAGGTTACAGTGCCTGGTCTGGTTTTTGTTGGGACAAACCCGGATGAGGTTTTTGTCGGACCCGATAGCTATTATCCTACGTATTTCGGTCCGATAGGAATGTTTGAGGATGAGCAGTTTGCTGAACCTTGGTATGTCGAAAACATTACGTTTAGGAATTGCTACACTGGTTTGTACGCGCTGGGCGCTGTTGCGGTTACGAACTGCCATTTTATCCACAATATGGGGCATGGTGTTTTTTCATCCCGTGGAAGATGTGCTGTCAGTGGTTCGTATTTCGAAGACAACAAGACCGGAGTAAGAGCCCATCAATGCATGGAATTGCAGATTCTTGATTCAACCATTGTTAGGAGCCACTGCTATTTGGCTGGTTCAGTCGATCTGAGACTTGCTGGGTCATGTTTTCAAGGGTCGGTCCTTACGTTCTACGGGAGTAGTGGCCGCATCACGGAGTGCACGGGCACGAATAGCCAGATTGAGATTACCGTCGGGGGTATTGCGAGCGTGATAAGCTGCAATTTCGCGATGCCCGGCTACGCAGCATTGGTTGTTACTGACATGGGGTCTGCAACCGTTGACTCAAGCATATTCACATCTGATTTGTATCCTGTGACGCTCTATGGCGGTGCTCAGCTGACAGCCCAGAATAGCCATTTTCTGAACTCATCAGGCCCCGGCAACAGGCTTGTGAACTGTGAATCCTACGCCACCGGTTGGACCACAATCGACCTCAAGAACAACTATTGGGGCACGAACGACTCAGCCGAGATAGCCGCCGGCATATGGGACAACAACGACGATCCCGCCCTCAAGGTGATCGTCGAGTTCGAGCCGTTCGCTTCCGGGCCGGTACCCGGGGAGAAGAGATCCTGGGGGGATGTTAAGGCGATGTTCCGATGAGGTTTGATGATTTTGCTGCACGTTAGTATACGGTATTCTAGCTGTTGTATGTGTCGGAGCTGCTGAACCAGAAGGATTAAGCCCATGCCCGCGACTCTAAACGCCATCGTCACCCATCGCATCGAAGTGGCCTCCGGCCTGATCATCATCCGCGTGACACCGGATGGCTGGGAACTGCCGGCCTGGGAGTCGGGCCAGTTCGCCGTGCTGGGCCTGCCGGACACGGCGCCGCGCACCATGCTGTCGGATCCGGAACCGGCTGATCAGGCGACGGGCAAGTTCATTCGCCGGGCGTACAGCATCTCGTCTTCCCCGCGGGAAGAAACCTACCTGGAATTCTACATCACCCTGGTCCAGTCCGGCGCCCTGACTCCGCGGATTTTTGCCCTCAAACCGGGCGATCGCATTTTCCTGGGCAAAAAGATCAGCGGCATGTTCACCCTCGACGACGTGCCGGAGGGCAACAACCTGGTCCTGGTCGGAACCGGCACCGGCCTGGCACCGTACATGAGCATGCTGCGCAACGAACTGGAGTGCCATCTGGACCTGCACACCGTCGTGTTGCTGGGCGCGCGCCACAGCTGGGATCTGGGCTACCGCGGCGAGTTGATCGCCATGCAGCGCTACTGCAGGACCTTCCACTACATCCCGGTGATCAGCCGGCCCGCCGAGGAACTCGTCAAGTGGTCGGGGCAGGTGGGATATGTGCAGGATCTGTGGGACCGCGGACTGGTGGCCGAGGCCATGGGCGGCGAGCCGCAGCCGGACAATACGCATGTGCTGTTGTGCGGGAATCCGGGGATGATCGAGGGGATGATCGAGCGTCTGGCCGGTGAGGGGTTCGTGGAGGGCTCACGCCGGGAGCCGGGGCAGATACACGCTGAGAAGTACTGGTAGCTGTTGGTTGGCGTGGTATAGTGGGAATAAGTG
>JAJRWA010000264.1 GCA_024277025.1 Candidatus Krumholzibacteriota bacterium | reverse complement strand
GCTGAGCCGTCGGTGTCGGCGGAACGGATGCCCCAGATGTAGAAGATGCCGGGCGAATCGTAGGACAGGTCTTCGTGGCGGTAGACGTCGAAAGCGAATCTGACGCCGTCGGATCCGGCGTCAGGCCAGGCCATGACCGGCGAGAGCACGTTGTTCTGCAGGTGGAACGCCGGTCCGGCCAAACCGCCGGTCGTGTTGACGATGTAGCCGTAGGGTCCGTCACACCAATCGATACAGTCGGATCCGCCGGTGCCGGGCACGACAACGCCGTCATCGACGAACGCCACCTGCCTGCTGTAGTTGGTGCTGCAGGGGTCCTCATCCTCAAGGCCGCTCCACAGCGCGGCAAAATCGCCGACACCGGTCGGATAGCTCAGTTCCCAGTCACCGAGCGTGCCGTCCTGGAAGTCGGTGAAACTGACCTGATCCGGCTGGCCGGCCTGGCTGATCGTGACGGTGATGTCGTCAAGCTGGCAGGCGCCGGCCGAAGGCCAGGAACAGTCCTCATCGGACCATATGCCGTCGGACACGACCCGGAACAACAGCTCCACGTCACTGCCGTCGAGCAGATCGGCCGGCTGGTAGGTGAAGCCAGCATCGACCGTTACTGTGCCGGCGTCGGTCCAGGCCTCCAGGTCGGTATAGCCCAGACTACCTTCGATCTTCGTGCTCAGGTAGACGTAGTCATAGCCCAGCTCAACGTCGTATTGCAGGCTGGCCGCAATGCTCACCACCGCAGCGACGGATGGATCACCAACGGTTGTCCGGAACGCCAACTGGTCGTGCCAGTCATTGCCATACCCGCCGGCCACATCCAGGGAGTCGTCACAGGCGGCAAAGCTCAGATCACCGCACCACGCGGCAAGATTGCCGACCACGGTCTGGTTGTAGGAGCTGACTTGCCAGTGGGACACGGTGACCGCGGTGGCATCGACCGAGGTCCAGCCGTTCCAGCCGGCCTCGAAGTCGCCCAGGAAGGCGGCGCCGGATCCGGTCGGACCCATCACGTCGATCGTGTCGCCTGCGGCCTTGCTCATAGTGGCGCTGCCGCCGTGAATCATACCCTCGCCGCGACTCAGGGTGGGCCGCTCGCCGGCGAAGACCAGCCCGGCACCCAGCAGACAGGCGCTGACCGCAACAATGACGGCTATTCGTCTCATGAGATCTCCCCTTGGCTCAACACCGAGTCGCTACGGCCAATAACTGCGTGCTACTTCAGCAGCATGATCTTGCTGCGGTCCACCTTCTCATTGGTGACGAGCCGCACGTAGTAGGCTCCGCTGGGCACCTGGCGACCACCGTCGTCCCGCCCCTGCCAGACGCGCGTGTGGGGGCCGGCGGGCAGCGAACCGCCCACGAGATCCCGCACCAGGCGTCCGGTGACGTCGTAGATCTTCAGGCTGACCGGCTGGGCGGCACCCAGTTCGAAGCGGATCTCGGTCAGGGGGTTGAACGGGTTGGGCCGGTTGGGCAGCAGGCGTGTCACGGCGGCCGGCAACTCGGGCAGTATCACTTCGACCTCGGGACTGCGAGCGTACTCGTTGCCGTCGCGGACGACGCTGTAGCTGTAGTACAGCCGGCTGCCCGGACTCAGACCATCGGTCAGGTCGGTATAGACCAGGCTTGACCCAGTGCCGGTTATCGGTTCGGCCGTCAACCGCACGGCGGCTTCGGTGCCGAGGCGGCGATACACGTGGCATCCCTCATTGGCTGCGACAGGCAGCGGCCAACTCAGGTTCACCTGCCGGCCGAGCAGTTCCGCGCGCGGGGTCGGGGCCTCGACGCTGACGATCGCGGGGTTGATGAACGCGACCTGTGGTATGCCGGTCGCCGGCTGCATGCGGAGCAGCACATCGGGCAGGTCACCGGGCACCCAGGCCATCGCGTCCGGCAGCGAGGGGGTTTGCACGGGCACGAGACTGAAGATCGACTCGCTGTCCAGTCCGGTCGTCAGGCAGGTGAACGAGGCGAGCAGGGCCTGGTTGACGAACGGCAGCGGTTCGCTGACGCCGACGATGAACTCGGGCGCCGTCGCCAGGTTGAGGGACTGTCCGGCCAGGTTCCAGCCCGTGATCACCGTGGGTCCGGCCAGTTCGACCTTGCACTCCCAGGCCGAGACGCCGCCGCTCGTGCTGGGCTGCGACAATACCAGATAGCCGTCTATCTGCTGGCCGATGCTGTGGACAAAGGTTACCTGCTCCTGGTAGTTCACATCGAAGTAGATGCCCACCAGGTCTTCGTTCGAGGCCTGGTTCGGTGTCCCGTTGCCGAAGCAGGCGATCGTCAGGCACCTGTCGTCACCGAGGCTGATCGTGCCGCTGACCGAACCGATCACCGTCGGCCGGAAGGTGACGGCCAGAGTGGTCGACGAGCCCGGCGGTACGGTGACGGGTTCGCCGGCAACCGTGAAGGCTGCGGAGTCGCTGGCCGGGGTCAGGACCAGATCGCCGTCGCTGTTGTTCGTGACCCCGGCATAGCGGGTCCGGCTGGTGCCGACCATCGCGTCGCCGAAGTTCAGGTTGGCGACCGACACGTCGCAATCGGGCAGCATGATTCGGCTCTCGGCAAACATGGGTACCCTTGGCAGCCCGGCGCCCAGGGCCAGGCTGGTGGCGAAGACCTGCTCGCCGAAGCTCAGGAAGCGCACGACGATCCGGTGGGACTCGCCAGGGTAGATCTGGCTCACACCGCCGCCGGTCAGCAGGGTGAAGCCTGCGGCGGGTGCGAGAACCTGCGGGTCCAACTCGATAATCTGGCTGGCCAGGTTCGCGACCATGACTTCACGGTCGACCAAAGTGCCGACATTGACCACGCCGAAGTCGAGCGAGTCGGGCGAGACGACGAACAGGGTGGGATCGATGATCGCCGTGCCCAGCAGGCTGACCGCGCTGCAGGCCAGGTCACCGAGCAGCAGCGAACCGCTGTGGACACCCAGGCTGGTGGGTTGGTAGCGCACGGTCAGGCTCACTGTCTGGCCCGGCGCCAGGTTGGTCGGG
>JAJRWA010000263.1 GCA_024277025.1 Candidatus Krumholzibacteriota bacterium | reverse complement strand
GCTTCTGCCCGGGCCTGAGCCTCGATTGGCTCGCCATAACGTTAGACTCTTATCCAACTTTGGCTCCTAAACAGCCAAAGTCCAGTAGGGGCGAGATATATCTCGCCCCTACGAACAGGTGATTACGTAACGTCAGCTAGGTGACATCCGAAGAGCGGCCAATCCGCAACTGGATCAGCGTAAAGACCCACAACGTCAGTCCCAGCACGACCGAAGCCGCCGCGGCCAGACCGAAGCGCTGCACTTGATTGGCAAAGCCGGTGTCGTAGATATATTGCACCATGTACTGGGTTGCCGTGCCAGGGCCGCCGCCGGTCAGCACGAAGACCTGGTCGAACACCTGCACGGCGCGGATCAGCGCGAGGACCAGTACCACGAACATGGTGGGCATGAGCAGCGGCAGGGTGATGTAGCGGAAGCGGGGCCAGTTCCCCGCGCCGTCGATCTGCCCGGCCTCGTACAGCTCCGCGGGGATGGACTGAAGCCCGGCCAGCAGTATCAGCGTGTAGAAGCCCATCTGCGCCCAGGCGCTGACGAAGATCACCCAGAACGTGGCCCAGTGGGCGTTGAGCAGAAAGAGGATGCTCTCCTGGCCGAAGGCGTTGAGAATGGCGTTGAGGATGCCGTTGCGCTGCAGAATCCACTTCCAGATCAGCGCCACCACCACGGGCGAGAGCAGCACGGGATAGAAGAAGATGCTGCGGAAGAAGCCGCGCCCGCGCACCTTGCGGTTCAACACCAGCGACGTGATCAGCGCAAAGAGCACCATGCCCGTCACTTCAAAGATGACATAGACGATGGTGTTGTAGATGCCGCGCCAGAACAGGTCTTCCCGACAGGTGTTCGGTTCCAGGTAGTTCTGGCAGTCGAAAAGCGCCTCGAAATTGGCCGTGCCCACGAAGGGGCGGTCCTGGGGGAAAAGCCTGGTGCCGCCGGTGAAAGCATAGTAGAAGTTCAACAGCATGGGAAACAGAACGAAAATGCCGAAAATCAGCAGATTCGGCAACACGAAGATGTAACCCATGTTGTCCGTGCGGCCTACCAGCTTCTGGATCGGGTCCATGACCAGCCCGATCAGGTTCATAAACGCTTCAAGCACGCGCCAGAGGAGGCGTTTCATCTATCGTCACCCATAGGAATACCGGAGCGAGACGGCCTTCTCGCGAAACAGGCAACGCACACGCAGCGGATTGATCGCCGGATTCGCGAGAAAATAGCCGCCGGCATGTGAGAAACAGACGGAGAGTACATGCCGGCGGCCGTCATTCAAGGTCTTGAAATCGTTGCTTCAGGCGATCACTTCGTCGCCTCGGCAATCGCCGTGTCGATGTCCTCCTGCATGCGCACCATTGCCTCGTCCAGCGTCAGCTCGCCCACCAGCACCTGCGTCAGGCGGTCGGTGATGGCGTTCATGATGGCGCGGTTGTAGGGGTAGCCCTGGAACTGGTAGGCGATGGGGTCGAGTTTCGGTACCTGCGCGGCGAAGACCGCCAGCGCGTCCGCGGTCTGCGGCGAGTCAGTCTGATACTCCAGCCCCTGTTCCGCCAGGCCAAGATGGCCAGGCAGGAAAGCCGTGCGCTCCAGGAACTCGCGCATCACGTCCTCGCTGGTCAGGTATTCCATCACCCTGGCGACTTCCTCCGGATGCTCGGTATCGGCGATAGCCACCAGCGCCGCGCCGCCGGGCACGCCCGTGCACGCGGCCGGCCCGCACGGATTGGGCACAACTTCCCAGTCGAAGGCGTCGCCGATCTGCTGATCGAACTGGCCCACCTGCCAACTGCCGGACATGTACATGACCACCTGCGCGTTGATGAACTCCTCGTTGGCGGGAACGTACTGGCCGCCGGAGCCGATCCAGATGTCCGGGATCATGGTCCCGTCCTCGTGCCACTGGATCAGCAGCTCGGCCATGCGCCGGAAGCCCTCGTCGTCAATGGCGGGGTAGCCCTCGTCGTTGAAGAACTTGGCCCCCATGCTGATGGCGGGGCCGGCAAAGCGGTGGCCGCTGCGGTCCATTGCCATGGCATAGGGCGTGCCCGTCGCCTCCGCCACCTGTCGGGTGACGTCGGCCCACTCTTCCCAGGTGACTTCGTCGGACTCATCGCTGGGCACGGCGATGCCGGCCTGGTCAAAGAGCGTGCGGTTGATGAAGGGGCCGGTGATGGTCAACTGGGTCATGAAGCCGTTGATGGAATCTTCGTCGCCGGGTTGACGCAGCCAGGCCAGGAAGGGACCGAAGTTCTCTTCCCAGTACGCCGGGTCGCTGAGATAGGGCCGCAAGTCCAGATAGTATTTGGCCAGCCCGCCCAGGTCCGTGACGCGGGCCATGTCCGGGCCTTCGCCGGCCGCAAGCTGGATGGGCAGGTTTTCCAGGATCGACTTGTAGGGGACCGTGTCCATGACCACCTTGATGTCGGGGTTCTCGGCCTCGAAGCGGTCGAGCAGGTCGCGCATGACCACGTCTTCGTTGCCGTCCGTGTACCACGTCATGCGCAGTTCAACGACCTCACCGACCGGTTCAGCCGGCGCTTCTTCCGCCGGGGCCGCCTCTTCCTCCGCGGCGGGCTCAGCCGGGGCTGCTGGCGGCGCGCCGGGCGCACACATGGCGGTGAGTAACGCGCTGATGATCAACACGGAAAGGATCAGCCAGGTTCTGCGTTTCATGTTTCCCTCCTGATGTAGGTTATCTGATACAGGTTGCAAAACAGAATCACGCGACATGGCGGGGAGTGCATACATATCCGCCCGCCAATACCGACAATCCCACAGGAATACAACGACGATACTTGGAGAGCGATGGGCGCCTGCGGGTGCGCTGCACAGTGCAACAATGGGGGACGCCTCTAACAGGTACTATACCAAATTTGGGCGGCGGAATGCAATAAATTCGCGCTTGAAAAGAGGCGCGGAAACAGGTACTCTATGGACAGAGAACTATGCCCGGACGCCCGCCATGCCACATATCCGCAAGGAGCAAACCATGTCCAAGAAGACAAAATCGGGCAAAGCCGCCCATTCCCACAACGGGCGCGGTGATCAGACCGTGATCGCGCCGGCGGATCACGGTTCCAACAACGCAGGCGCGCCTTTGCCCACGAAGAAGAAAAGGAAGAAGCTCACCAAGAAGCGCTACGAACGGGAATTGGTCAAGCTGCAGGTGGAACTGGTCAAGCTCCAGGAGTGGATCAAGGTGCAGGGCCTGAAGGTGGTGGTGATTTTCGAGGGGCGCGACGCGGCCGGCAAGGGCGGCGTCATCACCCGCATCACCCAACGGCTGAATCCTCGCATCTGTCGCGTGGTGGCCCTGGGCGTGCCCACCGACCGGG